>DASRRU010000029.1:0-12702 GCA_035656795.1 Phenylobacterium sp. | reverse complement strand
AGGCGGTCGAGGATGGCGGTGGCGACGACGGGATCGCCGAAGACGGTGCCCCACTCACCCACCGAGCGGTTTGAGGTGATCAGCAGGCTGCCTCGCTCGTAGCGCCGGGAGACGAGCTGGAAGAAGAGGTGGGCAGCGTTGGTCTCGAAGGGCAGATAACCGAGCTCGTCGATGATCAGCAGCTTGGGCTTGGCGTAGAAGCCGAGGCGCTCCTCGAGGCGGCCTTCGGCGTGGGCCTTGGCGAGCGCCGCGACCAGGGCGGGCGCAGTCACGAAGAGCACCGAGTAGCCCTCACGGATCGCTTCGCGGCCGAGGGCTATGGCCAGGTGCGTCTTGCCGACGCCGGGAGGTCCGAGCAGCAGCAGAGCCTCGCCATGAGCCACCCAGCGGCAGACGGCCAGATCTCGGATTTGACCAGGATCCAGCGACGGCTGGGCGGAGAAGTCGAAGCCGCTGAGATCACGCACCGTGGGGAAGTGGGCGATCTTGCTGGCCATCTCGATCCGCCGCTCGTTTTTGCGGGCCACCTCGCGCTCACAGAGGAAGGCGACGGCCTCGCGCAGCGTCAGCTCGCGCCTAGCCGCCTCGTCCAGCAGGCTGTCGAGCTGGTCGCGGATCGCGGTCAGCTTGAGCCGGGTCAGCATGTCGATGAGGGCGTCGTGGTCGACCATCACCAGCCTCCTCCGACCAGCTGCTCGTACTCCAGCAGCGGACGCAGAAGCGCGGCGGCCGGCGGCTCATTGGGCGGGGCGGCTGACGACGGCCTCGGCGAGAGGGACGAGACGCCGGCGAAGTGGGCCGGCTCGACCAGCCGCTGACGCCGCCCGGCGCTCTCCGGGTGGACGGCGATCTGATGGCCAGCGTGCTCGATGCTGACCCGCCCGCCGGCGACCACCACGCGCACGGCCTCGCCGATCAGCCGCCACGGCACGCTGTAGGCGTTGGTGTCGACCTCGACGCAGCAGTCGGACTGGACCCGCCGGCTGAGATCCCGGATCTGGCGGAAGGGCGGTCGGCCGTCGATCGGGCGCAGGGCCTCCGCCTCATCACGCCGGAAGCGCTCGAGCGGCGCCTCGCCCGTCGTGCCGTGCTCGCGGATGTCAGCGATCTCGCGCATCCACCAGGCCAGATGCGCCTCCAGCGCCGCCCAGCTGGCGAAGCTGTGGCCGGCGATGGCGTTGCGCTTCACGTAGCCGACGCCGCGCTCGTCCTTGCCCTTGGTCTGCGCCCGAAATGGCGCGCAGGCCCGCGGCCTGAAGCTCCAGTACTGCGCAAAGGCCAGCAGCCGCGCGTTGAAGCGCACCTCGCGCGTCTCCGAGTTGTGGTGCTCGACCAGCGCGCGGGCGTTATCGAGCAGCACCTCCTGCGTCGTTCCGCCAAAGTGCGCAAAGGCGCCTTCGAGGCCGTCAAACCATGCAGACTGGCGCTCATGGCGGAACGCCTGGACGTAACACCGGCGCGAGTAACCCAGCGTGGCCACAAAGAAGTAGGCCTTCACCCTGGCGCCGCCGATCTCCATCCGCGTCTCACCGAAGTCGATTTGCAGCTGTCGGCCCGGCGGTGTCTCGAAGCGCACGGTCGCGCGCGCTTGCGCCCGCAGTGTCTGGCGCAGCGGCGCCACCGCCCGCTCCACCGTCCGCAAGCTGACGCTCAAGCCATGCTCGCGGGTCAGATCCTGGCGGACCACATCGCAGTTGCCGCGATGGCGCCAGAAGCGCTCGGTCAGCCAGTCCTCGAGCCCGTCCAGGACCCGGGTCCGGCGCGGCTTCTGATAGGCCGCCCAGCCGCCCGTCTCGATGTAGCGCTTCACCGTGTTGCGGCTGCAGCCCAGCTCCGCGGCGATCCGCTTCGTGCCCCAGCCCAGCGCCCACAGACGCAACATTGCCGCGACGTCATCCGGCGTCCGCATCTCGTCTCTCCACAGCGCATCCCGCTGCGGAGAATCTGACCCTGATCTCGCTGTCGTCATGACCCCTCCTGCTGTCTTCAGGGGGTCAGTTTTCCCTGTCGCCGGGGGTCAGTTTTCCATGTCGCCTGACACACGCAGGCTGTCGTCCCGGAACCCTCCATTTGGACACTGCTAATTCTTGGACTGGGGGCAGTTGGCGGGCTCTTGCGCGGACGTCGGCGAGCCGGGACTTACGGCGCGTACACCATGCTGCGCTGCTGACACCGTGACTAAGTACGTCCTTAGCACCTCAGTTTGCTCGATCAGATCAGCGCCGCGCTAGGTGGCCCGGCACCGGAGGGGTACGACATGACCGAACCTCGCCCCATTGAGATCAACTATCGAGGTAAGACGTACTCCGGGCAGTGGTGGATCGAGGGCGTGACGCTTCATGTCACGAGCGCGATCGGCTCAGCGTCGGACCCCTTGTTTTCGGGGGCGTTTTCAGCGGGAGCGTTTGGCCAGGGCGGTGGAATGACGCCTCCCTCGGCAAAAGCGAAGGGTATGCTTTGGGATTTCGCTAGGGCCAATGATCCAAAGAGACCCTTCTTTTATCTACGCCCTTGGTTCGGGTGACAACCCGACCAGCTCGCTGCAAAACACGGGACACGAGAATTCTGCCATCACGGGCGTAGTCTGGTCTTTTGAGGACGAAATTTAGGATGGAATTTCGAGAATAGGCGTCATCTAGTTGAAATAATACAATTATCTCAACAGAGGTGGCGGAGAGGGTGGGATTCGAACCCACGGTACCCTTCCAGGTACGCCGCATTTCGAGTGCGGTGCTTTCGACCACTCAGCCACCTCTCCAGAGCCGGGTTCGGGCCCCGCTGAAAAGGGGGTCCGCTGAGCGAGGGGCGGAACCTACTCATCCGACCCCGCCCGCGCAAGAGTGGCGCTTGAATGCGGCCCCCAGGATCGGCGAAGGCCGATCCGTCAACGCGGCCAGAGCACCATCTGGGTGCAGCGGAACAGCGCCATGGGCTTGCCGGTGGTGGCGTTGAGCGCCTCGGCGTCCCAGACCTGGGTCATGCGGCCGCCGTGGACCAGACGCGCGGTGCAGGTCACCGTCTCGCCGACCTTGGCCGTGCCCAGGTAGTTGGCCTTGAGCTCGATGGTGGTGAAGCCAGTCGCGCCTTCCGGCAGGCTGGCGACGCAGGCGTAGCCGCAGGCTGAATCGACCAGGGCGACCACCGAGGCGGCGTGCAAGAAGCCGTTGGGCGCCATGTGCTTGGCCTCGACGGTGAAGCGGCCGGCGGCGCGCCCCTTGGCGACCTCCTGCCATTGGATGCCCAGTTCGCCGGGCAGGGCGCCCTTCTGGCGCTCCTGGAACTCCGCCGCCACATTGCCGTCCATCATGCCCGCCGTCCTCCAAGAGCCTTGCGGCCGCCACATCAGATGGGGATGCTGGCCCAGCGCCCAACATAGGGCGGGTGAGCGATTTCACACGACAGGGCGACCGAGCCCCGCCGACACTGCCGACATTGGGACGACGCCATGGCCGATGAGATGATTTCCCTGGGCGCGAAGCTCGCGCAGCATGCCCGCTTCCAGCCCAACGCCCCGGCGGTGTCGAGCGGCGAGACGACGCTGAGCTACGCCCAGCTGCACCGGCGCACCAACCGCCTGGCGCGCGGCCTGCAGGCGCTGGGCGTCAAGCCGGGGGACCTAGTGACCCTGGGCCTAGCCAACGGGATCGGCTTCGTCGAGGCCTGCTATGCGATCTGGAAGCTGGGGGCCACGCCGCAGCCGGTGTCGTTCCGCCTGCCGAAGGGCGAACTGGAGGCGATCATGGAGCTGGCGGCGACGCCGGTGGTCATCGCCGACTTCAAGCACGAGATCGACCGGCCGCTGGTGACCATCGCGGACATCGCTGCGCGGTCCACCGACGAGGCCGACCTTTCCGACGCCATCGCCCCGGTCGCCAAGGCGCCGACGTCGGGCGGCTCGACCGGGCGGCCGAAGCTGATCCTGTCCGGTCAGCCGGGGGTGACGCTGAAGGAGACGCCGGAGATCGGCGGCTGGCGGCTGAAGGCCGATTCCATCGCCGTCCTGCCGGCGCCGCTCTACCACAACGCCGGCTTCGGCATGATGATGGCGGCGATCTCCCAGGGCTGCCACCTGGTGGTGATGCCGAAGTTCGACCCCGAGGCGACGCTGGCCGAGATCGAGGCGCGCAAGGCCACCTGGGTCTATGTCGTGCCGACCATGATGAACCGCATCTGGCGCCTGCCGGACGCGGTCCGCGAGCGCTACGACCTCTCGACCCTGGAGACCCTCTGGCACCTGGCCGCGCCCTGCCCGGCGTTCCTGAAGGAGGCCTTCATCCACTGGATCGGGCCCGAGGTGGTGATGGAGCTCTACGCCGGCACCGAGGCGCAGGCCGTGACCATCATCTCCGGCGCCGAGTGGCTGGAGCACCGCGGCTCGGTGGGCAAGGTGACCACCGGCGAGATGAAGGCGGTGGGCGAGGACGGCGCCGACCTTCCGCCCCGCGAGGTGGGCGAGATCTACATGCGCCGCCCGGAAGGCGCGCCCCCGACCTATCAGTACCGCGGGGCTGTGGCCAAGGTGATGGAGGGTGGCTGGGAAAGCCTGGGCGACATCGGCTGGTTCGACGAGGATGGCTATCTCTACCTCGCCGACCGTCGAACCGACATGATCCTGGTGGGCGGCTCCAACGTCTATCCGGCCGAGATCGAGGCGGCGCTGGAGGAGCATCCGGCAGTGCAGTCGGTGGCGGTGATCGGCCTGCCGGACGACGACCTCGGCGCCCGGGTCCACGCCATCGTCCAGGCCAAGGCCACGGTCACGCCCGAGGATCTGAAGGCGCACCTCGCCGACCGGCTGGTCAGCTACAAGCAGCCGCGGTCCTACGAGTTCGTCGACGAGCCGCTGCGCGACGACGCCGGCAAGGTGCGGCGTTCGGCGTTGCGCGATGCGCGGCTGAAGACGGACGCGTAGTCTTCCAACCCTCGTCATCCTCCGGTCGCCCGAAGAGGCGATCCGGGGGACCCATGATCTCAGGCGTCGGGGGGCAGCCTAGGTGGCGCCGCCGCGTTCTTCCGCATCAGCACGGAGATCATGGGTCCCCCGGATCAGCCTGCGGCTGACCGGAGGATGACGATTGTGGGGGTGCGCATGGCGCGCTAACCCAGACTCATATTTGACGCCGATACTTCTTTGACGCCGATACTTCGAGGAGGATCATGACCATCAAGGGCAAGGCCTATGTGATGGGCGCCTTCGAGCATCCGCTCCGGGACGCGCCGTCGACCTCCACGCCGCAACTGCATGCCGAGTGCGCGCGAGGCGCGCTCGCCGACGCGGGCCTCGGCTTCGACGACGTCGACGCCTACTTCTGCGCGGGCGACGCGCCGGGGTTCGGCGGGCTCTCAATGATCGACTACATGGGCCTGAAGAACGTCCGCCACCTGGACTCCACCGAGACCGGCGGCTCGTCCTACATCGTCCATGTGGGCCATGCGGCCGAGGCGATCGCGGCGGGCAAGTGCTCGGTGGCCCTGATCACGCTGGCGGGCCGTCCACGCCAGGCCCGGGGCGGCGGCGGGCGAGGCGGCGGGTTCGGCGAACCCGCGCCGGAAGCCGGCTTCGAGAACATCTACGGCGGCTCGACCCACAACACCTACGGCATGTGCGCCATGCGCCACATGTACGAGTACGGCACCACCAGCGAGCAGCTGGCCTGGATCAAAGTCGCCGCCAGCCACCACGCGCAATGGAACGAACACGCCTTCCTGAAGGACGTCGTTACTGTCGAGCAGGTAGTCAGTTCACGGATGATCTCCGACCCGCTGCACCTCCTGGACTGCTGCGTGGTGACCGACGGCGGCGGAGCCCTGATCGTCACCTCCCCGGAGGTGGCCAGGTCGCTGAACCGCCCGAAGGTGCGGGTCATGGGCGCAGGCGAAGCGCCGAAGGGCCCGCGCGGCGGGCTCGACCTGGACCTGACCCATTCGGGCGCCGTCTGGTCGGGACCCAAAGCTTTCGAGGAAGCCGGCGTGAAGCCCGCGGACATCAAATACGCCTCGATCTACGACAGCTTCACCATCACGGTGCTGATGCAGCTTGAGGACCTGGGCTTCTGCGCGAAGGGCGGCGGCGGCAAGTTTGTCGCCGACGGCAACCTGATCTCCGGCGTCGGCAAGCTGCCGTTCAACACCGACGGCGGCGGCCTGTGCAACAACCACCCTACCAACCGCGGCGGCATCACCAAGGTGATCGAGGCGGTGCGCCAGCTGCGCGGCGAGGCCCATCCGAAGGTGCAGGTGCCCAATTGCGACCTGGCCATCGCCCACGGCACGGGCGGCTCGCTCGGCACGCGGCACGGCTCGGCCACCGTCATTCTCGAGAGGGAGGGCTGAGCATGTCCGAAGATCCCAACGCTCCCATGACGCGGCCCATTCCGGCGCCGGCGGTCAATGTCGAGACCCAGGCCTTCTGGGACGCGGCCAGGGAAGGCCGCTTCCTGATCAAGCGCTGCACCGCCTGCAAAAAGGCCCACTGGTACCCGCGCGCCATCTGCCCGTTCTGCGCGTCCAGCGAAACGGTCTGGGAGGAGAGCCCCGGCGAAGGGGTGATCTACACCTACTCGGTGATGCGCCGCTCGCCGACCGGCCCTTACGCCATCGGCTATGTGACCCTGGACGAGGGCCCGGCGGTGTTGACCAACTTCGTGGACGTGGCGCCGACAGGGCTTGCTATCGGCATGAAGGTGAGGGTCAAATTCCAGCCGACCGAAGGGGGGCCGCCGGCGCCGGTGTTCGCACCGGCCTGAAGCGCGCGGTTCGGTCAGGGGGACACCGCATGGCCGCCGCCGACACCACCGAACTTCCACGCCCGCCGAGGGTCGCGGCCCACCACGGTTCAGTCGGGCTGTTCGGCGCGACCGCGCTGGTCGCCGGTAGCATGGTGGGCTCCGGCATCTACGTGTTGCCCGCCAGCCTTGCCGCTGTCGGCTCGATCTCGATCCTGGGCTGGATCGCCGCCACCGCCGCAGCCCTGACCGTCGCCGGCGTGTTCGCCTGGCTTGCGGGCGTGGCGCCGCAGGCCAAAGGCTTGCCGGCCTATGTCGAGGCCGGGCTCGGCCCCTTCTTCGGCGTCCAGACGGCGGCGGCCTACTGGGCGGCCTGTTGGATCGGGTCGGTGCCCATTGCGGTCGCGGTGGCCGGGGCCATCGGCTATCTCGCGCCCTCGCTGGCGGCGGCCGGACCGAGGCTGTTCCTGACCCTGGCCGCGATCTGGCTGAGCGTCACCGCCGCGTGGGTCGGCCCGAGAGCCGTGGCGCGGGTCGAAGGCCTGACGCTGGCAGTGGGCCTGGCGCCGGTCGGGATCGCCGCGACGTTCGGTTGGTTCGCCTTTCATCCAGCCGTCTTCCTCGCCTCCTGGAACCCGCAGGGCCTGAGCCTGCCGGCGGCGATCGGCCCCTCGGCGCTCAACGCCTTCTTCGCCTTCCTGGGGGTGGAATGTGCGGCGGCGACGGCGGGCGTGGTGCGCAATCCGGCGCGCAACGTGCCGCGCGCCAGCCTGATCGGCATCGGTGTCGTGGCGCTCCTTTACGTGAGCGCCTGCAGCGTCCTGATGGGCATCGTGCCGGCCGCGTCGCTGGCGAAGTCCGCCGCCCCGTTCGCGCAGGCCGGACAGGCGACGCTGGGCCTGGGCCTCGCCGGCGCGATCGCGGTCTGCGCGCTGTTGCGCGCCCAGGGTTGCCTCACCGGCTGGACGCTGGTGGCCAGTGAGACCAGCCGCAGCGGCGCCGACGCCGGCGTCTTTCCCAGCCTCTTCCGCACCCGCGCCGGTGAGCGGGTCTCGCTGATCAATCTCCTGGCCATCGGCGGACTGATGAGCACGCTGGCGGTCGCCACGGCGTCGCCGACCTTGGGGCAGCAGTTCGCGGTGCTGGCGAACATGGCGGTCTTGCTCAGCCTGTACAGCTATGTTCTGGCAAGCGGCTCGCTGCTCCGGCTGTCGGGGATACTCACGCCGGGCCGCAGGTGGGGCGCGCGGCTCACCGCACTCTTGGCCATCTGCGCCAGCGTCGCGCTCATCGCCTCAGCCAAGCCGATCGAACTCGCCTTCTGCTTGGGGGCGATGGTGGCGGCCGCCCTTCTGTATCGTTTCCTCCGGCGGCGCTAGACCCTCGGCCGCCTCCTGGAGGACGGGGCTATTCCCCGCCGCCCTTGGCCAGACCGCCCGCCTCGGCCTGCTTCTTCTCCTCGGCCCGAGCACCGGCCAGCATGCCGGTGAGCGCGTAGTTGCCTTCGTGGCAGGCGTATTCGTAGACCTGCCCCTTGGTGGTGCGCATCTGCACCTCGCCGCTGAACGGCGCCGCATAGGTGTCCGGGTCCGACACCGTGAACTGGTAGGATAGCGAGTTCGGCCCGATGCGCCGGAACTTCTCGATGACCTTCTGGTTCGGCGAGCCGCCGCGCAGCCCCTGTTCGGGGCGCATGTTGGTGGTCTCGACGACCAGGGTGTCGCCCTCCCAGTGGCCGACGCTATCGCCCATCCAGACCTTCATGCTGGCGGGCAGGTGGCCGCCGGTCAGGTGGATGTGGCGCACGTCGTGGACCATCTCCACGTCGATGGCGATCTCGTCCTTCGACTGCACGATCTGGTAGGTGTTGTTGTACATCAGCGGCAGCATCGGCGGTCCGGCGCTGGAGCCGAACGACAGCAGGCACCGCTCGCCCAGGCTGAAGCCTTCGGGATTGTCGGTGCGGCCAGCGCGGCGCGGAGCGGCGGCTGTCGCGACCCGCGGCGGAAGCTGGCCGTTGGCCGGCGAAGTGATGATCGAGGCGCGCTTTTCGCCGTTGATGTTGATCAGGGTCGTGCCCGGATCCTTCCAGCCCTGGTTGTAACCACAGTTGAAGCCGGAGATGCCGTCCGCCCCGCAGTCGGCGTTCTTCAGGTCCTTCACCGTCGCTTCCGGCGGCGTCGGCGCATCGGCGCGCGCGATCTGGTCGCGCGTGGCCTGCTCGAGCGCCTCGGCTTCCTGCTTGGTCAACACATTGCGCGTGCCGAGCTTCGGGTCGCGCGTCAGGGGCGTGATCGTGGCGGTGGTGTAGGTGCCCTGCAGGTCCGGCTGGCCCCAGCCGTTCTTGGGCGCGTGATAGGTCCCTGCAGTCTGGGCCAGCGCCGCGGGGGCGGCCAGGGACAGGACCAGCGAAATCGCGGTCAGGGATCGGATGGGGAAATGGGTGGTCATGGCAATGCATCCTCCGTCCGACTCTTGGCGGTCGGCGCTGCTTAGAGAATAGACCTCAGCCGTCAGATGGGAAGGGCCTCGGAAGCGCCGAGGGTTCAAGCCGGCTCGTCTTCGCCCAGTTCCGCGCCGAATTCCGCCAGCACCTCCTCGGTATGCTCGCCGAGGCGCGGCGGGTGGCGGCGGATGTTGGATGGCGAGCCGGCGAATTTCACGGGTGGCCGTATCTGCTTGTAGCCGCCCACCTCCGGATGCTCGTACTGCTCGAAGAAACCCACCGCCGCCAGGTGCGGGTCAGCCTCCAGCTCGTCGAGGCGATTGGTCCGCACCACGGGAATCGACAGCGGCTTCAGGAGCGAGAGCCATTCTGCCGTGGTCTTGGTCCCGGTCACCGTCTCCACCAGGGCGTAGAGTTCGTGGGTGTGCTTGGCGCGGGCGGCGTAGTCGGCGAAGCGGGGATCCTTGGCCAGGCTGTCGCCCCAGCCGGCCACTTCGAAGAACTGGTCCCATTGCCTGTCCGTGTACGGAAGGAGGCCGATGTAACCGTCGGCGGTCTTGAACGGCTTGCGGTGTGGATTGACCACGCGGGGATAGCCCCATTGGCCGAGCGACGGCTCGAAGGTGTGGTCGTAGAGGTGCTCGACCAACAGGAAGCTGGTGACGCACTCCAGCATCGGCACCTCGACGAACTGGCCCTCGCCGGTGCGCGCCTTGTGCAGCAGGGCCGCGGTCACCGCCTGGGCCATGAACAGGCCCGAGACCTTGTCGGCCACCAGGGTCGGCAGGATTCGCGGCGTGTCGTTCCCGTCGGTGCGCGGCAGGACGTCGGCCAGGCCTGAGGCCGACTGGATCAGGTCGTCATAGGCCGGCTCGCCGGCATAGGGGCCGTCGGAGCCGTAGCCCGCGGCGTGGACATAAACGATGTCCGGCTTGATCGCCCGGACCTCCTCATAGCCGAGGCCGAGCCGCTTCAGCCCCTCGTAGCGCACGGAGGCGGCGAACACGTCGCTCGACTCGATCAGCTTGCGGATCGCCCGCTTGGCCCTGTCGGTTTTCAGGTCGAGCACCACCGAGCGCTTGTTGCGGTTGATGGTCAGGAAGATCGGGCCCATGTCGCGCGGCGCCCCCTCGGGCACGTGGCCCGCCCAGCGCATGATGTCGCCGCCGCCGCCCCGTCCGGAACCCGGGTCCTCCAGCTTGATCACGTCGGCGCCCTGGTCGGCCAGGATCTGGGTGGCGTAGGCGCCGTTGACCACGCTGGTCAGGTCCAGGATTCGGATGCCGCTGAGCGGTCCTGTCGCCTTGCTCGCCAACTTCATCGTTCTGGCCACTTCCCTCTCCCCACGCCGCTTCCGGTCGTTATGATCACTCTACACAAGATCGCAAATGCGGCGGGAGAGGCCATGGATTTCGAACTCGCCGAAGAACACCGGATGCTCAAGAATCTGGTGGCCAATTTCGTCCGCGACGAACTCATGCCGCTGGAAGCCGGCGTGCTGGCCCGCGAGGCCGACGGCAAGGGCCTGGGGATCGGGCCGGACGAGCATGCGCGGCTGGACAGGGTCGCCCACGAACTCGGCCTCTTCGGCCTGGATGCCCCGGAGGATGTCGGCGGCTCGGACCTGCCGATGACCGCCATGGTGGGCGTCGAGGAGGAGATCGGCCGCTGCGTCACGCCCTACACGCTTCCGCCGGACAGCCCGAACCTCAGAATGCTGATGCAGACGGTGGACGATCGCCAGCGCGCCGCCTACCTCGCGCCCTATGTGGCCGGGAAGACGATCTCGGCCATCGGCATCTCCGAGCCGGGCGCAGGCTCCGACCCGGCGGGCATGACCACCCGCGCCGTAAGGGACGGGGATGATTGGGTCATCAACGGCCGAAAGATCTGGATTTCACGCGCCGCCGACGCCGATTTCACCATCCTGATGGCGGTGACCGACCAGGAAAAGCGGGCCCGCGGCGGCATCTCGGCCTTCCTGGTGGACAAGGGGACCAAGGGCTTCAACGTCCTCAGACGGATCCCGATGATCGGCGGGGCCTATACCTATGAGATCGCCCTGGAGGACTGCCGGGTCGAGGGCTGGAAGCTGTTGGGGACCGAAGGCCAGGGGTTTGCGCCCATGCAGACCCGGCTCGGCACCCGGCGCATCCAGATGGCCGCCTGGTCGGTGGGTATGGCGCAGCGGGCGCTGGACATGGTCATCGAGTACGCCCCGCAGCGGAAGACCTTCGGCATGCCGCTCTCCGAGCGCCAGGCGGTGCAGTTCTGGGTGGCGGAGGCGGCGACCAAGATCCACGCCACGCGGCTGATGACCTACGACTGCGCCTGGAAGCTCGACCAGGGCCGCTATGTGCGCAACGAGATCAGCATGATCAAGTGGTTCGCCACCGAGATGGCCTATGAGACGGTCGATCGGGCCATGCAGGCCTTCGGCGCCATGGGCATGACCAAGGAGCTGCCGCTGTCGCTGATGCAGGCGAAGCTTCGGACCATGCGCATCTATGACGGGCCGACCGAAGTCCATAAGTGGGTGGTGGCCAGGAATCTTTTGGGGACGAGAAAATGAACCGCGCGTTTGGGGAACACATCAAGGTTGAGGCTGCGGGCCATGTGGCCCTCGTGACCATCGACAAGCCGCCGCACAACCACGTCTCGGTCGACCTCATGCGTGATCTGGCCGATGCGCTCGACGCGATTGATGGCGAGGTCGAGCTGCGCTGTTCGGTGCTGCAGGCGGAGGGCAAGAACTTCTGCGCCGGCGCCGACCTGGTGCGCACCGAAAGCGCCGGCGGCCTGGGCGCGGTGAACCCGCTCTACGACCAGGCGGTGCGGCTGTTCTCGGCGAAAAAGCCGATCGTGGCGGCGGTGCAAGGCGCGGCGGTCGGCGCGGGCCTCGGCCTGGCTGTGATGGCGGATTTCCGCATCGCCGCGCCCGACGCGCGCTTCGCCGCCAACTTCGTGAAGCTGGGATTCCATCCGGGCTTCGGCCTGACCCACACCCTGCCCAGGCTGGTCGGCCCGACCAAGGCCGAGCTGATGTGCCTGACCGGCCGCCGGGTGAAGGCCGAGGATGGCCTGGCGTGGGGCTTGGTGGACGAGGTCGTACCGCTGGAAGACCTGCGCGCGGCCGCCCTGCGTCTCGCCACGGAGATCGCCGAGAACGCCCCGCTCGCCCTGATCGCCACCCGGAAAACTTTGCGTGGGGATTTAGCCGCCGCCGTCCGCGCCCAGACCGACATCGAGGCCGCCGAACAGGGCGTGCTGCGCGACACCGAGGACTACAAGGAAGGCGTCCGCTCCGTGGCGGAGCGTCGGGCGGGGAACTTCCTGGGGCGGTAACCTGCGCGCGCCCGGTGGTCTGGAGGACGTTGCGAACTTCCGCAGTGGGTGATGGGTTGGACGCCCCCCGACGGCATCTACGTGCCAGAGTGAGGTGTTGGCTTCACTCAGAGGAGGCGTCCATGGGAGACGTTACCACCATTGGCCTAGACATCGCCAAGACCAGTTTTCAGGCGCACGGGGCGG
>DASRRU010000028.1:0-7930 GCA_035656795.1 Phenylobacterium sp. | reverse complement strand
CCCGAGGTGCTGGCCGATGTTGGTGATCACCAGCGCCGACTGCAGGCCCGTGGAGAAGATGCTCCACTGCGAGATCGGCCGCGAAAGGGGCCCGTTCGGGCGCCCCACCTGGCCGTCCGGGAACTGCGGGCGCGCCAGGTTGCCGACCGCGCGCGCACTAAAGGCGGTCTTGCCGGTGAGCACCGTCGGGTCGGAGAAGAAGCTGCGCACGTTCTGCACGAAGCCCCGCACGTCGGCGCTCGGATCGTCCGAAAGATCGGTGGCGGCCGAGGCCCCGGAAAGGAAGGCGGCGGTGCGGGCCTTCTGCACCGAAACGTCCGTGCCGAACAACGAGGCGTCCGGCGCGCGGACGACGCCCAGGATCGCGCCGTGCGTGTCGGTGACCGCGATCGACATCTGGGCAGTGCTGTTGACCGGCTGGCGGATCGCGCCGCGTGCGTGCGCCATGACCTTGAACGCCTCTTCCAGCAAGGCGGTCACCTCGGCGGCGGTAAGCGGAGCCGAAACCTCCGCGGCGTCGGTGCCGGCGCGCGGCGGATAGCGGTTCTGGCCTGCGCCGTTGGTCAGGATGAAGCCACCTGGTTGGGAGAATTCCGCGGTGGTGGCCTGGCGCACGCCGGAGCTTTCGGCGCCGTAGACCTGGCCCGCCAGCACGGTCGCGCCGGCGTAGTAGCCGGTGACCGGGCTCAGCGCGCCCGTCCCGGCAGGCAGGCTGGCGAACGGCGTCGCGCTCGTCGGGCTCACCTTCAGAGTGGCGGAGGTGGCGTCGCTGTAGCGCAGGGTCGAGCCGTTCAGGCTCACCTGGTCGGCGGTGATGGTCGCGGGCGGCGCGAAGCCGTTGGTGGCGGCGAGCGCCACATTCTCTTCGTCGTCGTTGTCGATGTTGGAAACGTCGGGATCGAAGCCGTAGTCGCCATCCGACATCACGCCGACGGCGCCCACCAGCGCGCCATTCTTGTAGAGCGGGAAGCCGCCGGGATCGCCCGCCAGGCCGAGCGGCGACCGTTTGGGCCCGATCAGGGCGCCCGCACCGCCTGCGGCATTGAACCGTGCCGTCAAATCCGAACAGGGCAGCGAGGAGAATTGCACCCCGAAGAGCGGCCCGCTGGGCAGGCCGACGGCGGCCGGGCTGGGCGGGAAGTTCTGCTGGATGATCATGCTGGCCGTGCGGGTCGAGAACGCCTGGCCGGCGGAAGACAGATAGGCGCCGGTGATCGCCTTGGCGATGGCCGCGGCCGCGGCCGGGACGACCACCCCCTGGGCGTCGAGGTTGCCGCCTGGACCAGGCCGAATGGTCGCCGTCGCCCGGGCGCCGGTCATGGTGTAGACGGCCAGCACATTGCCGACCCGGTCGGTGACCGCGATCACCGCCGGCGTCCCACGCGCCTTCGCCTCGGCGACCGCCTGGGCGATAACCTGCTGGACGTCGGCCGGATTCAGAGCCTCGGCGCCCGGCAGGGCGTAGGGGCTGGCTGGGGGGGGCGTCGTCGTTGTGGTCGTGGTCGGGCTCGACCCGCCGCCCCCGCCGCCGCAGGCCGCCAGCGCCAGGGCCGCCGCTATGGCGAGCGCCGTTCCGAACGGTCCGCGCTTCATTTCAGCCCCCTCACCTTGGCCGCGACCTGTTGCAGGGCCGCGCGTGCGTCGGCCGCGCGGAAGGCATTGGGGTCGCGCACCGCCTGGTAAGCCCGGTCGAGGTCAGGACGCACCCGCGCGGCCGCCGCCCGGTCGATCGCGCCGTCGGCGACCAGCGCATTGAGCAAGGTGTCGGCCGCCATCACCGCCTGAGTGGCGCCCGCAAAGTCGGTGTAGCGCTTGGCGTCCTCACCGCTCAGGACCGCCATGAAGATAGCCAGCGTGTCGGCCCGGCTGAAACTGCGCGCAGCGAAGGTGTCGGCCATTTCGCGCGAAGTCGCCGCCAGTCTGGCCGCCTGCGGAACGGCTGCCGCCCGGTTCTCCGCCAGGGCAAGATGGAAGCTCTTCACCTCGCCCTCGAAGCGCGCCGCGAGCGCCGGGGCGGCCACCTTCGCCGCCGCCGACAACATGATCATGTTCTCATCATTGAACGGTGGCGTCCCCACCGGGATCGGCCGGCCAGGATTGGGCTCTGACACGGGCCGCCACTTGGGGTCGCTGGAGAAGATCCGGTGGCAGGCCTGGCAATCGAAGAAGACCAACTCCGGGAAGGCGCCGCCCGGGGTCTTTGGGCCGTAAAGCGTCAATGCCCGGTCCAGCGCCATGGCCTGGCCGACAGCCCAGGTCTTCACTCCGCCCGCAGCGACCTTGTGGCGGGCCAGGTAGTCGGCGTCTACATCGTGGTGCTTCTGCAGGGCGGTGAACAGGTCGAGCTCGAAGGCGATCTGCGGGTGGCCCGCAGCCATGATCTGGTGGGTCACGAACTGGTTGGGGCCGGCGGCGCCGAAATGGCAGTCGAGGCAGCGCGCGGCGCGCACCTTGGGTTCGTCGAGCGCCAGCATGCCGCGGCTGACGTTTGCCGCGTGGGTGGCGCCCAGCGCGTAGTGGCTCGCGATCCAGCCGCCGGCTCCGCCGTGGCACGCCTCGCAGCCCACGCCGTCAGAGATCTGGAACCGCGACCCGCGCAGGCCGGCCGGAGCTGGGTCGGCGTGGCAGCCCAGGCAGGCAGGCGCCCGTTCGGCAGGGCCCAGGCCCAGCCTGGCGCTGATCGCTTCGGCGCGCGGCTGCGTCAGCACCTTCCAGGCGCGACTGTGAGCGCCGGCCTCGGAATGCGGGTCCTGCCAGGTGATCAGCTCGTTCTGGCGCACGGTCAGGCCGCTGGGCGCGGGACGGCTGTGGCATGTGGATCCGGAACAGGACGCGACGCCCTCGTGAACGCCGACGCGACCGCCGAGCGCAGGATCGGGATCGGCCCGGGCGACACATGCCCCAGCCATTGCAGCGACCGCCGCAAGCGCGGCGGCCGCAAGGCCTATCACCCCGGTTGCGCGTCCCCGCCCCATTGGCGCTCCAACGATCCCCAGTCAGGAATCTTAGCCCCCCGACCACGGCTTAGGTAGCAGTATTACCGCGCGCCATGAAGGCCCGCGCGGAGCATGCCAATCAACGTTCAGCCGCAGCGGGAAGTCGCTGTTAATCCAAGAAAACAATTGCCAAAATCCATCATCCGCAGCATTGGAATTGGCTTGTTCTTGGGGGGCCATGCATGAGTGCGCCTCGCGTAGGCCCCGTAGGGCGCGCGATACTGGCGTTTGCAACGGCCGTGCTGGCGACAGCAGGTCATGCATCGGCTCAGACGACGCCGCCCCCCCCGCCTGCGACGGCCGCGCAGACCGGCCTTTCCGCACCTGAGCTGAATCCGGCCGCACGAATCCCGCGGCTGCAGGCGCGGGATTCCGATGTCTTCTCGCCGGAGCCGCCAGGGCCCTGCCCGCTGGCCAACTCCACGGTGGAGGTGACCCTCGCCTCGGTGACCTTTCGCGGCGCGACAGCGCTGAAGCCGGAGGACTTCGGACCGGCCTATCGCGAATTCATCGGCAAGCCCCAGAAGGTGGGTGTCTTCTGTGACATCCGCGACCGTGCGGCCCGCGCCCTCTTCGACCGCGGCGTACTGGCCCGGGTGGAGATCCCCGAGCAGCGAATCACCGGAGGTGCGCTGGTCCTCGACGTGATCGAGGCTCACGTGGTCAACGTCAGGGTTCGCGGCGACATCGGCCCGGCTCAGGCGGCGGTCGAGCGCTACGTCGAAAAGCTGCGCGGCATGCGGCCGTTCGACATGCGCAAGGCCCAGCGCTACCTGCTCCTGGCGTCCGATATTCCCGGCGTGCGGGTCCGCGCGGCGGTGAAGCCCTCGATCAGCGCCGAGCGCGGGGCGGTGGACATAGATGTCTCGGTGACCCGCACGTCGTTCAGCGCCGTCGGCAACGCTCAAAACCTCGGCTCCAAGACCGTCGGCCCCTGGGGCGGCCTGATCCGCGGCGACGCCCGCAGCTTCACCCCGTTCGGCGAGAACACCACCCTGGTGGCCTTCCATACCCTGGACTCAAACGAACAGTGGGTGGTGCAGATCCTCGAGGCGGCGCGCATCGGCGGCGACGGGCTGATCGCGCGCGCCTCGGCGGTCTATGGCGAAAGCCGCCCGGGCGACATCTTGCAGCCGTTGGACCTGAAGAGCACCTCGGTGGTGGGCAACGTCGAGCTCGCCTATCCGCTGATCCGCCGCCGGCGCACGAACCTGAACATCGCCGGTGGCTTCGACCTGGTGGACCAGCAGACCGACCAGGGCGGCGGCACGCTGACCGAGGACAAGGCGCGCGTGCTGTACGCCCGGCTGGACGGCGACCTGCGAGTCTATGCTTTCGACCGGCCGGTGACGATGAACGGCGCCCTGACGCTGCGCAAAGGCCTGTCAGGCCTGGGGGCCAGCCAGGCCGGTTCGGACCTGCTGACCCACGGCTTCGCGATCCCCGACGCCTGGCTCGTGCGCGGCTCCGGCGCCATGGGCGCGCCGCTGCTCGGGCCGTTCAGCGGCGAGATCCACGTCCAGGCGCAATATTCCGAAAAGCCGCTGATGCCGTACGAGCAGATTTCACTCGGCGATCTCAGCGTCGGGCGCGGCTACGATCCGGCGGTCGTGCTGGGCGATTCCGGGGCCGGGGCTTCGTTCGACCTGCGCTACGACCCGATCCAGCTGCATCCGAAAGTCGTCGCCGCCCCCTACCTTTTCTTCGACGTGGGTTCGGTGCGCAACAATGACGCCGCGACGACCGGGCTGACGCCCAGCCGCACCCTGCGCTCCTTCGGCGCAGGCGTGACCCTGCGGCTGGCCAATCGCGCCAATCTCGACCTCACCTACGCACAACCGATTGACCCGATTACGCAGGGCGGGGTGCGGCCGTCTCCACGGCTCCTGGTCAATCTGACCGCCAGCTTCCTGTGAGACGGGAGATCTGATCATGCTCCCATCGACTGCTCACCAACCGCAACGCCGTGTTCGCCGCGACCTGTTGACCCGCACCGCGCTTTGCAGCGCCCTGATCGGCATCGCCGCCCTGGCCTCTCCCGCGGCCGCCCTGCCCTCCCTCGGAGGAACTCCGCAGGTCAATACCGGCGGCGGGGCGCCCACCATCGTCGCCAATCCGGGCGAGATGGACGTCACCCTGCATGGCGCGCGGACGGTCATCGACTGGGCGAGCTACAACGTCGCCGGCGGCGAGACGGTCAAATACACCTTCGACGCCCGCAGCTGGATCGTGCTCAACCGGATCAACAGCTCCGACGTCCCGATGGTGTCCGGCAATATCGTCGGCATGGTGAACGGGTCGTACGGCGGCAACATCTGGTTCGCGTCGAAGAACGGGATGATCTTCGGCTCCGGCGCCCAGGTGGACGCCGGCGGCATCCTGGTCAGCGCCGCGTCACCCGACCTGGCCGGCTTCCTCGACCCGAACAATCTGAACTTCAACTTCCCGGGAACCGAGCTGATAGACCAGCCGGGCATCGTCATGCAGACCGGGGCGTCGATCAACGGCCACGGGGGCCTGATCGCGCTGATCGCCCCGACGGTGGTCACCGCCGCGGGAACCGCGGTGACCGGCTCGAACGGATCCAGCGTGCTCTATGGGGCCACCAACGGCTTCCAGCTGCACCTGACGCAGAACGTCCAGGGCGACCTCGACCTCGTCGACTTCCTGATCCCGACCAGCGATCCCGCCAGCGAGGCGGCGCTGGCGCTGGACCTGCAGAACACCACCACGGCCAATTCGGTGTTCGTGGCCGCGGTCAGCCGCACCAACGCCGCCAGCGCCGTCATCAACCTTGAGGGCATGATCACCGCGAGCGCCGCTACGTCGGACGGCGGCGACATCATCCTGTCGGGCGGCGGCGGCATCGTCGCGCGCGCCGTCGGCCCGGCCGTCGGCGGGACCGCGACAGACATGTACCTGCGCACCATGTCGGCGGCGCGGGACATCCAGCTGGAGACTACCGGACAGGTGTTCGGCCAGCCGTTCGTGCGTCCGCCGCCGCCGACGCCGATCACCCCGCCGGTGATCTCGCCGCCGCCGGACAACGGTGGCCTCCCGGGCTACAACGGCTGCCCCTACCCCAACCTGTGCGAAGTTCAGCTGACCGGGATCGGGCCGTCCGCGAATGCGTCGAACGGGTCCGGCGCGGGACTGCTCAGCGACGCCACGGACCCGACCCAGGTCTCCAACCTGACGGCCGGCCGCGACATCAGCCTGGTCGCCAGTCAGGCGATCGCCCTGGGCTCCGCAAATGGCGCGCGAGACGTCTCGCTCGACGCGATGTCCGTGCAGGCCAACTCTCTCACCGTCGGCGGCACTCTGACCCTCAAGAGCGAGGCCGGCGACATCAACGCCGGCTCGCTGACCCTGAGCGGCGGCGGCCAGGTCGCATCGAGCGGCAACGTCGACATCGGCAGCCTCAGCGGCGGAGCAAGCCAGACGCTCAACGTGCAGGCCAGCCAGGATATCACGCTGGGCGACGGGACAGGCGGGACCTCCGGCGGGACGGTCGTGCTGAGCGCGGGCCGCAACGCCACGGTCAATCTCGCCACGGCTAACCTGGCCAGCGTCACGGCAGGATCGGTTGCCGACGTCCGGGCCGGAACCCTGACCATTGGAACAATCACCGGCGGCGAGGTGCTGGTTCGCGGCCGGACGATCAACGTCGGCACGGCGGTCAGCACCGGCGACGTCTATGTCTCTTCCTCAGGCGGTTCGGCCACGGTTGGCACGGCGCAGGCGGGCGACGACGTCTATGTGATGGCCAGCGGCGGGGCCGCGACCCTGACCAACGCCATCCTCACCGGAGCCGGTCCGGATGCTGTGGGACTGGGGCTCGCCGGCAGTCCGGACGTCGCGGGCAATGGTCGCGTGGTGTCGGTGCAGTCGGTCGACGGCAATGCGGTCCTGGGCCAGCAGATCGGGTCGGTGAGCGGGGCCACGGCCGTCAGCGTGGTCGCTGGCCAGGACGCCATCGTCCAGGTCGCCAGCGCGCTCCCCGGCGCGCTCACCGTCGACGCCGCGCGCGACGCCACGCTCAGCGCGCCGACGGTCAGTTTCAACGCCATCCAGGCCGGGCGCGACGTCACGCTGATGACCACCGCCGGCGACTTCACCAGCACCAATCCGCTGGTCGCCGCCCGCAACCTCACCATCGGAGCCAGCGGCGCCCTGACCGTCGGCGCCATCACCGCAGCCTCGGGCTCGATCATGCTCCTGGGGAGCACGGTCACTGCCGGGGCGCTCAACGCCGGCCAGGACCTGACGCTGAAGGCCTCGAACGGCGGGGTGCAGGTGGCCAGCTTCATGGCCGGGCGCGACCTGATCGTCCAGGGTTCCACCCTGTCGCTCGGCCAGCAGCTGGCGCCCGTCGGACGCGACCTGTCGATCATTACGCCGGGTGACTTTACCACCGCCAGCGACCTGACCGCGGGGCGCAACATCACGCTCAACATCGGCGGCATGGCCACCGTTAGGGCGCTGAATGGCCCGGGGACTGTGGACATCGTCGCCAATGACCTGACCCTCGGCGGGACGATCACCGCGACCAATGTGCAGATCGAATCCGCCAGCGGCCCCCTGCGCGTCGGGGGCTCGGCAGCCGACGGGGCGCCGGCCTCGGGCCTGTGGCTCGACAACGCCGAGTTCGGGCTGATCCACGCCACCGGCCAGGTGAGACTCTATGCCGGCCCGACGGCCGGGACGGCGCGCGGCGACGTCACCGTGCTGCAGCTGGGCGTCAACCCGGCCAACACGCCGCAGGTCGACGTCATGGCGGGCGGCGGACGCAACGCGCTGATCCAGGGCGTTGTCGCCCCGACCGCGTCCGGCGGGATCATCGAGGTGGGCGATCCGACGAACACCGCCTGGCAGCCGACCTCGGTGCTGGTCAGCGGCACCATCGGTGCGGCGACCTACAGCGGCGGGGCCAA
>DASRRU010000027.1:0-15483 GCA_035656795.1 Phenylobacterium sp. | reverse complement strand
CACATAGAGCAGAGTCAACATCACCCCCTTATGCGACGGCGCACCGTCGACGCAAAGGCGTCAGGCGGGCGCGGTGATCGAACGCTGAATGCCGCGCCGATCATCGACATCGCTCCCGGCCAGCTTGGGTCCATCGCCCATCAGGACCTCCACGGGCCTGTGAGCGCGGGCGCCGTCCGAACGGTGGTCGGCCAAGAAAACCCGCAGCGCTGCGGTTCGACCCCGCTAAAGATTGCGTTCATCTGGGAACAAGCCATGTGCTTTTCGGCGACGGCGAGCTTCACCGCGGCCGCCGTAACCGGCTCGCTCGGCCTGTTCGCCTTGGCCCGGACCCGCCAGATGCACGACCTGCCGCTCGCCGCGACGCCGGTCCTTTTCGCGGCTCAGCAGGTCATTGAGGGCCTGATCTGGCTGCGCCTACCGATGGGCGCCCACGGTTCGATCGGCGGTCCGCTGGTGTTGTCCTATCTGATCTTCGCCCAGGTCTTCTGGCCGATCTACGCGCCGGTGGCAGTGTGGCGCCTCGAACCGGACCCAGGACGGCGCAGGCTGATGCTTCCATGGATCCCACTCGGCGCGGCGGTGTCCGGCTATCTTCTGTGGGGCCTGTTGCACAGCTTAGTGACCGCGACGGCAGGGGACATGCACGTGGTCTATGGGACCGACCAAGTCCACATGACGCTTGTCGGCGCGGCCTACCTCGCCGTCGTCAGCGTGCCGCTGTTCATGTCGTCCTATCGCTCGGTGCTGGTCTTCGGCGCCATCGTGACCGTGGGCTGGCTGGTGGCCTATGCGGCCTATCTGGCTGCGTTCCAGTCGGTGTGGTGCTTCTTTGCTGCGGCCGCGAGCGTGGCGGTCATCGGACACTTCGAAGTCGTGCGCTGGCAGCCGCTCCGCCTGCGCCTGGGCGCCTAGCCCGCGAGCCCGAGCGCCGAGACCAAACTGATCATATCCGCAGGAACGGACGCCACAAGGCGTGTCTCGCCGCCGGAGGGATGCGGAAACGTCAGGGCCGTCGCGTGCAGCATCAGCCGCGGGATCGCATGACCACCGACCACCAGCGCGCCGCCATAGCGGGCGTCTCCGGCGATCGGGCGGCCAATATGGGCCAGATGAACGCGCAGCTGGTGCATGCGGCCCGTCTCGGGGTCGAGCTCCAGCAGAGCCGCGCCGGGGGCCTCGGCCAGGGTGCGGTAGCGGCTGCGGGCGGTTTCGGCGTCCGCATGGTCGAGCTCGCAGACCCGCATGAAGGCCTCGCGGCCCTGCTCGACGCGGCGCAGGGGCGCGTCGATCGCACCGGACCTCGGCTCCGGCGCGCCGGGGGTGACGATGGCGCGATAGGTCTTGGCGAACTTCCTGGCCATCATCGCCTTGCCCAGGAAGCCCGCGGCGGGCTTGGTCTTGGCGGTCAGGATCACGCCGGACGTGTCGCGGTCCAGGCGATGGATCAGCCGCGGCCTGGCCTTGCCCGGCTTGGCGAAGGCCCACAGCAGCTCGTCGAGCGTATGGACCTGGCCGCGCCCGCCCTGGCTCGAAAGGCCCGCGGGCTTGTTCAGCGCCAGTATGTCCGGGTCCTCGTAGATCACCAGGCCGCGCACGAACGCGACCTCGTCGGCGGACAGTTTGATTGCAGGCGCAGGCGCGCGTTCCGGGCGCTGAGGACGCCGGCTCAAGAGCCCCCGCGCTCCCTGCGCAGCGCCGCCCAACGGTCGAGGCGCTCCTTGATCCGGGCCTCGGCGCCCTCGCCTTTGGGCGCGTAGAAGGTCTGACGGTCCATCTCATCCGGGAAATAGCTCTGGCCGGAGAATCCCTCGGCCTGATCGTGGTCGTAGGCGTAGCCCTTGCCGTAGCCCAGATCCTTCATCAACCGCGTCGGGGCGTTACGGATATGCATGGGCGGGGCCAGCGAGCCGGTCTCCCGCGCCGCCTTCATCGCCGCGCCATAGGCCTTGTAGACCGCGTTGGACTTGGGCGCGGTGGCCAGGTGCACGGTGAGCTGAGCCAGCGCGATCTCGCCCTCGGGCGAGCCCAGGAAGTCGTAGGTGTCCTTGGCCGCATTGGCCAGGATCAGCGACATGGGATCGGCCTCGCCGATGTCCTCCGCAGCGGCGCGGATCAGCCGGCGCGCCACGAACAGCGGGTCCTCGCCGCCGGCCAGCATGCGAGCCAGCCAGTAAAGCGCCGCGTCCGGGTCCGAGCCGCGGATCGACTTATGCAGGGCGGAGATGAGGTTGTAGTGCTCCTCACGGTCCTTGTCGTAGGCCGGGCTGCGCTTCTGCAGCACCTGGCCCAGGTCCTTGATCGAGAGCGGCCGGGCCGAGCCGATGTTGAACAGCGTCTCGGAGAGCGTCAGGAGATAGCGGCCGTCGCCGTCGGCCAACGCGGCCAGGGCCTGGCGGGCCTCCGGCTCCAGCGGCAGCGCGCGGCCTTCAAAGGCCTCGGCCTTCTCCAACAGGGTCTCCAGCGCCGTATCGTCCAGGCGCTTCAGCACGAAGACCTGGCAGCGCGACAGCAGGGCCCCGTTCAATTCGAACGAGGGGTTCTCGGTGGTCGCGCCCACCAGCGTGACGATCCCCTCCTCCACGAAGGGCAGGAAGCCGTCCTGCTGGGCGCGGTTGAAGCGGTGAATCTCGTCGACGAACAGCAGGGTCGATTGGCCGGCGAAACGCCGTACGCGGGCCTGCTCGAAGGCCTTCTTCAGATCGGCGACGCCGGAGAAGACGGCCGACAGCTGCTGAAACTCGTAGCCCGCCTCCTTGGCCAGCAGGCGAGCGATGGTGGTCTTGCCGGTGCCGGGCGGGCCCCACAGGATCATCGAGGCCAGACGATGGGCCTCGGCCATCCGGTGGATCGGACCGTTCGGGCCCAGCAGGTGGTCTTGCCCCACCACCTCGTCCAGCCGCTGCGGCCGCAGGCGGTCGGCCAGCGGTGACGGCGCCTGGGGCGTCAGGCCCGCGGCTTCGAAGAGATCGGCCATCCCAGCGTCTTAGCCGTGATCGGCGCGCCGGTCGAACCGCGCGCGCGCGGTGATGATCTCATCGCGGTTGGCGAACGCCCATTCGCCGAGTGCGTCGATCGGGCCGCGCAGGGACTGGCCGAGTGGCGTCAGTTCATAGTCCACGCGCGGTGGAATAATCGGGGTGACGGTCCGGGTCACCAGGCCGTCGCGCTCCAGGCCGCGCAGGGTCAGCGTCAGCATCCGCTGCGAAATGCCGTTGATCGCGCGGCGGATCTCGTTGAACCGCCGCGGGCCGGGGCCCAGCAGCATGACGATCATCACGCTCCACTTGTCGCCGACGCGCGAGAGGATGTCGGTGACCGGCCGGCAGGTGTTGGCGACCGAGGCCACGCCGTTCTTCTCGATCTGGTCGAACAGCTCGGCGTGCGACAGGCCGCCCTGGGTGCACTTCGCCGCGGGCGGACGGGGCGCCTCGGGGGTGGTCACATCGATGTGCGCGGGTTTCAAAAGAGTGCCTTCTTGCGAGGTTTCGACCGGTTACTCAAATAGTGCTGGTTACTAACCAATACCAGTAGAGGCCCGCACCGTGAACCTGCTCCATGTCGATTCCAGCATTCTTGGCGACCATTCGGTCAGCCGCAAAGTCTCAGCCGCCGCGGTCGCCGCGATCGTCGCCGCCAATCCCGGCGCGAAGATCACCTACCGCGACCTGGACGCCCGGCCCGCGCCGCACCAGTCCGGGGCGTTGATGGCCGCCCGCGGTCTCGATCCAGCCGCACGCAGCCCCGACCAGGCCCGCGACGTGGCGGAAACCGACACCATCCTCGACGAGTTCCTGGCCGCTGACGTCGTGGTGATCGGCGTCCCGATGTACAATTTCGGCATCCCCAGCCAGCTGAAGAGCTGGATCGACCACCTGGCCGTCAGCGGAAAGACCTTCCGCTACTCCGAGGCCGGCGTCGAAGGCCTGGCCGGCGGCAAGCGGATCATCATCGTATCCTCGCGCGGCGGCTTCTACGGTCCCGACAGTCCCGTTGCGGCCCTGCAGCACCAGGAAAGCTACCTGCGCGGCTTCTTCGGCTTCATCGGCGTCCCTGATGTCGAGGTCGTGAGCGCCGAGGGGGTGAACATTAGCCCCGACCACAAGCAGAAGGCGCTCGAGGGCGCGGTGACCCACGCCGCGAGCCTTGGCCGGGTCCTTGAGGCCGCCTAAGGAACCGGACGCCTCAGGTGATCAACGCCTGAGGCGATCGCCCGCATGGGCCGGCCGTCCATGACCGCATCGAAGCGGATGCGCTCCGGCGACCAGTCCTTCTCCCCCTGTCGCCAGCTACCGTCCGGCAGAAGGGTGAGCGGGGTCACATCGTCGACGAACAGACGATCGCCCTGCGCGGTGACGCGGAAGCTGCCGTGCCAAGGGTCATCGCATCCGTAATAACCGGTGAGCGCCGCCAGACCCGGCGAGGTCTGCGGACTGAAGGCCGCAACGGGCCGGTCGGCGACACCGCGGACGAACTCGACTCCGCTCCACCAGGCCCGCACCACAGCCCTGTCCGCACGACGGAACACCAGCGGATGCGCCGTGGTCCGGGGCGCACTGGAGATGAAGGCGTCCTCTGCGTAGGCCTCCATCGCAAAGACCTGCTCGCCGAGCCGGACGGAAATTCCCCGACCGGCCGCGGAGACGGTGAGGACCGGACCTGCCTTGCTGATGAAGCGTCCGAGAAAGGCGTCGACCGGCGACGCCCTGGGGGGCGCGGGCGCCGGCGCAGCCTTTGGGCCGCCCTCCACGACCTCTCGCAGCCGGGCGCAGGCGAAGGCGGTGATGTCGCGCGGGCGATAGGGAACCAGACCCACATTGGTGCTGGCGAAGGCGCCGACGCCGGCCGCGGGATCGACGTGCAGGGCGGAATTGTAGGCCAGCATGCCGCCGGTATGGTGCAGCAGCTTTCGGCCACCCACCTCCACCACTGCGAGTCCATTGGCGTATTGCGGCGCGCCCTGCTGCGCCCAGCCGGGCGCCTCAATGGTCGCCCTGGTGAAGCGCATCGCAGCCCCGTCCGGCAGGATCGGGGCGCCCCTGCCCTGGCCGGCCGCGATCAGCCAGCGACAGTACAGCGCCATGTCGTGGGCCGTGGACGCGACGCAGCCCGCGCCCTGGGTCACGTCAGTCCATGGCCCCGGCCCCAGGGGGCCCGCCACCGGATAGCCGCGATCGCCGTAGAGCGCCGAATAGCCCTGGGCATAGGTCGCCCGGTCGCCGGTCAGGATCGAACCCCGGGTGGCGTTCATGCCGAGCGGCGCAAGGATGCGCAGCCGGATCACCTCGGCAAGCGACTTGCCTTCCAGGCGCTCGACGATGGTCCCGAGCATCAGGAACCCCAGATTGGAATAGGACCACTGGCGTCCCGGCTCGAAGCCGCGCCAAAGCCGCCCGTCGCCGCCGCGCGGGAACAGGGGCGCGTCGTCCGGCAGGCCCGAGGAGTGATTGAGCAAGTTCTGGACGGTGATCCTGGCTCCCGCCGGCAGGGGCGCGCCAGGCAGCAGCGCAGCGATGTCCTGGTCCAGGTCGAGCTTGCCCGCCCCAAGCAGGTGGAAGACGCAGAGGGCCGTAAACGACTTGGAGATCGAGCCGATCTGGAAGAGGTGGTCTGGCGTCAGCAAGGCCTTGCTTCCCACCTCGGCATAGCCGAACCGCAGGAAGGCGGCCGCTCCGCCAGGGGCGACCGAGCAAAGCGTCAGGCCCGGCAGGCCGTAGGCGACCATGTGCTGGTGGGCGTAGGCGCGGATATCAGCGATGGCTCCGGCGTAGCGGCCGGCGTCGTCGCCCTCAACCGTCAGAATACCTGGGCCTCCGCCCTGGGCCAGGGCGCTGTTCGACGCGGCCAGGCCTGCGCCGACAAGCCCCAGGCCAACGACCGCGCGCCGATCCATCTTCATTTGGAAACCCCCGCCGCGGCCGGTTCGGCCACGCGTGAGGATGACTGCCCCGCAACGCCCGGCGCAAGGCCGTGGACGCGGCTTAGGTGCGGAAGGTCGCCGTCAGCTGATGGCCATTGCGTTCGATGGTCACCTGCCAGACAGGCGCCGATGCGACCACCGCACTCGCCAGGTCGGTAACGCTCTTGATGTCGCGCCCATTGACTGCGCGGATGATGTCGCCCGGCTGCACGCCCACCTGCTGGGCGACCCCGGCCGCAGTCTTGGTGACCAGCACGCCCGTCCGGCCAAACGGATCTATGCCCACTTCCTCCGCCACCGCCGGCGAGAGATTGACCACCGTGGCGCCCTGGAAGGGATTGCGGCCGGCGATCACCTTTTCGTCGCGGGCCGGTGTCGCAGGCGCGGCCTCCGCCTGAACGACAAGCGCATGCTCTGCCTTGTCGCGGCGGACGCTGACGCGGATCGCTTCGCCCGGTCGATGGGTGCCAATGGCGAAGTTGAGCGCTGCGGCGTCGACCACCGGCTGGCCGTCCACAGAAACCACCACGTCGCCCTGTTTGACCCCGGCCCTCGCCGCCGCGCCGCCGGGCCAGACGTCGGACACCACGGCGCCGGAGGGGGTCGCTAGGCCCATGGTCTTGGCGATTTCCGGCGTCACGCTCTGCAGGCGCGCCCCGAACCAAGGGCGCACCACCGTCTGCCCGCCGTTCATCGCCGTCTCCACCACCCGGCGCACCACCGCGGCGGGGATCGCGAAGCCGATACCCGAGGACTGGCCGGACTGGGAGTAAATGAAGCTGTTCAGCCCGATCAGGTCGCCGTCCATGCCGACCAGCGCCCCGCCGGAATTGCCTGGATTGATCGCCGCATCGGTCTGGATATAGGCGCCGGCATCGCCATCTGGATTGGCGGTGCGGTTCTTGGCTGAGATGATGCCGTTGGTGACCGTCTGGCCCACGCCAAAGGGGTCGCCGATCGCCAGGACCAGGTCGCCCACCTCAACCTCGCTGCGGTCGCCGATCGCCATGGTCGGCAGCTTCTCGCCAGCCGGCAGCTCGATCTTCAGGATCGCCAGGTCCGTGCGCGCATCGGCCAGCAGCACCTTGGCCTGGAACTCGCGCCGGTCGGACAGCGAGACAGTGATATCGGTTCCGTGCTCGATCACATGGTTGTTGGTGACGATCACGCCGTCGGCGCCAACGATGACGCCGGAGCCCAGCGAGCCTTCGACGCGGTCGCGCGGCGCCCCGATCCCGAACGTTTCCCAGAACGGATTGGGCTGTCGGACCGTGCGCTTCGACGAGATGTTCACCACCGCCGGCGCGGCGTGCTTCACCACCGCGGCGAAGGATTGCTTCATGGCCACAGCGCTTCCGGGGATCACCCGGCCGGCGTCCGGCAGGGTCTGCTGGGCGCGCGCGGCGCAGAGCGGCGCGGTGGAGGCCAGCAGGGCCAGGGTCGGGATCAGAAGGCGGTGGGGGCGCATGGTCGCTCCAAGCTTAGACATCTATCCCAGTTCCGCGAAGTTTTCTGGCGCTTTGATGGCGGAGCTCAAGGCCTCGCGCAGGTCGGGTGAGCCGGGACCGGGTCTAGGCGGCCGCGGCAGGTTCCAATGACTCCTGCGGCCGATGCGGATGGGCGCCCCCCCAGGCGACCACGAAGGCCAGGACAAGCAGCCCGCCCGCCAGATAGATGGCGAGGCCCGGCATGTGCAGGCTGGATTCGTGGCGGATCGACCAGGCGAAGCTCTCGCCGAACACCAGCGGTCCCAGGAACGAAGCGATCCCCTGCAGGCTTTGGTTGGCGCCTTGCAACTGCCCCTGCTGGCTGGGCCCCACCCGCTGCGTCATCAGCCCCTGCAGGCCCGGCATGATGAACCCGGAAAAGGCGAACAGCGGCGCGCCCAGCAGATAGAGCCATCCATCGGTGGCCGCGCCGTACCAGAAGAAACCCAAGGCGCCGGCCAGGCATCCGAAGAGCACGATCCGCCGCTCCCCGAACCGCGCCACCGCCGGGCCCACCAGGAACATCTGCACGACGACTCCCATGATCCCAGTCAGAGGGAAGGTCAGACCCAGGATCCAGGTCGGCCAATGATAGCGATAGGTCGTGTAGAGCACGAAGATCTGCGGCAAGACGATCTGCGCCAGCTGGAACAGGAACGCGACGCTGGCCAGCGCCAAGAGGCCCGGGTGCGACTGCAGCAGGCGCAGCGATCCAAGCGGATTGGCCCGCGACCAGTTGAAGGCGGCCAGCCGGCGCGCCTTCGGCAGGGATTCCGGCAGGATCAGCAGGCCGTAGAGCCAGTTGCCCGCGGTGACGGCCGCCGCCACGAAGAAGGGGAGCCTGAGGCTGTAAGCGCCCAGAAAGCCGCCCATCGTCGGGCCCACCAGGAAGCCGAAGGAGAAGGCCGAGGTCAGCATGCCGAAGCTCTTGGCCCGGCGTTCCGGCGGGGTGATGTCGGCCAAGTACGCGCCGGCGGTGGAGAAGCTGGCCGCCGTCATGCCGTTGAGGATCCGCCCGACATAGAGCCACCACAGGGTCGGCGCGAGGGCCATGAACAGGAAGTCCACCGCCAGGCCGAAGTTGGAGATCAGCAGCACCGGGCGGCGCCCCACCCGGTCCGACAGCATCCCCAGGATCGGCCCCACGACGAACTGCATCAGCCCCCACGTCGTGGCGAACAGCACGTTCCACTCCGACGCCGCGGCTGTATCGCCGCCGGTGAATTGCTTGATCAGGTTCGGCAGGATCGGGATCATCAGCCCGAACGACACCGAGGTCATCAGCGCGCTGGCGAAGATGAAACCGAACCCCGCCTGGCGGGCAGGTCGCGCGGCGCTCGGCATGGGCTGGCTCATGATCTGTCCCTCGGCCGAAATTGAAACAACGCGAGAACTGACGCAACGCCGCTATCCGCACTGCTCGCCGACGCCGGCGATCTGGGTGCGCCAGAAGTCGGCCAACCGCATCAGTAGCACCTGATCGGGGAAGCCGTGGCGGGCGGCGCCGGGCGGCACGCGGTCGAAGCCGCGATGTTCGACGCTCACCCGGGTCTCCTCGCCGACCGCCTCGAAGCCGACCTCGACTTCCGTGTACAGATCGGGCGGGAAGTTGGCCTGCCGCCAGGAGAAGGCCAGCCTGTGAGGCGGCTCCCAGATTCTGATCCGGCCGATCTCGAAGGCCTTACCGCCGGCCCGCGTTTCGATCAGCCGCCCGCCCACGCCGGGTTCGCCACCTTCAAAATCAAACGCCACGACCCCTGGCCGCGGCGTCGTCTGGAACAGCGGGCTTGGCCGCCACCAGGCGCTTATCTCGCCCACGAAAGTCTGGAACGCCCGTTGGGGCGAGGCCTTTACCCGCAGCGCCACATAGACCTTGGAGGTCACCGGTCTTTCTCGAGGTGGGCCTTGAAGGCGGCGAGTTGCTCGCTCCAGAGCCGTTCGGCGTCTTCCAGCCAACGCAGCAGATGCACCATGGGTTCGGGCCTCAGGGCATAGATGCGCACGCGCGCATCGAAGGTCGGGTGGGATTCCTCCACCAGCCCGCTTTGCCGCAGCGTGCGCAGATGGCGGCTCATGGCCGGCGCCGTGAGTTCGAGTTCACGCGCCAGGTCGCCCGCCGCGCGCGGGCCCCGGCTCAGCAGGTCCACCACGCGCCGACGGTGCGGGTCGGCCAGGGCCGCCAGCGTGCGGTCCACCTCCGCGACGGCCGGCGCGCTCACACCCAGCCCGTGATCTTCAGGCCGCTCTTCGCCTCCGCAGCCTCGCGGGTGACCGTCTCAACGGTCTGGGCGACCGTCCAGATGTGACCCTCGGGATCGCGGCAGCGATAGGTGCGATCCCCGTAGAACTGGGTCGCCGGCTCGACCATGATCTCCGCGCCGGCCGCCCGCGCGCGCGCGCAATGGGCGTCGATATCGGTCGCGATCTGGATGTGCACGGTCTGTGTGTTCTTGCCGCCGATCGACTTAGGCGCCCTGTGGTCGGCGCTCCACGCGTTGCCGATCATCACCACGGCGTCGCCGAAGCGCATCTCCGAATGGGCCAGGTTGCCGGCCTCGTCCTCGATCAGCATCGAGACTTCGAAGCCGAACGCCTGTGCCAGCCACTTGAGCGCGGCTTTCGGATCCGTGTAGCAGACCGCCGACGACAGCTGCGGACGTCCGTCAGCCATGGCCCGCCGCCTTCAGCGAAGTGGAAAGCTTCAGGCCGCTCGCCTCCTCCATCTCCGCGATGGTGCGCGGCCCCGCGGGCTGGGCGAAATTCCAGATGTGGCCTTCCAGGTCCATCGCCCGATAGGTGCGTTCACCGTAGAATTGGTCGGACGGCTCGTCGGTGATGCGGGCGCCGGCCGCCCTCGCGCGTTCGCAATGTTCGTCGAGGCCCTCGGCCAGGTGCACCCGGATGAACTGTGTCCCCCGCCCCTCGATCTCCAGCGGGCTTACCATCCGCGCATCGCCGATGATCTCGCTCGCGAATTCCGGATTGATGCTGACCGCACCCCCCAGAAAGCTCATTTCCGAGTAGCCGACCCGGCCTGAAGGTTCTGTCACCAGGGTCGTGGTTTCGAAGCCAAATGCCGCTTCCAGCCACTTCAGCGCGGCCAGCGGGTCGCGATAGAAGGCGGTCGGCTTGAATGTAGGGACATCGGTCACGGCCACGTCCTTTCCTATATCCGCAATATTTAACACATATTGCAATTAACTCGTCAAGCGGGCCGGCGCGGGCGCTGTCTTGGGGAAACCGACTTCACAATGCTGCGGGAGGGCGCCGAGGCGTCGATCGGGGTGGCGTTGGCCAGCGCCTGCACCATCAGCGCCTTCACCCCAGGCTCATCCAGCACGCCCAGGTTGGGGAGCTTGAGGCTGCGCACCTGAGCGCCCTCGCCGTCCAGCAGGCCGTCGGGATCGTCCAGGGCTGCGCCACGGTAAAAGAACAGGCGGATCCACCGAGGGAAGCAGGCGATGGAGAACACGACATCGGCCAGCTTGTCGGTCGCGCCGTAGCCGATCGCGAGGGCGTTGAAGTTGTCGTAGACCATCTCTACCGCGCCCGGCAGGCGGCGGCGCATCTCGGCCCGCGCCGCGCGGATGTCTGCCGCCACCCCATCCGAGAACTTGGCGATGAAGCTTTCAATCTGGGCTTCGGCGTCCATTCCGGCAGCCTGCGCCCGAACGGGTCAGTTCGCCAGCGCCGCCGCCAGGTCGGCCAGAGTCCCGTCGTTGGGTTGCGGCTTTACCCCGATCAGGGCCGCCAAAAGGGGGTAGATGTCGACATTGTCGAACGCCGCCTGCACCGCGCCGTGCCTGAAGGCCGGGCCGTGGGCCACGAACAGGGCCGCCATTTGCGGATCGGCAGGGTCGTAGCCGTGCTCGCCCTTCGGCGCTGGATAACCATCGTGGCCGGCCCCGATCACCCAACCGACCTCCGCCAGGCAGACGAAGGGCGGCACGCGTGGGTTGTGGCCATAGTGAAAGCGTTCCGGCACCTCGGCCTTCTTCCAGCACGTCATGTGATCATGGGGCTTGAGCAGGGCCGCAGCGACTTCGTCCTCGTGGCCAGGTTCGGCGCGAACGCCCGCCATGGCGCCCAGCGAGACGGCGTGGAAATCCGCTGCGGGCACGAGGTCGGCGAGGTAGACTTCTCGCTCGCCCGAGGTCGCGGCCATGCCGTGGTCGGCGACGATGACAAGGTTGGTGGTTTCCAGCAGGCCCCGCTTCTCCAGGCCGCGCAGCAGCTGGCCCAGGGCCGCGTCTGTCTCCACGAGGGCTTTGTCCACCGCGTCGGAATCCGGGCCGCCGGCGTGGCCTGCGCTGTCCACCGCATTGAAGTAGAGGGTGACGAACCTCGGTCGTTCGGCCGCCGGGCGGTCGAGCCAGGTCAGCACCTGCTCCACGCGGGCCGGACTCGGGACGGTCTTGTCGAACAACCGCCAGTCGTGCGGCTGGACGCCCCGGATCGGCGCATCGGACCCAGGCCAGAACATGGTCGCAGTCCTCACACCCTGCTTCTCGGCGGTGACCCACAGAGGCTCGGCCTGGTCCCACCAGATCGGATCGTGGACGATGTCAGGCCGGTTGAGCTTGAAGACCACACCTGGGCGGGCGGCATCTTCCATGCTGTTGTCGACGATGCCGTGCCGGTCCGGCCGGAGCCCGGTCACCAGGGTATAGTGGTTCGGGAAGGTGATGCTGGGGAACGAGGGCCGCATGGCCGTGGCGCGCACCCCGTCGGCGGCCATGGCGGCCAGCGCCGGGGTCTTGCCCCGCTGGAGGTAGTCGGCGCGGAACCCGTCGATTGAGACCAGGATGGTCAAGGCCGCAGGCTTGGGCGCCTGGGCCAACGCCGGCTGGGCGAAGACGCTCAGAATGGTTGCGGCGGCGACGAGCAGCAGGCGCGGGAGTCGGATCATGCCGCAGCTTAGCGGCTCACGCAGTCAGTTCGAGGACAACCGCGCAACAAAAACCCCGGAGGGTCGCTCCGGGGTCTTCGAAATCAGGCTGGGGGGGTCGATTTACTCGCCGTAGCTCTCGGCGACCGGACCGCTGTCCTTGCCCTTTTCGGACGGATCGCGGTCGACGAACTCGATGACCGCCATGGCCGCGTTGTCGCCGTGGCGGAAGCCCGCCTTCAGCACGCGAATGTAGCCGCCCTGGCGCTCCGCGTAACGCGGGCCCAGCACGGCGAACAGCTTGCCGACCTGCTCGACGTCGCGCACGGCGCTGATCGCCTGGCGGCGCGCATGCAGGTCGCCGCGCTTGCCGAGCGTCACCAGCTTCTCGACGAAGGGGCGAAGCTCCTTGGCCTTCGGCAGCGTGGTCACGATCTGCTCGTGCTTGATCAGGCTGGCCGCCATATTGGCGAACATGGCCGTCCGGTGGGCGGACGTCCGCCCCAGTTTGCGGTGCGCGGAACCGTGACGCATCTCGATCTCTCCTGGGCCGCCTGGCCCACCGGGACGCATCCAAAGGGACTACGTCCGACCTAATCAAATCCCAGCCTGCTCCCGCCTGGGTCACTGCGAAGCGCCGGAGCCCTCCACCGCTGTCGCGGCTTCGTCGGGCCCAGGCCACCCCCCTTCCTAAAGACTAGGGACGGCCCCGGAGTCGGCGCGGATGCTTCTTACATCTGGTCTTCGAACTTCTTGGCCAGCTCTTCGATGTTCTCGGGCGGCCAGTTCGGCACGTCCATCCCGAGGTGCAGCCCCATGCCGGCGAGCACTTCCTTGATTTCGTTCAAGGACTTGCGGCCGAAGTTCGGGGTCCGGAGCATCTCGGCTTCGGTCTTCTGGATCAGGTCGCCGATGTAGACGATGTTGTCGTTCTTCAGGCAGTTGGCCGAGCGGACCGAAAGTTCCAGCTCGTCGACCTTCTTCAGCAGCGCCGGGTTGAACGGCAGTTCCGGCTTGGCCTCGCCTTCGACCTTCTTCTTCGGCTCTTCGAAGGTGATGAAGATCTGCAGCTGGTCCTGCAGGATGCGCGCGGCGTAGGCCACGGCGTCCACCGGGGTGACCGCGCCGTTGGTCTCCACTTCCATGATCAGCTTGTCGTAGTCGAGGCTCTGGCCCTGGCGGGTCGGCTCGACGCGATAGGCGACGCGCTTGACCGGGGAATAGAGGGCGTCGACGGCGATCAGGCCGATCGGGGCGTCTTCCGGACGGTTCATCTCGGCCGGGACGTAGCCCTTGCCGGTCTGGACCGTGAACTCCATGCGCACCTGGGCGCCATCGTCCAGGGTGCAGAGCACGTGGTCGCCATTGAGGATCTCGATGTCCGAGGGCGCCTCGATCTGGCTGGCGGTCACAACGCCCGGGCCGGTCGCGCGCAGCGTCATGCGCTTGGGGCCTTCGGCGTGCATGCGCACGGCCAGTTGCTTGATGTTCAGTACAATGTCGACGACGTCCTCGCGCACGCCCTCAAGCGAGGAGAACTCGTGCACGACACCGTCGATCTGCACCGCGGTTACGGCCGCGCCTTGCAGGCTTGAGAGAAGCACGCGGCGCAGGCTGTTGCCGAGCGTCACGCCGAACCCGCGCTCGAGGGGCTCGGCCACCAGACGCGCCTTACGGTTCGCGTCGGCGCCGGTCTCGATTTGCGGCTTCTCGGGACGGATAAGCTCGTTCCAGTTTCTTTCGATCACGGATTAGGTGTCCCTTGAAAACGCAGGATCGCCGGCCGCCAACGCGGTCCGGCGCAGGGAATTGGGTACGTGGTACTCTAGACGCGCCGACGCTTGGGCGGCCGACAGCCGTTATGCGGAATGGGCGTCACGTCACGGATGGTGGTGATGGTCATGCCGACGGCTTGCAGAGCCCGCAGCGCCGACTCACGGCCCGATCCGGGGCCTGAAACGTTGACCTCCAGGGTCTTCACGCCGTGCTCGGCAGCCTTCCGGCCCGCGTCCTCGGCCGCCATCTGGGCGGCGTAGGGCGTCGACTTACGCGACCCCTTGAACCCCATCATGCCGGCGCTGGACCAGGAGATGGTGTTCCCCTGAGCGTCGGTGATGGTGATCATGGTATTGTTGAACGAGGCATTCACATGCGCCACGCCCGATGTGATGTTCTTGCGTTCGCGGCGTTTGACGCGACCCGGTTCCTTGGCCATCGGAGATAAGCTCTCTTACTTCTTCTTGCCGGCGATCGGCTTGGCAGGACCCTTGCGGGTGCGTGCGTTGGTGTGAGTGCGCTGACCGCGGACCGGCAGGCCCTTACGGTGACGGAGGCCGCGATAGCAGGCCAGGTCCATCAGGCGCTTGATGTTCACCGCGGTCTCGCGGCGCAGGTCGCCCTCGACGGTGAAGTCGCGGTCGATGGTCTCACGAATCTGCAGCACTTCCTGGTCGGTGAGCTGATTGACGCGTCGCGCGTCCTCAATGCCCACCTTGGAGACGATCTCGCGAGCCTTCGCGGGGCCGATCCCATGGATGTACTGAAGCGCGATCACCACGCGCTTGTTAGTCGGAATGTTGACGCCAGCAATACGGGCCACGTTTCGATCTCTCCTGGTCACGCAAGAGAAGCGCGAACGGCGCCCCGGCCCCTCGCCCCGAAGGTCAAGCCGGTTCGTCCTTCGCGCTCTTTCGCGGAAGCGCTCCGTTATAGGGATCGTTGCGGGTCCGTCAACAACGGAAACGCCCATTTATGAACGGGAAAGCGCGGGCGCAAGGGGCGCTCCCCGCTCGCGTCCGTACGCATAACGCCCCTCGACTCTGCCAGGGACCCCCTAAGGAAAGCATGAAGACGCCCCGGGACGCAATTCCCCCAAGCTTGGGCCCCTTGCGTCGATTCCCCGGGCGCCCTCACCTAGCGCGTCGATTCGGGGGATATCGTGATGACGTTTCGCAACAGGATGATGGCTGCGGCGGGTTTTGCGGCCGTCTTGGCGCTTGTAGGCTCCGCGGCGGCGGCCAGGGACCTGGCGATCCACGCCGGCCGGCTGATCGACGGCACCGGCAAGGCCCCTCAGAACCAGGTCACAATCCTGGTCCACGACGACCGGATCACCGCGGTTCAGCCCGGTTTCACCGCCCCGCAGGGCGCCGAGGTGGTCGACCTGTCCAATTCCACGGTCCTGCCGG
>DASRRU010000026.1:0-8445 GCA_035656795.1 Phenylobacterium sp. | reverse complement strand
GATCCGCAGGCCCTTGACCGACTTGCCGACGAAGGACGCGAAGTCCGGCGTCTCTACCGGCAGGCTGGTGGAATCGCGCGGGTCGTGGCCGGCCATGGAGGTGAGCAGGATCGCGGCGTCCTCCACCGTGCGGGCCATCGGCCCGGCCTGGTCGAGCGACGAGGCGAAGGCCACGATCCCCCAGCGCGAGCAGCGTCCGTAGGTGGGCTTGATGCCGACCGTGCCCGTGAACGACGCCGGCTGGCGGATCGATCCGCCGGTGTCGGTGGCCGTAGCCCCCAGGCAGAGCTGCGCCGCCACCGCCGCGGCCGACCCGCCGGAGGAGCCGCCGGGTGTGAGCTTGGCGTTGCCGCCATTGGCCCGCCACGGATTGACCACCGGGCCCCAGGCCGAGGTCTCGTTGGACGACCCCATGGCGAACTCGTCCAGGTTCAGCTTTCCCAGCATCACCGCCCCGTCGCGCCACAGGTTCGAGGTGACGGTGCTTTCGTAGGTCGGGACGAACTCGCCGATGATCTTTGAGCCGGCGGTCGAGCGCACCCCCTTGGTGCAGAACAGGTCCTTGATCCCTAGCGGCGCGCCGTCCAGCGGCCCCGCATTGCCCGACGCGCGGCGGGCGTCCGAGGCCCTGGCCATGTCGATCGCCTGTTCCGGGGTCTCCAGGACAAAGGCGTTGAGCGCGCGGGCGGCCTCGATCGCCTCCATGTGCGCCTGGGTGATCTCCACCGAGGAAAAGGACTTGTCGCTCAGGCCGTCGAGCGCGGCCTTCAGGGTTAGCGAGGTGAGGTCGGACATCTATTCAACCACCTTGGGCACGACGTAGAAATTGCCGGCGCGCTTGGGGGCGTTGGACAGTACGACCTCCAGGTCGCCCCCCTCGGTGACCACGTCGGCGCGCATCGGCAGGGGCACATGCACGGCCGAGGTCATCGGCTCGACGCCGTCGGTGTCGACCTCGTTCAACTGCTCGATCCAGGCCAGGATGCCGTTGAGCTCCTTGGCCAGGCCCTCCAGCTTCTCTTCCGGCTCGGCGATCCTCGCGAGCCTCGCGACCTTGCGCACGGTCGCCACGTCGATGGCCATCGGGCCCTCCATGTACTTGAGGCCGTGGGTTAGCCGGGTGTGACCCGTCTTTGCAAGGGACACCCCCGAGTGTCATCCCGGAAAGCTGCGCCAGCGGCCTGTCCGGGACCCATAGACGCCATGGTCGCAGCACAGGGCGCGGCGGCGCCGCTTCATCCAACTGGCGGCGTTGGTGTGCATGGGTCCCGGTCTTTCGCTACGCGAAAACCGGGATGACAGGCTAAGGGAATAGCCATGGCCGTTGTCGACCTGCTTGATCTCCCTGCCCTGCTGGGCCCTTACGCGCCGCTGGCGGGCCTCGACCTGGGGGAAAAGACCATCGGGGTCGCGGTCTCCGACGCCACGCGCACGGTGGCCAGCCCCCTGGAGCTTATCCGCAAGGTGAAGTTCACCGATGACGCCAAGGCGCTTTTCAAGCTGATGGAAAGCCGCGGCGCGGCCGGCATTGTCATCGGCTTGCCGGTGAACATGGACGGCTCGGAAGGCCCGCGCTGCCAGTCCAGCCGGGCGTTCGCGCGCAACATCCTGCGCCTCAGGGACCTTCCCATCGCGTTCTGGGACGAGCGGATGAGCTCCATGGCGATCAACCGGATGCTGATCGACGAAGCCGACATGAACCGCGCCCGCCGCGCCGAGGTCGTCGACAAGGCGGCCGCGGGTTGGATTCTGCAGGGCGCGCTGGACCGCCTGCGAAACGCTTAGAGGCCGCCGGCGAAGAGGTCGATCTTGCCGATCTGGACGCCCTTGGCGCGCAGGATCCCGTAGGCCGTCGACAGGTGGAAATAGATGTTGGTGGTCCCGAAGACCGTCAGCCACTGGCTGGCAGGCAGGGTCGGCTCCATGCCCGTGCCGATCTGGACGGTCAGCGGAACGTCGTCGCGGCCGGCGAACTGTTCCGGCGTGAGCGCGCCCAGATAGGCCTTGGCCTCGGCGATCGCGGCCTTGAAGGCCGCCAGGTCGAGGGTGTCGGCGATGGCCTCGGGGACCGGCAGGCCGACGGCTCGCGCCGGCCACTGGCGGGAGAAATTGCACACCACCATGGCCTGGAAGCGCAGGGGCTGCATGTCCTCGATCAGCCGCCAGTCGAGCATTTCGGCCTCGGATGTCCCGATAGCCTTTGCGTGTTCGGCGCCCTTGGCCAGCAGGTGATCCAGCGTGGCGAGCTGGCGCGAAAAGAGGTCGACGAAAGTGAACAGGCTGACGGTCACGAGAGCATCCCTCGGCGCGGTTTCAAAGGCGGGCCACGTGGCCGCGCCGCGCCTATATGCCGGGTGATATGAGTCCCAGATAGTCCGGCGCGGACGCCTGCGCCCTTCCCTCGCGCGGCATGTAGCAATGCAGCTCTCGAGGCGTCGTCTCCGCCACCACTAGTCCCACGCGCCCGCCGGTCGCCACCCGCCGCGCCGCCTTACAGGCGGCCGCCACCGCCCTGGCGCTGTCGGGAAAGCTCTCCAGATCCTGGTCGCCGCGCGACATGAGCCACACACCGTGCGCCGCACGCACCAGGAAACGGTCGACCTGCGAGGGGCGGCGACCATCAGTCCTGTCCATCGCGCGCCTCGCCGGGCCCGGGGTGCTCTTGGACGGGAACGTCAGGGCCTGGCACGGGGGCGCCCCTCGGGAAGCTGCCGGCCAGGTTCACGTCAGGCGGCCCTGGCGAGGACTTCGCCACGCCGGGCGACGTTGATATCCCTGTGCGCGCCCAGAATTCGGCGCTCCAGAGCTAGCCCCCCCGGAACCAGCGCTTCACCCCCGAACACCTCGAAGGGCGCGGAGCCATGCAGCGTCTGGACGATGAGCAGGCCGCCGGGCGCGACATGCGGTCCGTGCCGCAGCAGCGCCTGCAACTCGTCGGCGTCGCAGGTCTGGGCGACGATCAGCACATCGGCAGGCCCGGCGGCGCTGCAACATTGGCCTCGCACGACGGTCACATCGTCATATCCGCGCCTCAGCAGCCACAGCAGGGTGGCGAAGGCGCTGACGCCGGTTACCTGGATGCGACTCGCGCGGCTGACGCCGGCGTCGTTCAGCAGCAACTCGAAGGGATGCGGCGCAGAGGGCGCGCCGCTTCGGTGGGTGGGCATGGACACGGGGCTCCGTACAGCGGACGGCCGACGCCGCCTTGCATGACCCAGGGAGCATCGCGCCGAACGGCATCAAGGTTCGATACCGAAGACCTCGCGCCGCATAAGCGTTGGATAAGGGGCCGATATGATCGGAGGCCGCTTCCCTCCCCGCTCAAAGCCCCCTAAGACGCCACTTTAATGAACACGACGCCGCCTGGTCTGAACGAAGTCCTGCAACGGACCTTCTCGTTCCCGAAGCGTCATTTCCTGTCATCAATGGATCTGAACGAGGTGGAGGTGGCCAACCTCCTCGACCTCGCTGACGGATTCGTCAGCCTGAACCGCCAGACATCGAAGAAGCTCGACCTGCTCAAGGGCAGGACGCTGATGAACCTGTTCTTCGAGAACTCGACCCGCACCCAGAGCTCCTTCGAGCTGGCGGGCAAGCGGCTGGGGGCGGATGTCGTCAACATGAGCCCCCGGTCGTCATCGATCTCCAAGGGAGAAACCCTGATCGACACCGCGGTGACGCTGAACGCCATGCAGCCGGACCTGCTGGTGGTGCGCCACTCCTCCTCCGGGGCCGCCAGCCTGTTGTCGCAGAAGGTCAGCTGCTCGGTGATCAACGCCGGCGACGGCCAGCATGAGCACCCCACCCAGGCGCTGCTGGACGCCCTGTCCATGCGCCGCGCCTTCGGCCGGATCGCGGGCCTGAAGGTGGCGATCTGCGGGGACGTGGCCCACAGCCGCGTGGCCCGTTCCAACGTGGCGCTGCTGCAGATGCTGGGGGCGGAGGTGCGGCTGGTGGGTCCGCCGACGTTGATGCCGCCGCAGGCCGAGCGTTGGAACGTCGCGATCTTCCACGACATGCGCGAGGGCGTCGCCGGCTGCGATGTGGTGATGATGCTGCGCCTGCAGCTGGAGCGCATGGACGGCGTCATGGCGCCCTCGCAGCGCGAGTATTTCCGCTTCTTCGGCCTGGACCGCGAGAAGCTGGCCTTCGCTTCGCCGAATGTCCGCGTGATGCACCCCGGGCCGATGAACCGCGGCGTCGAGATCGATAGCGACGTGGCCGACGATCTGTCCGTCAGCCTGATCCAGGACCAGGTGGAAATGGGCGTGGCCGCGCGCATGGCTGTGCTGACCTCGCTGGCCGCGCGGCTCGAGAACGACCGATGAGTTCTCGGCCCATCGCCTTCGCAAACGTCCGCCTGGTGGACCCAGCCAGCGGCTATGACGGGCCCGGCGGCCTGATCGTCACCGAAGGCGTGATCGCCGACGTGGTCAAGGGCCCGGACCTTGGGGCGCTGTCCAAGGATGTCGAGGTCATCGACGGGAACGGGGCCCTGCTCCTGCCCGGTCTGGTGGACATCCGCGTCAAGACCGGCGAGCCCGGGACCGAAACCAAGGAGACCCTGAAGTCTGCGGCCCTCGCGGCGGCGGCGGGCGGGGTCACCTCCATCGTCGTGCAGCCGGACACCCATCCGACGATCGATGAGCCGTCGGTGGTGGATTTCATCCTGCGCCGCGCCCGCGACATCGAACTTGTGAAGGTCTACCCGGCCGGTGCGGCGACCAAGGGCGCGCAGGGCCAACGAATGGCCGAAATCGGACTGATGGCCGAGGCGGGCTGCGTCTACATCACCGACGCCGACCGCCCGATTGAAGACTCGAAGGTCCTGCGGCGGGTGTTGGCCTACGCCAAGGCGTTTGGGGTCCTGGTGGCCCACCGCCCAGCCGATCCGTGGCTGTCGGCCGGGGCGGCGGCCAGCGAGGGGGAGTTCGCCTCGCGCATGGGCCTGCCCAGCGTGCCCGCCATCGCCGAGAAGATCATGCTGGAGCGCGACCTCGCGCTGGTGGAACTGACAGGCGCTCCGTTCCTGGTCGATCAACTGACCACGGCCGACGCCATCGAAAGCTTCCGCCGCGCCCGCGACCGTGGCCTGCCGGTCACCGCCACGACATCGATCAACCACCTGTCGTTCAACGAGATCGACATCGGAGACTACCGGACCTTTTGCAAGGTCGATCCGCCGCTGCGCAGCGAAGACGACCGCCAGGCGGTGATCGAGGCGGTGGCCTCGGGCCTGATCTCGGTGGTGGTCTCCGCCCACGCGCCCGCACCGGCCGAGGACAAGCGTCTGCCCTATGACGAAGCCGCGCCGGGCGCGGTGGGCCTGCAGACCCTGCTGCCGGCCCTTCTGACCTTTCACCATGAGGGCCGCATCCCGCTGATCGATCTGATCCGCGCAGTGACCAGCACGCCCGCCGACCTCCTGGGCCTGTCATCCGGGCGCCTGGCCAAGGGTGCGCCAGCCGACCTCGTGCTCTGCGATCTCAACGCACCGCTGATCATCGACGCCGACAAGCTGGTCTCGAAGTCGAAAAACTCGCCGTTCGACGGACGCCGGCTGCAGGGCAAGGTGCTGCGCACAGTGGTGGACGGGCGGACGGTGTTCGGAGGCTGATGGCGCGCCCATGGCGCGGCGGCCTCAGAGGTCGTGGGCCAGGAGGCGGCGCACTGCAGCGGCCGCCACGGGCATGGCGTCGACGGCAGGGCGCGGGCCGCTGGGAATACCCTCGCCCAGGATTGTCACCAGCTTCTTGTCCACCAGGGTCTCGATGAAACGCCCGTGGCGGCGCCCCATCGGCAGGGTGAAGATCGCGACTGGCGCGGTGGTTGCGAGCGCCTCGGAGATCATCGAGACGCTGTCACTGGTGACCACCAGCCGGTCGGCGAGCGCCAGGATCGCCAGGTAGGGGTTCGGCGGTTCACCGTCCCAGATGCGCACCGTCGGGTCACCCAGGTAGCGTGCGCTGAGCGCCGCGGTCACGGCGTCCGGCGTCCGCCGGGACGGGGTGACCAGGAGCGACCCGCCGACCTCGCGGCGCAATCCGTCGAGTTGGTCGGCCAGGCGCTGGGCGTCGTCGTGGGTAAATCCCTTGCGATAGGTGGATCCGCCAAGCAGCACACCGGTCCAGGGCCGCGGCAGGGGAGCGAAACGCGGATCGCCGCGCGTCGCCGCCGCCGCGAGGTCCTCTGGACGGATGGCGTGCAGGGTGGTGTCGACCGACAGGACGTTGGCGCCCCGCAGGCCGTCATGGGGCATGGCGACCACCAGGTCGAAGGCCTCCGGATGGGTCGGGGGCTGGATGTGGACGCAGATCATCGGCCGCGGGTTGCGCCGCCGGATCGCCATCGCCACGAGCGCGCTACGGCGGCCGCAGGTGACCAGGACGTCAGGCCATGGCGGCTGCAATTGGCCGGAGACGGCGGTGACCGAGGGTGGCGAAAGCCCGACCAGGGCCGCGGGCCCCAGGGCCCAGACGCGGTTGACCCGGACCACGCGCTCCTCGGCGTCCGGGGCCAGCGCGCTCGCCAGGCCGCGGGCCTGCTGACGGGTCCCGGTCTCGCCTGTGGTCAGATGCCAGACGCGCAGGTCGCCCGGGGGCCGGCCAGCGCCGTTCACCCCGCCTAGGCCACGAGTTGCTTGGTGAGGGCCGACAAGCGGTGCCGGACTTGCCCAACGACCGAGACGCGACCCGATTCCACGTAGTTGAACTGGAGGGCGCGACGCGGGCCGACGAACGGCGCGTGGCCGTGCCAGGAATTGTCGGTCCGGCGGAAAGCCACCATCGACCCCAATGACGCGGGAATCTCCACGGGAGCCGTGGCGAAGCCGTCCTCCCGGCTCATCAACCGCAGTTGCCCCTCGGGACTCGACCAACCTTCGTTCAGGTAGATCAGCAGCGAAATCACCTTCGACTTGGAATCCGTGTGGATGCGCCCGTCGCGCGCCGAACAGTGGCCACGAAGCGTCACCACCCCCGGGCGGCCCTGCAGGTCCACCTGGAATATGCGAGCCATCTGCGTCCGGAACCTGTCCGACATCAGATCGTCGATCACGGCGCTGAGCGCTGGGCCTGGCGGGGCATCGGACAGCGAGAACGAGCCCGCGCTGTGGATGGCGGGAAACTCACCCGGGATTGCGGCGGCGGCTTCGGGGTCGAGCACCTGGGGAAGGGCTACGTGGTCGAAGGGCTCCCGGACCAATTCTGCGCCTTCAATCGCGCTCCAGTGCAAACCCGTCATGTGTGGTCTCCGGTCGAAGCTCCCCTGCTGGACGCATCCGTTATCGTCTTGACGACGTCAAGCCCCCATCGCCTCACGTTTCCCGGAGGCGTGGCCTATGAATAACTGCAGTTTTTCAAAGCGCCCCCTGCGGCAGGGGTCGGATCACTGCGCCTCGACGGGCTTCAGGCCCTCGCGCAGCTCGCGCTTGAGAAACTTGCCGCTCGCATTACGCGGGAGTGGCGCATCGAGGATCCAGATGTAGCGGGGGATCTTGTGGCGGGCCATCAGGGCCGCGCAGTGCTCGCGCAATTGGCCGGCGCCGATTTCCTGCCCCGGCCGCATGACGACGGCCGCGCCCACCTCCTCGCCCAACCGGTCGTCGGCCACGCCGAAGACGCTGCATTCGGCGACGCCGGCGTGTTGGTGGATCACAGCCTCGACCTCGGCGCAGTAGATGTTCTCGCCGCCGCGCAGGACCATGTCTTTCTTGCGGTCCACCAGGAAGATGAAGCCGTCGTCGTCGACATAGGCAACATCGCCAGTGTGCAGCCAGCCGTCCGTGATGGATTCGGCGGTGGCCTCCGGGCGGTTGATGTAGCCCTTGATCACCGCCGCACCCTTCACCCAGAGCTCCCCCGGCTGGCCGGGACCGACCGGCGCGCCGTCATCGCCGACGATTCTGACCTCGAAGCTGGGCATGGCGCGGCCGCAGCTCGCCGGCTTGTCTACGAAGAAATCACCGGCCACCGCGGTGATGATGCCGCAGGTCTCCGTCATGCCGTAGCCGGTGTTCGGCCGAGCCGTGGCGACGGTCGAGTCGATCTTGGCCACCAGGTCCGGCTGCAGCTGCGCCCCGCCGCCGCCGACTGTCAGCAGGCTGGAGGTGTCGTACTTGCCGAAGTCCGGGTGGGTGACCAGCTCGCGGGACATCACCGGCACGCCGCTGACACTGGAAATCTTCTCGCGCTGGATCAGCTCCAGCGCCGTGGTCGCGTCCCAGCGGTACATCAGCACCATCTTCCCGCCGGCGGCGGTGGTGACGTAGGCGGCGCAGTTGTTGGCGGTGACATGGAAGAGTGGCGTGGTGATCAGGACCGCGGGCACGGGCGGCTGGGCGGCAGGGTCGATGGCCACGCCGGTCGCGCGCGCGGTGGCCAGCGCCTGCACCTGGCCGGAGAACGCCATGTTCATCAGGTTGGTGACGCAGCCCCGATGCGTCAG
>DASRRU010000025.1:0-21858 GCA_035656795.1 Phenylobacterium sp. | reverse complement strand
GCCGGCCGGCCGGGGCCCTCGAGGCCAGCGCTGATCACCACAGCGGCGCGGCAGCCACGGGCGCCGAGCTGGGCGATGACCCCGGGCACGGTCTCGGCCGGGGTGGCGACGACCGCCAGGTCGGGGACGTCGGGCAGGGCGGCGATGTCGGGATAGCAGGGGGCGCCGTCCAGGGCTTCGGCGTGCGGGTTCACCAGTCCGATCGACCCCTTGAATCCGCCCTGCAGCAGGTTTCGGGTCACCACCTCGCCGACCGAGCCGGCCGTGTGGCTCGCCCCGATCAGCGCTATGGCGCGTGGCGCAAACAGGGCGTCGAGATTGTGGGCGGACATCCGCCGACCCTCGCCCGCCTGCGCCGATCCCGCCTTGAGAAGGATCAACCCCTCACGACGACCCGGTTAGTGGCTGAACAACACGAACCGCTGCGGGTCGGCCAGCAGGTCGGCGGTGACCCCGCCCATCACCCATTCGCCCAAACGGCTGTGGCCATAGCCGCCGGAGACGATCAGGTCGGCGCCCAGTGACTTGGCCTGGAACTGCAGGGTGTCCGCTGCGACGGTCGGATGACCGGGAACGATCTTGCTGCGGGCCTTGATCCCATGCCGCTCCAGATGTTCGAGCACGGAGGCGTGGTGCGGCGCGGTGTCCTCGACATCCTCCTTGGCGCAGATTTCCACCAGCAGCACGTCTTCGGCGCACTTTAGAATCGGCAGGGCGTCGGCGAGGGCGCGGCGCGCCTCGCGGCTGTCCTTCCAGGCCACGACCACGGCCTCGGCCCCCAGCGTACCCCCCGCAGGCGGCGCCACCAGCACGGGCCGTCCGCTGTTCAGGATCAGCTGGCCCGGATCGCACCAGCGATAGCTGTCGTGCGCCTTCAGCGGCGAGCCGCCGGCGACGATCAGGTCGGCTCCGCGCGACAGCCGGCTGATCGCGCGCTCGGGCAGGTCCTGCACCGACATCCATTGGCCGCGCACACCGGCGGCGGCTTTCTGGAACCCGGCCTGGGCGTGGACCAGGTTGGTCTGGATCACATCCAGCATGGCCGACACGAACTCGCCGCCCAGCATGCCGTACGGGTCGCTGGCGCCGAGCGGGGGCAGCATCTCGGCGCCCAACCCGATCAGGGTTGCGTCCAGCTTCCGGGCGAGGTCCACCGCCACCGCCAGGCGCGGCTGCGCATCAGTCTCCGGCTGGACATGGGTGAGAATGCTGCGCCAGGCGCCTTGCGCCGGCCTGAAGCGGTTCCGGACGGGGGCGTCCTGCACCAGCGTGGTCATGTAAGTCTCCTGTCGCAATCGCCCGGCGGAACGGATCCGCGAGCGGCCATGCCGATACGGCACACCTTTCGCCCGCCGCCTGCCTTGAGGTGAATCAAACCGCCGGCGCGGCCCGCGAACCTGCCTCATGCATCGCCCTCGACTCGTGCCGGTTCAGGCGGAATTTCCCGCACGGGATGAGGGGGAACCGGCTCCGAAGGTTTTGGGCGCACCGGAGGGGTGAGCAGGCTTCCGCTTCGCCCTGGCGCGCTCAGGTCCAAACTGCAAAACGCCTCGGCCGGCGGTCTATGCCGTGCCGAGGCGCCGCCTCACGCAGCTGGTGCATCCGGGGGGCGGCGCACCACGCGAGAACCGAACCCTAGACTGGAGCTATCGCTCGCCGTCCGCCTTGATCAAGATCAAGTAGGGGCGTCGCGAGCCTTGATCCGCCACACCGCCCACGGGATCAGCGCCATCGCCAGCAGGCCGAGGGCCATGAACCCGCCATGGCGCGGATCGTAGTCCGCGGCCAGGATGTCCCACGACGCGCCGAGCAGGCGCCCAAGCCCGATCTCGAAGACCGCCGTGAGGCCCACCCACAGCACGCCCGTGGTTAGGGCCGCGCCGGCGCTGCGCAGCCGCAGCCAGCGCCAGGCGAGCCAGGTGATGGCGAAGATCACCGCCACGCCGAGCGCGACGGAGATCTGCCGCATGGCCAGTTCGATTTCCGGGCGGAAGAGCAGGCGGCGCAGCGCACCCTGGGCGCTCTCGGCGAGGACAAACAGCAGCCAGAGCAACAGGGCGCGCAGGAATGCGGTCAGGCTGAAGCCGAACATGGTCAGCGCGCCGTGTAACCGCCGTCGATGACCAGCTCGCTGCCGGTCACGAACTTGGCCTCGTCGGATGCCAAGTAGACGCAACCCCAGGCGATGTCGTCGGGCTCGCCCACATGGCCCAGGGGGTGGAGCGCGTCGATCGCCTTGCGGCCCTCGGCCAGATCACCCTGGCCCTGGAGGAAGCCCTCGACCATCGGCGTCCAGATGAAGCCCGGATGGACCGAGTTCACGCGAATGCGGTCGGGCGCGTAGGTGAGGGCGTCGTTCTTGCTCATCAGGCGCACCGCGCCTTTGGAGGCGTGATAGGGCGGGCAGTCCGCCGCTCCGACCAGGCCGTAGATCGACGACAGGTTTATGATGCATCCGCCGCCCGCCGCGCGCAGGTGGGCGATGGCGTGCTTGGTGCAGAAGAACACGCCCTTGACGTTGACCGCCTGGACCTGGTCCCACTCCGCCTCGGTAATCTGGTCGGTGGGCTTGTTGGCGCCGGCGACACCGGCGTTGTTGACCAGTGTATCGAGGCGGCCGAAGTGAGCCACGACCTCGCCCAGAATGGCGCTGACCTGATCCTCGCGGCTGACGTCCAGCCGCCAGGCCTTGGCCTTCAGGCCTCGCGCCGTGAGTTCGTCGGCGAGGGCGCAGGCCGGCTCAACGAGCATGTCCAGGATCGCCACCGAGGCCCCTGCCTCGGCCATGCGGATCGCGCACGCCCGGCCGATGCCGAGGGCGGCGCCGGTGATGGCGGCGACCTTGCCGTGCAATCTGTCCATGACGTCCTCCGATGATGATCGAAGCACGGTGAGCCACGTCGGCGAGGGCCGCCTTGTTCGAGGTCAAAAGCGCGGGCAGGCCGAACGACTGAGGTCAGTGCGCGATCGCGCTGCGGATCCAGTCAATCAGCCCGTCCTCGAGCAGCGGCTTTTCAAGGATCGGCGCGCGCGCCTGGACCGCCGCCGCGCGAAGCTGGCGGCTGGGATGGCTGGTGAGGATAACAGCCGGCAGCCGGCACCCGCGCCGCCGCAGCTGCGCCAGGGCGCGCAGGCCGGAGAGGTCCGGCAGACGCTCGTCGATTACCAGGCACGCTTCGCGGCTCGGAAGGTCCAACGCCAGCAACGCCCCCGCGGAGCGGCAGGTCACCACGCGGTACCCGTCCAGCTCCACGGTGAACTGAAGCGCCCGACAAACGGCCTCGTCATCGTCTGCGATCACGACCAGAGGGGGAGCGGGTGTTTGCGGCATGCCGCCAAACTAACGGGCGCCATGGTCTCGCGCCTTGATTCACCGCAAGGCTGCTAGAAGCCGGCGAGCAAGGCGATCCGGACCAGTTCGGAGAGGCTGGAAGCCCCGGTCTTGCTCATCATCTTGGCGCGATAGACCTCGACCGTTCGGGGGCTGATGCCCAGTTCGAAACCAATCGTCTTGTTGAGCTTGCCAGCGACGACGCCCTCCAACACCTCCCGCTCGCGGCCGGAGAGCGCCTGCAAAATCGTTGCGAAGCGCTGGCGTCCGGCGGCCTCTTCGCTGGCGAGCGCCTGGGTCGTCAGCGCGGCCCGCACAGATTTGATCAAAACGTCGTCGTCGAAAGGCTTCTCGATGAAGTCCTTCACCCCGGCGCGCAGGGCCCCGACCGCCAGGGACACGTCGCCATGCCCGGTGATGACGATCACCGGCAGCATGACCCCGATCTCGCGCAGGCGTGTCACCAGCTCCAGGCCGTTCATCTCGGGCATGCGCACATCGGTGACGATGCAGCCCTGCATCTTCGGGCCGGCCTGGGCCAGGAACTCAACCGGCGAGCCATAGGTGCGGTTAGGCAGGTCGGCCATCTCCAAGAGGAAGCCCAGGGACCTGCGAACGGCATCGTCGTCGTCGATCACATGGACAAGATTTTCAGTCATCTTGGGCGAGCTCTCGCTGGAGAACGGCGGGAACGGTGAACCGGAACACGGCGCCGCCGGCCGGATTGGAATCGACCCAGATGCGGCCGCCATGGGCTTCGATGATGGTCCGTGAAATCGACAGTCCGACGCCCATGCCCTGGGCTTTGGTCGTGATGAACGGCTGGAACAGGTGGTCCAGGACCTCGTCGCTGATCCCAGGCCCTGTGTCGCTGACGAAGACTTCGACCATATCGCCTTCCATGAGGTTCGCCCCTACGATCAGTTCGCGCCGCTCGCAGCCTTCCATGGCCTCGACGGCGTTGCGGATCAGGTTCAGCGCCACCTGCTGGACCTGCACCTTGTCGGCCAGCACCAGCTCGACCTTCGGCGAGATCTTGAAGCGTAGGTGAACGCCCCGCTCCTTGGCGCCGATCATCGCCAGGGCGCCGGCCTCCTCCAGCAGTTGGGGCAGGTTCTCGATGCGCCGCTCGGCCTCGCCCTTGGAGACGAATTCCCGCAGCCGGCGGATGATCTGGCCGCCGCGCAGCGCCTGTTCGACGCTGAGGCCGATCATTTCGCGCATACGGGACTTGTCCAGCGGTTCGCGATCAAGGAGCACGAGCGTGCCCTTCATGAAGTTGGCGGCCGCCGTCAATGGCTGATTGAGCTCGTGGGCGAGCGCCGAGGCCATCTCACCGAGCGCGGTCAGGCGACCGACGTGGACCAACTCGCCCTGCACGTCCTGCAGGCGCCGCTCGCTCTCCTGACGCTCGGTGAGGTCGCGAACGAAGCCGGTGAAATAGCGGTGCTCCTGCGAGATCATCTCGCCGACCGACAGTTCCATAGGGAAGGTCGAGCCGTCCTTGCGTTCGCCGACCACGACCCGGCCGATGCCGATGATCCGGCGTTCGCCGGTCCGCCGGTAGCGATCGAGGTAACCGTCGTGATCGTCCCGATAGGGGCTGGGCATCAGCATGTTGACGTTGCGGCCGACGGCCTCGCCCGCAGTCCAGCCGAACTGGCGCTCGGCGGCGCTGCTGAACGACTGGATGGTCCCCTGGTCGTCGATCACGACCATGGCCAGGGGAACCGTGGCCAGGATGGACTTCAGGTGGGCCTCGCGCTCGGCCAGGTCGCCCAGGACATTCGCGGCGCGGCGTGAACGGTTCAGCTGGCGGCCCCCGGCCAGGCCATACACCACCCCCAGCGCGGCAAAGATGCCGGCCGCCGCCAGAGTCTGAGGGTCGGTCATCAGACGCGGCCCGACGAGGACGGCGTTGAACCCCAGGCCCACGATGGTCGCCAGGACCGCCGGACCGAAGCCGCCGACCGCGGTGGCCACGATCAGGCCGGGGGCGAAGATCAGGAAATTGGGGCGGTCATGGAAGACCGGAGTCAGCAACAGGCGCGCGACCACGCAGCCTGCGATCGCGAGGGCGGCCACCCCGTAGCGGGTAAGTCCGCCGCCGGCGCCGCGTTCAACGGACGACGGGGTGCTTGGCATTCCCATGGCGCAACCGGTAGGCGCGGAACCGGGTTCTGGCAAGGCGGCGACGCGGACGGCCGCGGCAAGCCCTTTGCTCGATGATTCGGGATAACCCGGGCGCCGCAAACTGAGGCGTGGTCTTCCCGGTCGGAGCCGTTTTTGTGCGCTCAATGCGCCATCAGAGCGAAGCAGGCGGGCTTGCGCAGGAAGTGCTCGGTGACACCGCCGAACACCAACTCTTGGAGGCGGGTGTGGCCATAGGCGCCGGCGACCACCAGGTCTGCGTCGACGTCGCTTAAGGTGCGCATCAGTTCGTTGATGACCCCGTCCTTGGACGGCCTGACCTTGGCGCTGGCCCTGACGCCCTGGCGCTTCAGGCCGGCCACGACGTCCTCGACCTGCGCGAGGCATTCCTCGGCGTGGTTGTCGTCGCAGATTGACAGGACGACGACCTCCTCGGCCCGCAGCAGGAACGGCAAGGCGGCAGCGACGGCGTGACGGGCCTCGCGGGTGTCCTTCCAGGCCACCACGATGGTGTCGAGTCGCAGGCGGTGGGCGTGCGGCGGCACGACGAGCACGGGCTTGCCCGAGCGCATAATGACCTCGCCGGGATCAGCCTCCAGGGCGCTGGGGGCCCCGGTCTTCGGACTGACGACGATCAGGTCCGCAGCCCGCGCGGTGCGCGCCAGCGCGTTCGCTGGGAAGTCCCGCAGACGGCGGCATTGGATGTCCGCTCCGCCGGCGTCGCGCGCGAAGGCGGTCTCGGCGGCGACGAGATCCTGGTCCAGGACCTCCATGAGCTTCACGACCCTCTGATCCGACACGTAGCCGAGGGCCGGATCGCTGACCATGAACGGCGATAGGGTCTCGGCGCAGACGCCGATCAGGTGGGCGCCGAGCTCGCGCGCCAGGCGCCCCGCCACCTCCACCCGCTGCGACGATTGCAGACCGGGTTCGGCGTGCACCAGCAGGGTGGCGTAGCGGGCTCCGCCGGGAAGGGGCTGGACAGCGGTTGAGCGGGCTTGGGCGAGGCTCATGGCGAGCTCCTCGGAAATGTGAGGCGGGCGATCGGCGTCTAGGCTGCAAGCGCTTCCAGGACGCCCCACTTGCGGACCTGGAACCGGCGCGTTGATGGGAAGGCGACGATGGCGTCGCCCTGAAGCTGGGTGAGCATTCGCGAGACGGTCTCAATCGTCAGGCCGAGATAATCGGCCATGTCCTGGCGGCTCATCGCCATGTCCACGTGTTCATCGTCCTGGCGCTGGGCGAGGCCGATCAGAAAGCTGGCGACGCGTTCGCGGGCGCCCTTGCGGCCCAGCAGCATCACGTGCTCCTGCAGCCGTTCCATCTCCAGCCGCGTGGCCTCCAGGATCGCCTGATCAACCTCGGCGTCGCCGGCGAAGGCGCGCACAGCGCTGCGGCGCACGACGTGGATCTCGCAGTCGGTCAGCGCCTCGGCGGCGAAGCGGTGGTCGGGGCCCGGCTCCAGGCCGAACACCTCGCCCGCATAGTAAAAGTCGCCCACCTGGCGGCGACCGTCGGCGGTCAGGCGGCTGGTGCGGATGACCCCGGCGATGACCCGGTAAAGCCGATCGGCCTCATCGTCCTGGGCGTAGACTTCTTCGTCCCGTTCAATCAGGACCCGCGTACCCAGGCGGTCGAACGCCAACGTCAGGGCCGTCGGTGCGGCGGGCGTTCGGGAGGCCGGGAGGGTGTAATTCAGGGACATCGAAGACTCCTTGATCGATGGTCCGAGGCTACGCCCCGCCTGGGTGACGGGACATTTGGGTCGCGCCCTTACGCGTTGATGCGTAGGGGCCGTCGGCAGGCGGCAATTGACTTCGCTCAAGGCCCGGGCGGCGCGCTGCGGCAATCTAAGGGTCTACTCAAGCGCGCGCTGCAGGAGCTGCCGCATGACCCCCCTTCCCGACTCCGTCCCGGGAATTAACGACGCTCTGGCGCGGACGCGGGCCCGCAGCCCGGGACCGCAGATTCTCGAAGCGATGTTCAGCTATTTCGTGGTCGCCTTGATGACCGGGTGGTTGCTGGCGCCCATCCGCAATTTCTTCATAGGGGCCGGAGCGGACCCGCTGCTCGCGGTGCTTTCCGAGGCGACCGCGACTCTGCTGATCCTGATATGGGCGGCCGGCTGGGCCGTGCAGGCCTTTGGCGTGCCGCCTCAGATCGCCCCCCGACTGACCGTGGGCGTGGGAGCGATGACTCTGCTGCTCACCGGCGACCTGTTCATGGGGTTTCTAACCCTAGGCCTCCCGCCGTTGGCGCTCGCCCGCCGTTTCGCAAATTCCGCGGGCATGGTCGTGGGGCTGAGTCTGGCGCTGGGCGCCCTGCTGCCTGTGCTGCGGGTGCGCCGCATGCCGTGACGGTGTAGACATTCGCGGTGTCGGCCGCGGAGCCGGACGGCCCGGGGGAGGCGAGCATGCACCGCAGAGACTTGTTGGCCGCCGCAGGCGCCAGCGCCCTGTTGGCTGGGACCGTCGCGCACGCGGCGGACCCAGCGCCGGCCAGGCGCCAGCCGAACTTTATCGTCGTGCTCTGCGACGACCTCGGTTACGGCGACGTCTCGATCTACGGACCGGGCGGCCTGCCGACGCCGAACCTGGAACGCATGGCGCGCGAGGGCGTGGTCGCCACCGACTACTACGCCCCGGCCAATCTCTGCAGTCCCTCCCGGGCCGGGCTTCTGACCGGGCGCTATCCGGTGCGCACGGGCCTTGGTTACGAAGTGATCATGCAGCAGGACGACCGGGGCCTGCCGCTGTCGGAAGTCACCATCGGCAAGGCGCTCAAGCCGGCCTACGCCACGGCCCTGTTCGGCAAATGGCACCTAGGGCACCTGGGCGCCGCCTGGCCTCCCACCAAGCACGGGTTCGATCAGTTTTTCGGGATTCCCTACAGCCACGACATGGCGCCCTTGTCGCTGTTCGAGAGCCGCGCCGGGTCGGACGAGGTCGCCAAGCTCCCGGTCGACTATCCCCAGTTGCAGCAGCAGTTCTATGAGCACGCCGAGCGGTTCATCGAGGCCAATCGCGATCGCCCCTTTTTCGTGGAGCTGGCGCTGTCGGCGCCGCACCTGCCGGAATATCCGCATCCCGGCTTCAAGGCCGACACCTTCGCCGGACCCTACGGGGCGGTGGTGGCGGAGATCGATTCCATCGTCGGGCGCCTCATGGCGAAACTTCGGGCGCTCAAGCTGGAGAACGACACCGTCGTGGTCTTCACCTCGGACAACGGACCCTGGTTCGAGGGCTCGCCAGGCGGCATGCGCGAACGCAAGGGCGGCGGCGGGTATGACGGCGGCTACCGCGTTCCGTTCGTGGCCTGGGCGCCGGGGCGGATCCCTGCCGGGCGGCGGGTGAAGTCCATGATCTCGGGCATCGACCTTCTGCCCACGTTCCGCGCCATGGCGGGCCTGCCGCCCCTCCAGGGCGTGACCCTGGACGGCCGCGATATTTCAGAGGTGCTCATCCGGGGCGCGGCCTCGCCGCACGAGGAATTGGTGCTCTTCGACAACGAGGTTCCTGTGGCGATCCGCACCCAGGACTGGAAGTACGTGGACGCCATCTACTACCGCGGCAACCGGCTGCCGATGTCGCTGTTCCCCTATCAGGAACTCTACGACCACCGCGCCGACCGGACGGAGAACTACAGCGTCGCCGTCGGCAATCCGGACGTCGCCAAGGCGATGAAGGCCCGGCTGGAGGCCGCCAAGGCAACCTTCGCGCCGTTCAGGCACAAGGACATTCCGCAGGTGTTCAAGACGCTGCAGGCGCAGTTCGGGCACATTCAGGATTAGCCCTTATGCGGATGGGCATGCGCCTCGCCCAAGTAAATCGACCGGCGCGGGGCTTCCGGAGGAACGCGGCGGCGGATAAGGGGTCCTCGCGGCGTCCTGAGGCTTAAGAGGCCGTGATTCGACGTGGAGCGCCCATGAGCCAATCGAACCGCGACGGCCTCAGCCTGGATCCGGAGGACTGGGAGGACCTGCGCGCCCAGGGCCACCGGATGCTGAACGACATGTTCGACAACCTCGCGAGCCTGGGCGAGCGGCCGCTGTGGCAGGCGCCGACGCCGGCGCAACGCGGCCGCTACCGCGCCGAACTGCCCTGCGCTCCGGGCGCGCTGGCCGACGCCCACGCCCAGTTCATGGCCGACGTGGCCCCCTATGGCAGCGGCAACCGGCATCCCGGCTTCATGGGCTGGGTGCAGGGCGGCGGGACGGCGGTGGGCATGCTGGCCGAGATGCTGGCCGGCGGCCTCAGCGCCAACCTCGGCGGACGTGACCACATGCCGATCGAGGTCGAGCGCCAGGTGGTCGCCTGGATGGCCGAGCTGTTCGGCTTTCCCGCCGACGCCAGCGGCCTGTTCATGACCGGCACCTCGACCGCCAACCTCTGCGCGGTGCTGGTGGCCCGCGACCGGGCGCTGGGCGCCGATGTGCGCCATACCGGCGTCCGGGATGTGCGCGTGGTCGCCTACGCCTCGAAGGGCGTGCACAGCTGCATCGTGCGCGCCATGGACATGACGGGCCTGGGCTGGGACCGACTGCGGCTGATCGAGACCGACGAGGCCCATCGTATCAGCCTGCCCGCGCTGGAGGCCGCCATCGCCGCCGACCGGGCCGCCGGCCTGCAACCCTTCCTCATCGTTGGCACCGCCGGCAGCGTTGACGTCGGCGCCATCGACGATCTTGCCGGCCTGGCCGACATCGCCCAACGCGAAGGCGCCGCCTTCCACGTGGACGGGGCGCTCGGGGCCCTGGGGGTGATCTCGCCCCAGGTGGCGCCGCGCCTGGCGGGTATCGAGCGGGCCGACAGCCTGGCGCTCGACTTCCACAAGCTGGGGCAGGTTCCCTATGACGCCGGCTTCCTGCTGGTGCGCGATGCGGCCGCCCACAAGCGCACCTTCACCTATTCCGACGCCGCCTACCTGCGGCATGCAGAGCGCGGCCTGGCGGGCGGCGAGTTCTGGCCTTGCGACTATGGTCCGGACCTGTCGCGCGGCTTCCGGGCGCTGAAGGTCTGGTTCAGCCTCAAGACCTACGGCCTGGACGCCCTGGGCGCGGTGATCGGCCGAACCTGCGACCTGGCCCAGACGCTGGCTGAGCGGGTCGAGGCGAGCCCCGAGCTGGAGCTCCTGGCGCCGGTGGCGCTGAACATCGTCTGCTTCGCCTTTCGCGGCGCCGACAACGGCGCGATCGTGGCGGATCTGCACGAGGCCGGACGCGTGGCGCCCTCGACCACGACCCTGGCCGGCAAGACGGCGATCCGCGCGGCCATCGTCAATCACCGTACGGGCCTTGAGGACATCGAGGCCCTTATCGAAGGCGTCCTGGCCCTAGGCCGCGCCCAGGCCGAGGCCCGCGGCAGATAGATCGCGGCCGCCTCGCCATATTGGCCAGCCTGTTGCAGCGCAAGGCCGCGCTGTTACTGCTCATCGTCGGTGTCGTCCGGCATCCGGCGCCGACGTGCTGGGTCTGACGGTCGCCCTCGACACCGCCTTCAACAATTTGCGCAGCCCGCTTGAGGAATGCGCCCAGTCGCTGGACCTGCTGGTCGCTGGAAAGGCGCGGACTGGGCGCGACGTCGTGGCCGCCTCCCGATGAAGCGGCGGCGGATGGTGGAGATGGGGTGGGCCTGGATGGCGAAGCTCGGCTTGATCGACTGGCTGGTCTAGACTCGTCGCATGGAGGCGCGCGAGCTGGTGGACGTGGCGATCGATGAGGACCGGTGGGCGCCCACGGAGCTGTGGCTTCCGGCTGCCGTCGGCCGTCGGCCAATCCTGATCGGGGCGGTGGTCGGCCGCAACAAGACCGTCCGCGCGGGCGGCCCGCCCACCGACATCACCACCCTCAGGCCCTGAGGCCTTGCGCCCTGCCGCCACCCTGATCGCCGCGAGGGGCGTGCGCGGGTTCGGGGACGGCTTCACCGGCCTGTTGCTGCCCGTCTATCTCTCAAGCCTGGGTTTCAGCGTCTTCCAGGTGGGAATTCTGACCACGGCGACCCTCCTGGGGTCGGCGGCTCTGACGCTCGCGGTGGGGCTGCTCGGCCATCGGGTTCCGGCCAGGCGGCTGTTGTTCGCCGCCTGCGCCCTGATGGCTCTGACCGGGGTGCTGTTTTCCCAGACCCACGCCTTCTGGCCGCTGGTTGTGGTGGGCTTCGTAGGCACGCTCAATCCGTCGGGCGGCGACGTGAGCCCGTTCCTGCCTCTGGAGCAGTCGCTGCTGGCCCACGCCGGCCAGCCGTCGCAGCGCACCCAGCTTTTCGCCCGCTACAGCCTTGCCGGCTCGCTGGCGATGGCCCTGGGCGCCCTCGCGGTGGGCCTGCTGGTCCCGCTCCGCGCCTTTACCGACTTGCCGCAACTCACCCTCGTGGAGGGGGCTTTCGGACTCTACGGCCTGCTGGGCTTGGCCGCCGCCGTGATTTACCGGCATCTGCCGGAGCAGGCGAGCGAGGGCGAAGCTGCGCGTACCCCGCTTGGCCCGTCGAAGCGCAATGTCTACGGCCTAGCCGCAATCTTCTGCATCGACGCCTTCGGCGGCGGCTTTCTGGTGCAATCGCTGTTCGCCCTGTGGCTGTTCCATCGCTTCGGCCTGTCGCTGCCCGCCGCCGGGGCGTTCTTCTTCTGGACCGGGACGCTGGCGGCGTTGTCGCAGCTCGCCGCGGCGCCGCTCGCGCGCCGCATCGGCCTGATCCGCACCATGGCCTTCACCCACATCCCTGCGAGCCTCTGCGTGATCGCCGCGGCGTTCGCCCCGAACGTGACGACAGCTTTCGTGCTGCTTTTTGTGCGCGCCCTGCTGTCGAGCATGGATGTGCCGGCGCGCACCTCCTATGTCATGGCCATCGTTACTCCGGCCGAGCGCGCGGCGGCGGCCGGGGTGACCAATGTGCCGCGAAGCCTGGCCGCGGCCTTCAGCCCCGCGCTGGCGGGCTTCCTGTTCGCCCTGACGCCCTTCGCCTGGCCGCTGGTCATCGGGGGTTCCCTGAAGATCGCCTACGACCTGTTGCTGCTTTGGCGCTTCCAGAAAGTCCGGCCGCCCGAAGAGGCCGACCGCTAGCCCCGCACCGTCGCCATAGCCGCCGACTTGACCTGCGCAGGCAGGGTCGTGAACCAGGCCTGGGGCGAAAGCTTAACCGCCACACGGGCGCGGGCGGCCTCGCTCAGGCGGCGGCCCAGATGCGGATCGGCGCGCAACCGGATCAGGGCCTCGGCGGCGGCGGCGGCGTCGGGTTCGGCCCAGCTCTGGCCGCGATAGACGCCTTGCGGGTCGTCGACCGGCGTAGGCCGCGAAGGGACGAGCAGGGCGCAGCTCTCGTCCATGAAGTCGAGCACGCCGGAAAATGCTGTGGCCAGCACCGGCGTCCCCAGCGCCATGGCTTCCGCCGGCGTCAGGCCGAAGCCCTCGGCGCGATGCAGGGAGACCAGCACGTCGGCGCCGGCGATCAGGGCCTTCACCTGGTCATAGGGCCAGACCTCGTCGACGATGCGGACGTTTGGCGGCGCGGCGGCGCGCAGGGCGGCCAGGGCCTGGGGGAAAAGGCCGCCATTCTGGGTCTTCAGCGTCAGCTCGCAATCGGCGGCGCCGCCGAAGGCCTGGGTCCAGGCGGCGATCGCGCCCAGCGGGTTCTTGCGGGCCAACGAGGAGTTGAAATCGAAGATGCTGACGCCCTGGAAGGCCGCCCGCCGGGGAGCAGGCGGGACGTTCGCGTAGTCCTCGATGAACAGCGGATGCGGCACGACGCGGATGGGCGCTTCAGCGCCCACCAGGGCGTCGGCAGTGTAGCGGCTGGGCGCCCAGACCTCGTCAACCAGGGCGGCGTCCTTCAGCCACAGGCTGGGCGCGCGCGGCAGCTCCCAGGCCCAATAGCCGTATCGCGGACCCACCAGTTGTTTGGGCCCCAGGCAAGCGAGCGCCGCCAGCAACTCCGGCGGGTTCAGGTGGAAGATCCAGGCTCCGGCCGATACCGGCGCGGCCAGCCGCCCGTTCCAGTCGAGCTTGGCGTCGGTGACGTCGAGGCGGTCGACGGGGATCCCAAGGGCTTCGAAGGACCGCGCCGCCAGCCGCGCCGAGGCGGCGATTCCGTGCGAGCCAGCGAAATAGCCGACCACCCTGATCGGTCCGGACGCCCCCTCGGCGCCGTGCGGCGCGCGGGCGGCTCGACGGACATAGGACTGCAGGGCGATGTTGAGCGCCGGCGCGGCCAACTTGCGCACCGGCTCCGGCAGGGCCGATCTCCAGAGCCGGCGCGCGGCGCCCAGCGCGTTCATGGGGGGGCGTTCATCAGGCGACGGCCGCCTGGGCTTTCACCGGCCGGAAGCTGCCTGCCGCCGACGCCGCCCAGACTTCATCGACGAAGGACAGGCCCACCGTGTCGGCATTGAGCGTCGCGGCGATCGCGGGGTCCCAGACGCCCACCGCACGCGTCCAGCGGACGCCGCGGCGGTGCAGAGCCACCGCGTCGGCAGGCGCCAGATCCGGATGGGTCAGGAACCGCACGAGGTCGACTTGCGCCGGCGCCGCGGCCGGGCCGGCAGGGCCCAGGAAACGGCCGGCGGCGGCCTCGTAGACCAGCCGGTCGGCGGCGGCCGCCTTGGCCAGTTCCGCACCCTCCACGACCCAGAGCTCGGCCACGCGGTTGGCGGCGGCGCGCGCGGGCGCCTGGCGGCGGCGAACGGTCAGGCGGGCGAGCTGCATCTGCGGATGCAGGCGGACCGCGGCCGGCAAGGCCTCGAATTCCACGCCGTATTCCGCAAGGCCGCCGCCGGCCAGCCAGCGCAGGAACTTGAACCGTTCTGCGGCGGTGCGCAGCGGGAACATCCGCTGCAGGTCGATGCGGCTTTCCCAGATATCCAGGAACAGGCCGATGAAGGGCGCGGGCTGGGCGGCCGCGGGCTCCAGGAACGGCGCCCGCAGCGCCTCGGTCAGGGCTTCCGGCCAGCCGGCGCGGGCGGCGACCCCGAAGCCGGCGGAAAGCTTCCGTTTCAGGTCGTTGGCCCCGGGCTCGGCCAGGCGGGCGGCAGCCAGCAGCGGCGCCGGATCGCGCGCCAGGCCTTCGATCACGCTGGCCGGCAAGAGGTCCGGGGCGAAGCGTCCGGCGGCCGCCTCGGCTCCCAGGCACCAGGCGATCAGGCCGGCCGGGTCGCCCGCGAACTTGGCGCGAAGGTCGCCGCGGGCGGCCAGCAGGGCCTTGGCGGCGCGCGGCGTTCCATCGGCGGCGGGTTGGCGCAGCCAGTCCAGCGCGCCGGAGGCCGGGCCGCGCCAGGGCGCCTCGCCCCAGACCGAGGGGTCCGGCTCTCGGGTCCCGCTCCGCCAGGCGGCCAGCAGGGCTTGCGCGGCCGAGCCTGCGATCACATCGGCGCCCAGGGTCGCGGCGTGCTCGGCGAAGAACTGGTGGAAGCCCAGACGGCCCGCCTCATGGTCGAGCTGGAAGCCGGTGGCCACGTCGCGCCAGACCTGGTCCATCGTCCGGGTCACGTCGGGCAGGCCGGGCAGGGCCGCTTCCGGGTCGGGCGCATCGACCCAGGCCTCGGCCGCCGCGGTCAGACCGGCGCTGAAGTCCTTGCCGTCGCGCGCCGCGCGCAGCGCACGGCGACGCATGGCCCCGGTCACCAGGCGTCCCGACGGGAAACGCAGGTGGGCGTAGGGGACGGCGCGGCTGGTCTCGTGACCGTTGCGGATCATCGCCGCGGCGTAGTCCGCCAGCAGTTCCGCCAGCGGTGAGCCCGGCGTCACCCGCACCCGGTCCTGGTGCTTGGAGAGCACGTCGGGCCGGGCCGGATCGAAACCGGAGAAATGGAAGAAGCCCAGCGGCTCGCCGTCAATCGTCCACCCGTCCACGGCCTTGGCGAGGTTTCGGCCTTCGAGGTTCCAGTAGGCGAGGTTGAGGGCCGGTGTGCGTAGGATGGCCAGGCTGTCCACAAAGCCCGGCGACAGGTCCATCCAGCGCTGGTCGGTGAACAGGCCGTTCTTCAGGTCGACGCGGCAGTCGAACTCGCAGCGGTCGGCCCACCAGCGCATCAGGTCCACGACCTTGGGCTCGGCGCGGGCGGCGCAGAAGCCGAGGTTGAACGAGCCGGACTTCAGGATCGCGTGGTCATTGGGCATGGCCGAGCCCAGCAGCGGCTTGGTCAGGTGCGGGGTCAGGGCGAGCTGCGCCTCGGCGAGGCCTGCTCGAACCGCGTCCAGCGGCCGGAAGACGACGATGTCGGGGTCGAGATATGTGGCCGAGGCCACGCCCGGTTCGGTCAGGAAATGGCGGAAGACGTAGGGCTTCACAGCCGTGTTCAGCTCAAGCGCGTCGTAATAGACGCTCATGGCGGCGTAGGGCGCGCCCATCTCGCGCGCGTCGATCACCTGCGCCAGGCGCTGCAGGTGCGGGATCGGGCCATCGGTGGCGACCACCACGCGCCTTGCCTTCGGCTCATGAACCGCAAGGCTCTCCATCAACGTCGCGGCCTGGGCCGCGTAGTTGCGGGAAACGATAGTGAAGATGACGTCCAAGAGGGATCGCTTGCCGAGGTTGCCGTGAGGGCGTGGTCTATCAGGCGCCGCCTCAGGCGGCCAACAGCTCGTCGAGCTTCTTGATGTCGGTGACCGGCGAGGCGACGCCGCCCTCCATCCGCATGACCTTGTTACAATAGAGGCGCAGAAGTTCGACGTCGTGCGAGGCGAGCACCAGAATGCCGGCGCGCTCCACGAGCTTCAGCAGACGCTTGTGGGCGATCTTTTGGAATTCGGCGTCGCCGACCGCGATCCATTCGTCCATCAGGAGCACGTCGGATTCGACGGAGGTGGCCGCCGCGAAGGCCAGGCGCGCCTGCATGCCGGCGGAATAGGTCTTCACCGGCATGGCCAGGAAGGGCCCCAGACCGGAGAACTCGGCGATCTCGTCCAGCCGCTCGTCGACTTCCTTGACCGACAGGCCGGCTATACGTCCGCGCAGGCGGATGTTGTCGAAGCCGGAGGCGGTGGGATCGATGCCAAGGTTGAGATCGAGGAGGGCCGAGATGTGGCCCTGCACCTCGATGGAGCCTTCGTCCGGCTCGTAGGCCCCGGAGAGCGCGCGCAGCAGCGTCGTCTTGCCCGAGCCGTTGTGGCCGATCAGGCCGAGCCGGTCGCCGGCCTTCAGCTCCAGGTTCAGATTGGAAATGGCGGTGACGTCGGTCGAGCCATGGTGCGAGCCCAGCCGGCCGCCGATCGCGATCTTGGCGAGGTGTTTCTTCAGCGACTTGGCGTCGATGCCGTAGACGGGGAACCTGAGCGTCAGATCTCTGCAGGAGATGGAGACGGGCGGCGGCTTCATAGGTAATGCACGATCCGTCGCCGGGTGTTGGCGAAGACGCTGAAGGCGAGCGCCCAGCCGACCACGGCCATGGCGGCCAGGAAGGCAAAGGTGTGTGGTTCGACACCCCGGCCCATCAATGGCGCGCGGACAGCCTCCAGCATATGGTAGAACGGATTGGCGTCGAGGATCAGGTGATATCTGGGCGGGATACGGTCCGTCAGCCAGAACACCGGGGTCATGATCGCCGCGGCCTGGGTGATCGAGGCGACGATCTGCGGGATGTCGCGGAAACGCGCCGAAACGATCGCCACCAGCATGGAAATCCAGGCCACGTTGACGATCAGCAGGAAAAGGCCGAGCAGCGCCACCGGATAGTTCGCGATCCGCCAGTAGCCATAATAGACCAGCACCGCCAGCACGATGACGATGTGGTGGGCCAGGTTGATCAAATTCCGCAGCACCGTTCGCCAGACGAAGGTGAACATCGGCAGACTGGTCTGCGACAGCATTCCGGCCGCCTGGATGAAGGTGAAGCACCCCTCGTTGATCGTGGTGGTGACCGTGCCGAAGAAGACGATGCCCAGGGCCACGAAGGGCATGAACTCGTGCAGCGGCACGCGGAACAGCTCGCCCCAGAGGACGCCAATGCCCAGCACCATCAGGCCCATGGAGAGCGTGATCCATAGGGGGCCCAGGATCGAACCGCGATAGCGCGAGACCACGTCGTGCCACGCCAGCGACCAGGCTAGGTCGATGCGCTCCACCGACGCTCGCAGGTCCCGAAACGCCATCTGGTGCTCGAACAGCGCGCCGCGCCGTCCGGTTCGCAGCATGTGGGTGGCGGTATCCATGCGTGTCCCGGGTAAGGGCTCTCCCGATGAAGGGCGCTCGTTACAGGCAAGGCCACGGCGGCGCAAGGACGGCGCCTCAACCGCGGCAAGCTGACCGCTGCTTTGCCAGCATACGGAGTTCCATGTTAGCCGGGCGCATGGCGTCCATCGATACGAGCGCGAAAGCCGGGGCCACGCTGATGGAGGGCCGGTTGCGGATGCTGCGCGCATTCGATCCCACCCTGGAGGGGGCCGGCGTCTGGCTGGTTGTGCCCTGCTACAAGGTCAAGGCGCACATCCTCGACGTCATCGCCAAGACACCGGCGTGGGTCGAGGGCATCGTCTGCGTCGATGACGCCTGCCCGGAGCAGTCCGGCGCCTTCATCGAGGCCAACGCCAAGGACCCTCGCGTGGTGGTGGTCAAGCTGGCGCAGAATCAGGGAGTCGGCGGTGCGACCATGGCCGGCTACCGAGAGGCCATCGCCCGCGGCGGCCAGGTCCTGGTCAAGGTCGATGGCGACGACCAGATGGACCTCGGGTACATGCCCCATCTGGTGGCCCCGATCCTGTTGGGCGAGGCGGACTACGCGAAGGGCAACCGCTTCACTTCGATCAGCCACCTCGCGACCATGCCGCCGGTCCGGGTGTTCGGGAACGCCGCGCTCAGCTTCGCGGCCAAGCTCTCGACCGGCTACTGGAACATCTTCGACCCGACCAACGGCTACACCGCCATCGAGGCGCAGGTGGCGAGGATGGCCATCGAGAAACGGGTCTCGCGCCGGTTCTTCTTCGAGACCGACCTGCTCTATCATCTGGGCACCCTGCGTGCGGTGGTCCGTGACGTGCCCATGCCGGCCCGCTACGGCGGCGAGACCTCCAACCTGAGGATCGGGGCCATCGTCGGGCCGTTCGCCTTCAAGCACGTGACCAATTTCCTGCAGCGGGCGTTGGGCCAGTACTTCGTGCGCGACTTCAACGCCGCAAGTCTGGAGATGGTCTTCGGGATCTTCTTCCTGCTGTTCGGACTGGGCTACGGCGCAAACTACCTGTCGGTGCGCCACACCGGAGCGGCCTCGCCGGGCGTGGTCATGGCCGCGGCCCTGCCGGTGATGCTGGGCGCGCAACTCCTGATGCAGGCGCTCAATTTCGACGTGCTGAACGTGCCAATGCGGCCCATCCATCCCTACCTGCGCACCATCGCGCGGATGGAAAGCGAGAAGGGTACGGCGTGAAGCTCAGCGACATCGCGCTCTGCGCCGGCTTCTCGCTGGCGCTGCCGGTCGGCCAGACGCTGTTCAAGTTCGCGGCGGTCAATAACGCGCGGCTGAGCGGGCCGCTGGTCGTGCGCCTGGCCACCAATGTCCCGCTGATCGGCGCCTTCGCCTGGTACGGGCTGACCGCGCTCTTCTGGTTCTACATTCTGACGCGCGTGCCGCTGTCGCTGGCCTACGCATTTTCCATCGTGGGGTCTGGCCTGGTGCCGCTGGTGGCCTGGCTGGTGTTCAAGGAGCCGCTCGATTGGCGATTCGCCGTCGGCTACCTTTTGATGCTGGCGGGCTTTGCGGTGATCATGCAGGGCCAGCGCGCCCTAGGCTGAACGGCTGGCCAGGAACGTGTCGGCCGCCGAGCGGACCTCTTCGTAGGGGACCTTGAACATCCGCTCGTAGAGCAGCGGGCCTGGGTGCGGTCGCTCAAGGACCCGCGCCGGGGCCAGGCGCTGAACGCCGAAACCCCGCGTCCAATAGGTCCAGAACATGGCCGGCCACAGGCCCAGCCACGCCCGCTGCAGGATGAAGAACCGGACCGCCAGCATCCAGCGAATCAGGCTCCCCGCGCCGAGGTTGAACTGTCGAACCGGCCCATTCTCGGCCAAAAGGCGGCTCCCATGGAACAGGGGCGCCGGCAGGCCCTGGCCGTTGTAGAGGCTGATCGTCTCCACCGGCGTCCCGCCGCGCTCGGCGGCGAGCTGGCTGGCCAGGAGGGCGCACATGTCATGATCCATATGGCCGCCTTCCCAGGCCGGGCAGACGAGGCGCTCGACGGCGACGCCGCTCAGGGCCGCCTCCAGCGCCGCGTAGGCCTCAGGCAGCGCCCGGTGCAGGCCGCCGTCCGCCGCGCCGCTGGCCTGCCCCAGATGCGCCGCGCACGCGCTGTCCAGCCCGAGCCAGGTCAGGAACCGACGGCTCTCGGCGTGGCGCTGGGCGCGGTTGTTCGCGCTCGGATAGTCCACGACGTAGAGGAAGAGCTGGTCCTTCCCCGCCGCACGCGCCTCGTCGATCAGCGGCAGGCCGCAGTACTCGTCGTCGAAGTGGGCCAGGACGTAGACGACGGTCATCTCAGTAAGGATCGAAGTCGAGGAAGTTGAGCGAGACGGCCTCGGGCCGCAGCGATGCGGGCGCGGTCGTCCCAAGCCGGCGCCAGATCAGATTCAGGGGCGAGGGGCGCACGCGCTCCGGGATCGGCAGGAAGGCGCCGAGGTTCATCCGGGGTTCCAGGCCAAGGAACAGGGTCGCGGCCAGCGGCGCGCCGCCGGTGGGCTGCGCCTCAACGTCCCGCAGGAACGCGCCGCACCGGACGAGGGGCAGGTGAGTTCTCGCCCATACGCCGATGAGCTCGCCGCGCCGCGCCACCGCGTAGCGCCCGTCCGGATTGGCCAGCCGCCAGGCCAGCAGGTCCCTGCGCCAGGCGCCCTGGTACTGCACCGGCGCATCGGAGAACCGTCTGGGGACGGCGGCCAGCACGCCGGCGTGGAGCCGCCCGACGTCCTGGAACCCAAGTTTCCTCAGGAAACCCGGTGTCGAATTGGCGTTGGCGACCCCGATGACGAAGCCGTAGCCGGCCGCCGCGCCCTGCTCGTAGGCCCGCTCCGCGAGCGTCGTGAACAGGCCGCGTCCCTGGTAGTCCGGATGGGTGGCGGTGTTCAGCGACAGAAGCCCCTTGACCACCTCGCCGTCGATCCGCGCCTCCAGCGGGCAGGTCACATAGTGGGCCACCAGGCTCTCGCCGTCCCATGCGTCCGCCCCGACCACGGTCCCGGCGGGATTGTCACGATAGCGCCAGGCCAGGGCCGCGGTGTTGAACTTGGTCGTGGCGAACGCGGTGTTCAGCAGGCGGCCATAGGCCTCGAGTTGGGCCGGCGTGGCGCCCGCCGGCCGGATTGCGAGCGCCTGACCTGACATGGCGGCAACTCACCATGATTGGCCAACCCCGCCAAGCGTGGTGGTTTTTCAGCTTCTCATTGCGGCAGGCGCACCGTACCAAACCTGCAGCACGGCGGGGAACCAGGCGGGGGATGGCGAAGCCTTCCATCGACATCAACATCAACCTCAGCGCCCGCACGGGGCTGCGGGCGGTCCTGGCCGTGGGCCTGCTGGTCATGCTGGGCGCAAATCTGCCCGGGCACATGAGCTACGACTCGGTGGCCCAGCTCTACGAGGGCCATTTTCACATCCGCGAGACGTGGGGGCCGGCGCTCTATGCCTGGGTGCTGGGCTTCTTCGACCGGTTTATTCCGGGGAGCTCGCTCTATGTGACCATAAGCGCGGCGCTGTTCTTCGGCAGCCTGGCGGCCATGGCGGACCTGCGGCCCCGGACCAGCTGGTGGGGCGTGCTGGCGGCGGTCCTGGTGGCGCTGACGCCGCAGGTGATGATCTATCAAGGCATCGTCTGGAAAGACGTCATGTTCGCCAACTGCGCGGTGGCGGGATTCGTCATGGTGGCGTGGGCGGGCCGGGTCTGGCCGGACCGGGCGAGGCGCTGGACTCTGCTGATCGCGGCCCTGGTGCTGATGGCCGCAGGCGCCCAGGTGCGCCAGAACGGCATCATCGCTGGCGGCTTCGCAGCCCTGGCGCTGGGCTGGATCGCGGCCCGGGGCAGCTGGCGGCGCGGGATCGGCTGGGCCGTGGCCTCGCTGGTCGCGCTGGTCCTGATCGGCCAGGTCGAGACCACGCTGTCGGAGCCGCCCAAGGCGCCCACCGACACCGCGCTCTCCACGGGCCTCAGGATCGTCCAGAGCTATGACATCCTGGGGGCCATCGCGATGGACCCGAGCTACAGGACCGACAAGCTGGCCGGCGCCAACCCGGCGGCCGCCGCCATCGTCCGCAGCCGGGCCAAGGCCGACTACTCCGGCCGCCGCATCGATTTTACCGACCGTGACAACGAAATCCAGGAAGGGCTGAACGCCTTGCCAGACAAGGCTTTCACCCAGCAGTGGATCGATCTGATCACCCACCATCCCGCGCTTTATCTCAGGGTCCGATGG
>DASRRU010000024.1:0-4298 GCA_035656795.1 Phenylobacterium sp. | reverse complement strand
CGTATCTGTCGCATGGATGTGAAGATCACGGGTGGCTCCGAGCCGAACGGCGCCCGGTCGACGGCGCCCTGCACTCACCCCCAACCCTATCCTTCCCCCGTCGAGGGGGAAGGACGGAGCTGAGCTATTTCGGCGCCGGAGCGGCCGGCGGCGGGCTGCCGGGCGCCGTGCCCGAAGGCGGCGGCGGCGGCGTGGTGTCGAAGCTCACCGTGGGCGCGGCCTGAGCCGTGGCGGCGGCCGTGAACAGCTGCATCGGCTTGGCGTCGGAATGCAGCGTCTTGGCCCAGATGACCTGCGGGAAGGTCACCAGGGTGGTGTTGTAGTCCTGCACCGCCTGGTTGTAGTCGCGGCGCGCGATGGCGATCCGGTTCTCGGTGCCCTCGAGCTGGCTCTGCAGGGCCATGAAGTTCTCGTTCGACTTCAGGTCCGGGTACTTCTCCTGGATCATCATCAGCCGGCCGAGCACGCCCGAGAGCCTGTCCTGCGCCTGCTGGAACTGCTGGAACTGGGCCGGATTGGTGATCGTCGAGGCGTCGACCTTGACCTGGGTCGCCGAGGCGCGGGCCTCCGTCACCTCCACCAGGGTGGACTTCTCCTGGGCCGCGTAACCCTTGACCGTGTTTACCAGGTTCGGGATCAGGTCGGCGCGGCGCTGGTACTGGTTCTGCACCTCTGCCCATTGGGTCTGGGCGGCGATGCCCTTCGTCGGGATGGCGTTGTAGCCGCAGGCGGCAAGCAACAGCGGAGCGAGCATGACAAGGGCGACGCGCGCCCAAAGCTTCGCGAGTGGGCGGGTCTGTAACCGGTTCACGTTTTTATCTCAGCTCCCCATGGGCTCGTGATCGAGCCCGATCATACGCCGATATTTGGCCCTGCCGTTGATCCGACGCAACGACATCGGGCATGACAGTTGCGTAACCTTGACCGTCACACCTTCGGGATCCCGATGACGACGCGCCCCTACTATGCCGAAAAGGGCCTGAGCGCGGCCTTCTACGACACCGTGACGGCGGCCGATACACGCCTTGACGGCGACATCGACGTCTATGCCCGCCTGGCGCCGGCTGGCGGGACCATCCTGGAGCTGGGCGTGGGCACCGGCCGGCTGGCCTTCGCGCTCGCCGAGCGCGGCTTCTCCGTCGTGGGCGTCGACATCGCGCCCGCCATGCTGTCCCAGGCCGCCGTTAAGCAGGCGGAGCTGCCCCTGGCGATCGCCCAGCGGGTCGAGCTGAAACGCGGCGATATGACGGCGATCGACCTGAGGCGCGCCTTCGACCTGGTGATCTGTTCCTATTTCACCCTGGCCCACGCGCCGCGCGGCACGGCCTGGAAGAACACTTTCGCAACCGCCTCGCGACACCTGAAGCCCGGGGGCCTGGCCGCCTTCCACCTGCCGCTGGCGGACATCATGCGCCTGCCGGGCCCGATCGATTCGAGCCAGCCGGTGCTGGACACGCCGACCCCAGCCGGCGGACGGCTGCTGTTGTTCGTGCGCGAGCGGTGTTTCCGCGAGGACGTGGGGCGGATGGACCAGGTGATCGAATATGTCGAACTCGACCCCGGCGGCCGGGCGGTTCGGCAATCCTGCGAGCGGCTGACCTACTATCACGCCGACCCCACGCCCTTGGCCGGGCCCGCTGGCCTGACTCCGGACCGCGCGCCGGTTCCGATCGGCGGCGTCGGCGAAATCCACGTCTTCCTGAGGGCCTGAGCCTCGTCACCGGCGCGAGAGGCGGCGTTACTTCCCCGCCCGCTCGCAGAAGGCCTTCAAGTCGGCCAGGTACTGCGGATTGTGGCTCTTGAAGAAGCCGTAGAGGGCGTCGAAGTCGCGGCCCTGGCCATAGCCCACCTGGGAGAGCGCAACCTCGGTCTCGCCCTCGCCCATGGATTTGAACTCCATCACGATGGCCAGCTGCGGATAGACCGCAAACCCCGGCGGGCCCACGGTTGAGGGCAGGTTGCGGAAGGCGATCAGGCGGCCCGGCACGTAAGCCGTGATCTGCTGCTTCAGGTTGGCCGGGTCGCCCTGCTTTCCTTTGGGATCGAAAGCCACCTCGATCGTCCCGCCGATCCGGAAGTCGATGAAGCTGACCGGCGCGGCCCAAGCCCGGTACGTCGTCTGGTCGGTGAGCGCCTTCCACACCGCCGACGGCGGCGCATGGATCCGCACCGTGTCCTGCAGCAGCCGCGCGCCGGTCGCCTCGACGCTGGAGGTGTCACGCACCGCCGCCAGGTCGGCCGCCGAACCCTCGGCGCGCGCAGCGCCCGCCAGCGCCACGAGCGCCAAGCTCAGATTGAGCGCCCGGCGCATCAGCGCCAGAGCCCCAGGATCGCGCCGATGGCGGTGAACTGCAGAGTCGCGTAGCCCCCGTTGATCGCCAACAGCTTCAGGCTGCGCCGCTCGAACAGGTAGGTGATCCCGAAGGCCGCGGTGACCCAGCAGAGGCCTGCCGCGAAGCCGGCGCCCACCCCCAGCATCGGCGCCGGGTTGGGGCCCAGGAACATGGCGAACACCGCCGACTGGACCAGGGCCAGGACGAACGCGCCGCCGAAGATCAGCGCCTTGTTCCCGCCGGCCACATCCGCATCGCTCAGGCCCGCCGCCGCTTGCCAGGCCTTGGCGAACAGCGCCGAGTACCAGATCCCGCCCAGCGCGAAGCTCGAAAGCGCCGCGGTCAGGACGGCCAGCCAGTTCACATGTGGCATCAGATCGTTCCCCCTTTGGATGAACCTCGTCAGCTCACGCCGCGGCCCCTTGCCGGGCGCTCTGTTCCAGCAGCGTCACGTGCTGGCGCAGCTGGTCGATGTTGCGGTCGAAATAGGCGATGTCGCGGTGGGTGCGCGCCTGCATCACCCCGCCCTCCATGGTGGTCAGGATGAACTCCGCCAGCGCGGCGATGTCTGTCCCGCGCGGCAGTCGCGCGGCGCCGGCGGCAAGGCACTTGCCGATCGCCATGGTCCAGCCGGTGAAGTTCTGCGCCAGTAGCTTGCGCACCGGCGGGTCCGGTTCATGCAGCTCCAGCGCCAGGCTGCCGATCGGGCAGCCGTAGAGGCATTCGCTTTCGAGAAGGGCGGCGCGGTAGCGCGCCAGCAGAGCGAACACCTGCTCGATCGGGTCCTCGACCCCCTGCCAGGCCGGCTCCAGCAGCATCTGGTAAATGCCGTCGCGATAGAGCTCCAGCACCCCCACCAGCACGTCCTGCTTACCCGGAAAGAAGTGGTAGAGGCTGCCTGAGTTGGCCTGGCTGCGGCTCAGGATGTCGGAGATCGAAGTCGAGCCGTAGCCCTTCTCCGAAAACAGCTCCATGGCGGCGATGAGGATGCGAAGCCGGGTGTCGATAGGCATGGACTGGCTTTGGTTGATCGATCCATCAAGAACTTGATTGAACGATCAGTCAAGAGCCCGCGGCATCCCTCCCCGACACGGGGTGGGATGAACGGCTAGGCCGCCAGCTTCGCCGCCGGCGCGACCGTCACAAACCGCGCAGGCTTTTTCGGGCGCACCCGCACCTTCCCGCCCTTCAGCCAGATCTGCAGCGCCTCGATGTGGATCGCAGCGACCACGCCCAGGGTCATCCACGGATGGGTCAGCCAGGCTTTCAACAGCTCGCGATCAGTGAGCTCGCGCCGTTCGCCGCAGAAGCTCGCCGCCAGCACAAGGCCGTCTTCATCGCTGGTGTCCACCGCCACCAGCACACGCTCCTCCGGCCGCAGGATGCGGAAGGCATAGGTCAGGTCCATGTCCATAAACGGTGAGACGTAGAACCCCTTCGCACAACCCTGCTTCACAAGGGCGGCGTTGGGCGCCGGGATCAGGTAGCTGTGCCGCTCGCCGAAGGTGTTGTGGACCTCATAGAGGATGGCCGAGAGCGCTCCGTTGGGCGCATGGCAGAAATAGACGGTCAGCGGATTGAACGCCCGGCCCAGGATCTGCGGCATGGCCAGCATGCGAACTGGGCCTCCGCCCTCAATTCCGGCCTCACCGAGCGTGGCTTCAATCTGCGTCTTCAGCGGTCGGTTCGACCCGTCACCGAACCGCTTTGCATCGAAGCCGAACAGATTGAAACGCCCGATGCCAAGGGTCTTCAGCTTGAGGTCGGAAAGCTCATCCAGGTCGATGAGCAGCATGAACACCTTGTAGGCCAGCTTGTGCCTGCGCGGCTTCACCCGCGCGTGGCTGACGAGGCCGCAATAGAGCCCCGAGGCGATCACGCCGCGGCCTCCACACGCTCCCGCCGCGCGGCGACGTGGATGCGCCCGGATTCATCCGCCACCGTCCAGGGACGGCGCACCCCGCC
>DASRRU010000023.1:0-2900 GCA_035656795.1 Phenylobacterium sp. | reverse complement strand
CCCGCAAAGCGGAGGTTGTCCGCAACACCAAGGAGACCCAGATCCGGATCGCCGTCGATCTGGACGGGACTGGCGCGTCGAAGGTCTCCACCGGCATCGGCTTCTTCGACCACATGCTGGAGAGCTTCATCCGGCACGGCGGCTTCGACATCGAGATCGAGACCAAGGGCGACCTGCACATCGACATGCACCACACGGTGGAAGACACCGGCATCGTGCTGGGCCAGGCGTTCAACAAGGCGCTGGACGGCTTCAAGGGCGTGCGCCGGTTCGGCCACGCCTACATCCCCATGGACGAGACCCTGACCCGGGCGGCCATCGACCTGTCGAACCGGCCGTACCTGGTCTGGAACGTGTCATATAAGACCCCTAAGGTCGGTGATATGGACACCGAGCTATTCAAGGAATTCCACCACGCCTTCGCCATGAACTGCGGCGCCTGCCTGCACCTGGAGACCCTCTACGGGACCAACTCCCACCACATCGCCGAGAGCGGCTTCAAGGCCCTGGCCCGCGCGCTCAGGACCGCCGTCGAGCTCGACCCTAAGACCCACGGCCACGCCCCCTCCACCAAGGGCGTGCTCTAGGATTTCCCTGAAATGCAGAGCGTCGCCCTGATCAATTACGGGTCGGGCAATCTCCGCTCGGCCGAAAAGGCCCTGATCCGCGCCGCGGACGGGACGAGCGAGATCGTCGTCACCGACGACCCCGAGGTCATCGCCATGGCCGACCGCGTGGTGTTGCCGGGCGTCGGCGCCTTCGCCGCCTGCATGGGCGCGTTGGAAGCTCGCGCCGGCGTGATCGAGGCCATGACCGAAGCGGTGCACGGCAAGGGCGCTCCTTTCCTGGGCATCTGCGTCGGCATGCAGTTGCTCGCCTCGCGCGGCCTGGAGTTCGGGGAGACGCCCGGCCTGGACTGGATCGCCGGCGACGTGCGCAAGCTGGAGGATGGCGGCGATCCGGCCATCAAGATCCCGCACATGGGCTGGAACGGGCTTTCGAACGTCACCGATCATCCGGTGTTCGCCGGCCTGAAGAACGGGCAGACCGTCTATTTCACCCACTCCTTCGCCTTTTTCCCGAAGGACTCCGCCGACGTCGCGGCCTATGTGGAGCACGGCGAGCGATTTCCCGCCGCCGTCGCCCGCGGCAATGTCGCAGGCGTCCAATTCCACCCGGAGAAATCGCAGGCCGTGGGCCTCGACCTCCTCGCGCGCTTCTTGGAGTGGCGACCTTGATCCTCTATCCGGCCATCGACCTCAAAGACGGCAACTGCGTGCGCGTGGTGCACGGCGACCTGGCGACGGCCACGGTGTTCAACACCTCGCCGGCCGCCCAGGCTCGCGCCTGGGCAGACGGCGGCTTCCACTGGATCCACGTGGTCGACCTGAACGGCGCCGTCTCCGGCCAGGCGGTGAACCAGGCCGCGGTGGAGGAGATCCTGAACGCCGTCTCGGTGCCAGTGCAGCTGGGCGGCGGCATCCGCACCATGGCCGACATCGAAGGCTGGATCGAGGCCGGGGTCTCCCGGGTGATCCTGGGCACCGTCGCCGTGCGCGAACCCAAGATCGTCTTCGAGGCCGCCAAGGCGTGGCCAGAGCAGATCGCCGTCAGCGTCGACGTGCGCAAGGGCAAGGTGGCCGTCCAGGGTTGGACGGAGGACAGCGACCTTGACGCCATCACGGTGGCGCGGCGCTTCGAGGACGTGGGCGTGTCGGCGCTGATCGTCACCGACATCGACCGCGACGGCACGGTCATGGGCTTCAACGTCGAGGCCTTCGGGGCCATCGCCGACGCGGTGGCCATCCCGGTGATCGCCGCCGGCGGGCTGGCCACCGTCGACGACATCGTTCGCCTGAAGGCCCACAAGGGCACGCCCGTGGCGGGCGCAGTCCTGGGCCGCGCGCTCTACAACGGCGCGATTCTCCCCAACGCGGCCTTGAAGGCGGCTGCATGACCCTGCGGGTCCGGGTCATCCCCTGCCTGGACGTCAAGGACGGCCGGGTGGTGAAGGGCGTGCAGTTCGTGTCCCTGCGCGACGCCGGCGATCCGGTGGAGCAGGCCCGGGCCTATGACGCGGCCGGCGCCGACGAGCTGATGTTCCTGGACATCACCGCCAGCCACGAGAACCGCGGCACCATTCTCGACGTGGTGGCCCGCACGGCGGACGTCTGCTTCATGCCGCTTTCGGTGGGCGGCGGCATCCGAAAGGTGGAGGACGCAAGGCGTCTGCTTCTGGCCGGCGCCGACAAGATCTCGGTCAACACCGCCGCCGTCGAGAATCGAGACCTGATCGCCGCCTGCGCGGACGCCTTCGGCAGCCAGGCGGTCGTCGTCGCCATCGACGCGAAGAAGGCCGGGGATCAATGGCGGGTCTTCACCTATGGCGGGCGTACCGACACCGGCCTGGACGTGGTCGCCTACGCCGTCGAGGCGGTGGCGCGCGGGGCCGGCGAGATCCTGCTCACCTCCATGGACCGCGACGGGGCCAAGACCGGCTATGACCTGGAGCTGCTGCGCGCGGTGAGCGGCGCGGTCTCGGTGCCGGTGATCGCCTCGGGCGGGGCGGGCAACGCCCAGCACATGGTGGACGCGGTGACGAAGGGGGGCGCCGACGCGGTGCTGGCCGCCTCGATCTTCCACTTCGGCGAGGTCTCGGTCGGCGACGTCAAGCGCGCCATGGCGGCGGCCCACCTGCCGGTCCGCCAGACGGAGCCTGGCCGATGAGCCGCTTCGCCGAGGTCCTCGCCCGCCTGGCCGCCGTGGTCGAGGCCCGCAAGGGCGGCGACCCGGCCGCCTCCTACACCGCCAAGCTGCTGGCCGACCCCTCGCTGGCCGCCAAGAAGCTGGGCGAGGAGGCGGTGGAAGCCGTCATCGCCGCGGCGCAGGGCGACAAGGCC
>DASRRU010000022.1:0-1907 GCA_035656795.1 Phenylobacterium sp. | reverse complement strand
GTGAACATGCCGACCTGCGCCAGGACTAGAAGGCCTGAGAACGCCAGGGCGACCATGGCGGCGCTGTAGCGCTTCCACTCGTAGAGCAGCGTGGCCAGGGCCAGTGACATGACGACGATCTCCCGTTCAAACGCGAGATGTCTCCGACAGGCCGCAGGGAGCCAGTTAAATCCCCGTAACACCAGGGTAACAGGCGGCCCCAGACCATCGCCAAACGCGTTCAATGAGGAAGAGGCGCGAGGCGTCTCGCCCAGATGCGGCGGGTCTGATTAAACCTTTGTAATCCGCTTGGGCGCGGTCTCCAAAGGGCGGCAATCTTGCGCACGCGGCGCATCTGTCCCTCTATCGGCCAGGGGGCTGCCTTGACTCGCGGCCGGTGGGGTTTGACCGCGAATGTTCCGTCTGGAGAATGCGCAGAGCCTGGTGGGCGTCGCGCTGATCATGGGTATCTGCTGGGCGCTTTCGGAGAACCGGCGGGCCTTCCCGTGGACGTTGGCGATCGGGGCGGTGCTGGTGCAGGCGGCGCTGGTGCTGGCGCTGTTCGGCCTGCCGGCCTTGCGCGCGGCCCTGGAGGGCGTCGGCCATGCGGTGGACGGGCTCTCGGCCTCGACGCAAACCGGCGTGGCGTTCGTGTTCGGCTTCCTGGCCGGCACGCCGGACCAGCCCTACGTCCTGACCAATCCCGGCTCCCTGTTCGTTTTCGCCTTCCGTGTGCTTCCGGTGATCCTGGTGGTCTGCGCCCTGGCCGCCCTGCTGTGGCACTGGCGGATCCTGAAGTGGATCACGCAGGGCTTCGGCCTGGTCTTCGAGAAGACCATGGGCCTGCGTGGGCCGCCGGCGCTGGCCACCGCGGCGACGATCTTCATGGGCCAGGTGGAAGGCCCGATCTTCATCCGCAGCTACCTGCCCAGCCTCTCGCGCTCCGAGCTTTTCATGCTGATCGCTGTCGGCATGAGCTGCGTCTCCGGCTCGACCATGGTGGCCTATGCGACGATCCTGAAGGATGTGCTGCCCAACGCCGCCAGCCACGTGCTGACGGCCTCGATCATCTCCGCCCCTGCGGGTGTGCTGCTGGCGCGGATCCTGGTGCCGCGCGTTGCGGCAAGCGAGGTCGCAGATCCGCTCAATCCCGTGGAAGACAAGGTCTACGAGAGCTCGGTCGACGCCCTGATCAAGGGCACGTCGGACGGCCTGTCCATCGTGCTCAACGTGGGCGCGACCCTGATCGTCTTCGTGGCTCTGGTGGCCATGTTGAACGGCATCCTGGGACTGCTCCCCAGCCTTGGCGGCCAGCCGGTCTCGGTGGAGCGCATCCTGGGGGTGATCTTCGCCCCGCTGGCCTGGGCGCTGGGCATCCGCTGGGCCGATGCGCCGACGGCGGGTTCGCTGCTGGGGGTCAAGCTGGTGCTGACCGAATTCACCGCCTTCATCCGCATGGGCGGCATTCCGCAGGGCGCCATCGACGAGCGCACGCGGGTCATCATGACCTATGCGCTCTGCGGCTTCGCCAACATCGCCTCGGTGGGCATTAACGTCGCCGGCTATTCGGTGCTGGTCCCCGCCCGCCGCGCGGAGATCATGGGCATGGTCTGGAAGGCGATGATGGCGGGTTTCCTGGCCACCTGTCTGACCGCCTCGGTGGTGGGCGTCATGCCATCCAGCCTGTTCGGCCACGAGCCGCCGCCGCCCAGGCCCGCGCCGGTGCTCGCGCCAACGCTGGCGCCGAACCCCACGCCGCCACCCCCAACCCAAGGGTCCGACAGACCATGAAGCTCTATGACGCGCCCATCGCTCCCAACCCGCGCCGCGTGCGCTGGCTGATGGCCGAGAAGGGGATCGCCGACATCGACGTGATCGCGGTCAGCATCCCGGACGGCGAGCACAAACAGCCGTCGTACCTCGCCAAG
>DASRRU010000021.1:0-8733 GCA_035656795.1 Phenylobacterium sp. | reverse complement strand
TTCGGCCCTGCGCCCACAGTCAAGTCTGGCAGAGCGTGATCAACTCCGAGGACAAGCGCATTCGGGAGCTGATCGGCGGGGCGGCCCAGGCCGCTGCGGCGGGCCGGCCTTACGACTCCGATCGGCTGCTGCGGCTGGCTGAGAACCAGGCGCCGAACCACCCCCTGGTGCTGAACGAGGTCGGTAAGCGCAAGCTGCTGGCGGGCGATCCGGCCGGCGCCCTGGCGGTCCTTGAGCAGGCCCTGGAGGCCGAGCCCCAGAGCCCGGCCTTCAGACTCAACCTCGCCACGGCGCTCCGCGACCTGAACCGACGCGACGAGGAACTGACGCAGCTCAACCGGGTGCTGACGGCCGAGCCGACGAACATGCGCGCCCTTCTGCAGGCGGGGGCCTCGCACGAATTCCGCCAGGACAGCCGCGCCGCGGCGGCGACCTACCGCAAGGCGCTGATGCTGATCCCGCCCGGGGCCCCGATCCCCGCCGAAATGCGCGCCATCCTCGACCACGCCCGCCGCGTGGTCGATGCCAACGCCCGCGCCCTGGAAGCCTTCCTCGACAGCCACCTTGAGGCGGCGCGCGCGCAGCACGCCGGAGAACCCCTGAATCGGTTCGACAAGTCGCTGGCCACCTTCCTGCAGAAGCGCCGGGTCTACCGCCCGCAGCCGACCTTCATCTATGTGCCCGAACTGCCGGCCATCGAGTTCTTCCCGCGCGAGGACTTCCCCTGGCTCGACGAGATCGAAGCGGCCGCCGACGACATACGCGAGGAGCTGATCGGCGTCCTGGCCGAGGGCCATGAGGTGCTGGAGCCCTACATCGCCCTGCAGGCGACGCCGGACGAGAAGTGGCGGGCGCTGAACAATTCCCGGAACTGGGGTGTCTTTTATCTGTGGAAGGCTGGCGAGGCGATCGCCGCGAACATGGCCCGCTGTCCGAAAACCGTGGCCGCGCTCAGCGCGTGGCCCAAGTGCGAGCTGCCGGGTTCGGCGCCGACGGCGGTGTTCTCGATCCTTGAGCCGCGCACCCGCATTCCGCCGCACACCGGGGTCAACAACGCGCGCCTGATCTGCCACCTGCCCCTGATCGTGCCGCCGGGCTGCGGCTTCCGAGTGGGCGCGGAGACCCGTCAGTGGGAGCCGGGCAAGGCCTTCGTCTTCGACGACACCATCGAGCACGAGGCCTGGAACGACTCCGGCGAGGCCCGCGCAGTGCTGATCTTCGACATCTGGAACCCCTACGTGACGCCCGCCGAGCGCGAGATGGTCAGCGCGCTGACCACCGGGGTTGAGCAGTTCTACGGCTCGCTGCCGTCGTATCTCTGAGCCGGCGCGCTAGTTCAGCGAATCCAGGTGGAAGAGCTTGCGGTGCTCTTCGATGGCGTAGCGGTCGGTCATGCCGGCGATGTAGTCGCAGACCACGCGGGCGACGCCCGCCTCGTTGCGCCCCGCTGTGCGGGCATGCCATTCGGCCGGCAGGACGTCGGGCTGGGCCAGGAACAGCTGGAACATCTCCGCCAGCATGCGACGCGCCTGGCTGCGCGTGCGATTGACCTTCCAGTGACGGTACATGCGCTCCATCAGGAAGGCGCGCAGCGCGCCCAGATCCTCGACCATGTCGCGGGAGAAGGCCACGATCGCATGGTCCAGGTTCCGCACGTCCTCGGGCGAGCTCACCGCGTCCTTGTCGGCCCGCCGGCGAGTCTCGGACAGGACGTCATCGACCATGGCTCCAATCATTCGCCGAACGGCCTCCAGGCGCAGGATTCCGGGATCGACCTGCGGATATTCGGCAACCGCGCTGGCCACGTGCGGCCCGATCAGCGGGATCGAGCGCAGTTCCTCCAGATTGAAGAGCCCGGCCTGCACCCCGTCGTCCACGTCGTGGTTGTTGTAGGCGATGTCGTCGGCCAGCGCCGCCACCTGGGCCTCGGCCGACGCCCAGCCGCCAAGCTTCAGGTCGTAATCGGCGTCGAACTCGGCGATGGCGCTCCAGGAGGGCTTCTCCAGCTTATCGACCACCGGGCCGTTGTGCTTGATGACCCCTTCCAGGGTCTCCCAGGTCAGGTTCAGCCCCTCGAAGCGCGGGTAGCGACGCTCCAGCTTGGTCACCACCCGGAAGGTCTGGACGTTGTGGTCGAAGCCCCCGAAGGCGGCCATCTGGATCTGCAGTTCGTCCTCGCCAGCATGGCCGAAGGGCGGGTGGCCGAGATCGTGGGCCAGCGCGATCGTCTCGGCGAGGTCGGCGTCGAGGCCAAGCGCAGTGGCCAGCGAGCGGGCGATCTGCGCCACTTCGAGGCTGTGGGTCAGGCGGGTGCGGAAGTGGTCGCCCTCATGGGCCACGAAGACCTGGGTCTTCTCCTTCAGCCTTCGGAAAGCGGTCGAATGGATGATGCGGTCACGGTCGCGAGCAAAGGGCGTGCGGGTGAGGCTCTCGGGCTCAGCGACCTTGCGGCCGCGAGACTTGGAAGCGTCTTCCGCGTAGGGAGCCTTGGGAGGGATCGTGGCGGCCATCAAATCCATCTATATGACAGGCCCTTGGTCGAAGCCGTTGGCCACCTCATATAGTCGAGGCCTCTCATTCGTCTAACCATCATGTCCAGCACCGAACTCACCCTCTCCCCCTCGGCCGCGCAACGCATCCACGCCATCGGCAAGGCCGAGGGCAAGGCGCTGATGCTGCGCGTGGCAGTGGAGGGCGGCGGCTGCTCGGGCTTCCAGTACCAGTTCGACCTCGTCGAGACGGCGCAGGCCGACGACCTGAAGATCGAGCGCGACGGCGCCGCCGCGGTGATCGACGAAATGTCCCTGGCGCTGCTCAGGGGCTCGGTGATCGACTTCATCGATGAACTGGCCGGGGCGGAATTCAAGGTCCGCAACCCCAACGCCAAGTCCAGCTGCGGCTGCGGCGTCAGCTTCTCGATCTGAGCACCGGCCGATTGCGGCCAATCGGGCGCCGAAAGTTCCCATACCAAGGTTCGGGTTGCGCTCGCCGGCCCGCCGTCTGACTGTCCTCGAACATCACGGGAAGGGACGTCAAGATGAAGCTCGTCACACATGCGCGCCGGCTCGGCGTCGCCATCTTCGCCGCGGCCGCCCTCGCAGGCCCCGCCGCCGCCCAGGCCCCGTCCTATGACGGCGACTGGGCTGGAACCCTGGACGCCGCCGGCCAGAAGCTTCGCCTGGAGCTGCACCTGAAGACGGTCGGCGGCCAGGAGACCGCCATTCTCGATAGCCTCGACCAGGGCGCGAGCATTCCCGCCACGGCGGTAAAGACCGACGGCGGCGAGCTCTCGGCGCTGTTCCTGGCGGTGGGCGGCGAACTGACGGCCAAGCTGTCACCTGACGGCAAGACCCTGGCCGGAACCTGGAGCCAGGGCTCCACCCTGCCGCTGACGCTGACGCGGAAGTAGCCCTGCGGCCTTGCAGGACTTGGCGCGGCAACCGAAAAAGCCCCCGGGTCCCCGCGTTCGCGGGGATGAGCGGTTGATTGGGATTTCGAATGCGCATCGCCACCTGGAACGTCAATTCGGTCAATGCGCGGCTCGAGACGGTGCTGAAATGGTTCGAGGCCGCCCAGCCGGACGTCGCCTGCCTGCAGGAGATCAAGTGCGTCGACGAGAAGTTCCCCGCCGAGGCCTTTGAACGGCTGGGCTACAACGTCGCCGTCCATGGCCAGAAATCCTACAACGGCGTCGCCCTGCTCTCGAAGGCCCCTATGGAGGACGTCCGCCGCGGCCTGCCCGATCCTGGCGAGGAGGAGCAGTCGCGCTACCTCGAGGCGGTGATCTCCGGCCCGCGGCCGGTACGGGTGGCGTCGATCTACCTGCCCAACGGCAATCCGGTGGACAGCGAGAAGTACCCCTACAAGCTCTCCTGGATGGGCCGCCTCCACCGCCACGCCCAGGATCTGCTGGCGCTCGAGGAGCCGCTGGTGCTTACCGGCGACTACAATGTGATCCCCGAGGCGCGCGACGCGGAGTTCCCGGCCAACTGGGAAGGCGACGCCCTTTTCCGCCCGCAGACCCGCGAGGCGTTCCGGGCGCTGAAGTACCTCGGCCTCACAGACGCCTTCCTGGCCGCCGACGGGTCCCCCGGCGCCTACACCTTTTGGGACTACCAGGCCGGCGCCTGGCAGCGGAACAACGGCATCCGCATCGACCACGCCCTGCTCTCGCCCCAGGCCGCCGACCTGCTCAGCGGCGTGACCATCCACCGCGACGTCAGGAGCTGGGACAAGCCCTCCGACCACGTGCCCCTGGTCGTCGACCTCGACCTCTAAGAACCACCGATTTGGGCAGACTCAGCCAAGGGGCTTAGCCTGTCGGCCATGGACGAGCTCACTCGGCTATTGGCGTTGCTGGGGTTTGCGGGGGTCGCGGTCACCCTCCTGGCCGGGATCGCACGCTGGCGGATGAACGAAAGCCGCCGGATTCAGCGGGGCCTGAAGGCCGTGCTGAAGGGAGACCTGCACGGCTTTCTGCCGGCGCTGGGGCGCGGCAAGGGCATGGGTTTCAACTTCACCACCAACAAGGCCGCCGTGGTCTGGGACGCCGGCGCCTGGGGCCTGGTCTACGGCCTGGACGAGCTGATGGGCGCCGAGGTGATCGTCGACGGCCTGGTGGTGGGCCGCGTCCACCGCGGTGAACAGCGCAAGGCGCTCGAAGCCTTCGACGCGGCCGAGCGGGTGGCGCTGCGGCTGGTGTTCGACGACCTGGCGCATCCGGACTTCGTCCTGGACCTGTGGCTGCCGCAGGACGAGGGCCGCCGCGACGAGCTGCCGCCCTCCGAGGCTATCGCCGAAGCCAACCGCTGGCTGGCCCGCATCGAGGCCTTGCTGCGCCGGCCGATGACCACGCGGCGTCCCGCCGCCCCCGCGGTTGTTGGCGCCGCCGCTGCGCCGCCTCCACCGGAGTTCGCGGAGCCGGCCGAGCCCTTCCCGCCGCTCACGCCCCTGTTCTCCCGCCTCGCCGACGAGGAGGACGCCGACCCGCCCTGGGACGAGGACGAAGACGCCGAGGTCCAGCGAGCCCCGCGCTAGACCCCTACGCGCTCTAGGCTTGATAGACCGTCGTCCCGCCGGTCACCGTGCGAACGATCTTGATGTCCTTGATCTTGTCGGGGTCGATGCTGTGCGGGTCTTGAGCCAGCACCACGAAATCCGCGAGTTTGCCGGGCGCGATGGAACCCTTGATTGCCTCTTCGTGGGAGGCGTAGGCGCCGTTCAGGGTGTTCACCCGCAGCGCCTCGTCGATGGTGATCTTCTGGTTGGCGCCCCAGATCTTCCCGTCCCAGCCCTTGCGCGTGACCATCGCCTGGATGGCCATCAGCGGCGAAAACGGACCCGGATTGAAGTCCGAGCCGGCGCACACCAGCACGCCGGCGTCCAGCAGGTCGCGGAAGCACATGGCCTGGCGGATCGTCGCCTCGCCGTAGAAGGGGAACTTGTCGGAGTTGTAGTAGGCGTAGGTCGAGAACACCGCCGGCACGACGTTCGCGGCCTTGATCCGAGCGATCAGGCTCGGGTTGAGTAGGGTGCAGTGGGTGATCTTCGGTCGCGCGCCTGGCCGGGGATAGAGTTTCTGGGCCCGCTCCACGGCCGTGAGCACCCGGTCGATCGCCACGTCGCCGTTGGCGTGGCAGTTGACGTCGATCCCGGCGCGATGGACCCGCTCGATCCAGGCGTTCAGCACCTCCTGGGTCTCGGTGAGGTTGCCGAAATAAGGCGGCGTCACCCCCGGATAGGCGTGGCTCATCGCCATGGTGCGCTCGGAAAAGGAGCCGTCCACGAGGTGTTCGGAGGTCGCGCCGAGCTTGATCCATTCGTCGCCGAAACCGGTCTGCAGGCCCGATCGGATCATCGCGTCCAGGACCAGGGGCTGAGCCTCGTAGCTCACCCGGTGCTTGAGGTCGCCGCGCGCGCGGATCTCCTGCAGGGCGCCGAGGTCGCCGCCCTCGTGGTGGACACTGGTCAGGCCGTAGCGCACGAACTGCTTTGAGATGTGGGCCTGCCCATCGCGGGCGCGCCGCGCGGCCTCTTCAGGCGAGAACTTCTGGCGGAGCCCCACGGCCTCGATGGGCGCGCTGGCCAGGTCGGTGACGCGGCCATTGAGCTCGCCATCTGGGCCCTTGTCATAGGTGCCGCCGGGTGGGTTCGGAGTCGCCTTGGTGATCCCGGCCATGGCGAGGGCCTTTGAATTGTAAAACATCGTATGGCCGCCGCGGTGGCGCACGCCCACGGGCTGGGTCGTCGACACCTTGTCGAGGTCGTGGATGTTGAGCAGGCGGCCGTCCTTGACCTTGATGTCGTCGAAGAACTCGCCCCGGACCCAGGTGTCCGGCGGCAGGGTCTGGGCCCGCGCGCGCAGCTTGCCCACGATGCTGTCGATGGTGACGAACTCGACCTCGAAGGGATTGCCGACCAGCACGTCGTAGAGAAGCGTCTCGCCCGGGGCGTGGTTGTGACAGTCGATGAAGCCCGGGGTGATCGTCATCCCCTGAGCGTCGAAGGTCTGGGTCCGTCTGCCGACCAGGGACCTGATGTCCTCGTTGCGGCCCACCGCCACGAACCGGCCGCCGTGGACCGCGAAGGCCTGGGCGCGAGGCGCCGCCGCATCGACCGTCAGGACGTTGGCGTTGATCACCACGAGGTCCGGCTCGTCACCGCCCGCCGCCCAGGCTCCCGCAGGCCAGGACGAGGCGAAGCCGGCCCCAGCCAGTCCCAGGAAGTCCCGGCGATTCTGATCCCACGACCGCATGTTGAGCCCCCGCCTCCACCCGATGGCGGCGAGTGTCGCGCGGTCCCGCCGGCTAGGCCAGAGCGAAATCCACGGCTGCCTCGCAGTGGGCGACGGCGGTGTCGACGGTCGGCAGGGGCATGGCGGCCACGTCGAGCAGCAGGCCGATCTCGGTGCAGCCGAAGATGATCCCGTCGCAGCCGGCGGCCTTCGCCTCCTGGATCATCTGCAGGACCGCCGCCCGCGCGGCCTCGGTGATAACGCCCACCACCAGCTCGTCGTAGATGATCGCATGCAGACGGTCGCGGTCGGCCTTGGGCGGAATGATGGTCTCGATGCCCTGGGCCGCCAGCCGTTCGGTGTAGAACGGCTTCTCCATGGTGAAGCGGGTGGCCAGCAGCAGCGCCTTGGTCACGCCCTTGGCCTTAAGGGCCTCAGCCGTCGCGTCGGCGATGTGGATCACCGGGCTTGATACCGCGCCCGCCACCTCGGCGTAGTTGAGATGCATGGTGTTGGCGCAGATCAGGATGGCCTGCGCGCCCGCCCCCTCCAGCCGCCGCGCGGCATCCGCAAGGATGGCCCCGGTCGCGGCCCAGTCGTCCTTCGCCTGCAGTGCGGCGATCGGGGCGAAATCGAGCGACCAGAGCGCGATCTGCGCCGAATGCAGCCCGCCCAGCCGCTCGCGCGCCAGCCGATTGATCAGCTGGTAATAGACGGTGGTGCTTTCGGCGCTCATCCCGCCGATCAGGCCTAGGGTCTTCATTGGGGCCTCTTCACGCTCAGATGTCCGCGTAAACGTGGGTTTCGCCGGCCATGCCCGGGTGGGTCACGGCGCCCTCGTGGGCCGGGCCCACGATCTGGGCGTATTTCCAGAGCGCGCCGGAGCCGTAGTTGGTCTTGTGCGGCGCCCAGTGCCGCCGGCGGTTCTCGAGCTCGATGGGATCGACCTCCAGCTCGATCGTGCCGGCGTCGGCGTCGATGGCGATGATGTCGCCGTCCTGGATCAGCGCGATCGGCCCGCCCATCTGCGCTTCCGGTCCGATGTGGCCGACGCAAAGTCCCCGCGTCCCGCCGGAGAAGCGGCCATCGGTGATCAGCGCCACCTTGTCGCCGCGGCCCTGGCCGGACAGCGCCGCCGTGGTCGACAGCATCTCGCGCATGCCGGGACCGCCGCGCGCGCCCTCATAGCGGATCACCAGGACGTCACCGTCCTTGTAATCGCCGGCCTCCACGGCGTCGAAACAGGCCTGTTCGCCGTCGAAACAGCGGGCCGGACCGCGGTGGGCGCGGTGCGAAGTCATGCCGGCCACCTTGACGATGGCGCCGTCGGGGGCGAGCGAACCCCAGAGACCCACCACCCCGCCGGTCGGCGACAGCGGGTTGGAGACCGGCCGGATCACGTCCTGGTCGTCGCGCCATTTCACGTCGACCAGGTTCTCCGCCAGCGTCTTGCCGGTGACGGTCAGGCAGTCGCCGTGCAGGTAGCCGCCCTCCAGCAGCGTTTTCAGCAGCACCGGCACGCCGCCGGCCTCGCCCATGTCCTTGGCCACGTAGCGGCCGCCTGGCTTCAGGTCCGCCAGGTAAGGCGTGCGGCGGCAGATCTCGGCAAAGTCGCGCAGAGTGAACTCGATGCCGCACTCGTGGGCCATGGCCGGCAGATGCAGCCCGCCGTTGGTTGAGCCGCCGGTCGCCGCGACCACCACCGCCGCGTTCTCGAACGCCTCGCGGGTGCAGATGTCGCGCGGGCGGATGTTCTGCTCGATCAGCCGCATCACCGCCTCGCCAGACGCGACCGCGTATTGGTCGCGGCTCTCATAGGGCGCCGGCAGCGCCGCCGAGAGCGGCAGGGCCAGGCCGATCGCTTCGGAGACGCAGGCCATGGTGTTGGCGGTGAACTGGCCGCCACAGGCGCCGTCGCCCGGGCAGGCGTGCTGCTCAAGGCTGCAGAGGTCCTCAAGGCTCATCCGGCCGGCCGAGTGCATGCCGACGCCCTCGAACAC
>DASRRU010000020.1:0-15758 GCA_035656795.1 Phenylobacterium sp. | reverse complement strand
TCTAGTGACGCGCCGCGCCAGGTGCACGGGGTTGTCGACTTATCCGTCGGCACAAACGGCTATCGCAGCGCCTTCGTGGCCAGTGAGATTCCCGTCGGCAAGACCGGCACGGCGACCATCGCCGTCGGAGAGACCCGCTTCGATGGCCGCGGCTGGGGCGGCCCGATGAGCCGGTACGGATCCAATACGAGCCAAAGCCTGGCCCTGGGCCTGAACCTGGGCGGCGCCGAGGCCACCGACTGGCGCTGCCGCCAGGCCACGGAGGCCGCCGCCGACCCGCGGTCTGAAGGCGCCCTGCCCAGCGCCTGCCGCTCGCGCCTGTCGCCGGGCCAGTAGCCGGCGAAAATTTCCATCCTTATCGTCGGCCCAGCTGACGGAGCCGGCGATGAAGCCCGACCTGTTAGGCCGCCATCTGACCGGCGCTGCGGTTCGCCAACTCGTCGATCAGGACGGCGGCGGAGATCGGCTTGGCCAGGTGGCAGTCCGCCCCGGCGTCTCGCCCGGCGGCCACATGCTCATCGAGGCAGTTGGCCGAGACAACGATGATCGCAGAGGGCGCGTCGCCGCGCTGAGCCTGCAGGGCCCGGATGCGGCGGGTGGCTTCGAAGCCGTCCATCACCGGCATCTGCAAGTCCATCAGCACCGCCTGGTGTGGGCAGGCTTCCATGGCCTCGACCGCCTCAAGCCCGTTCTCCACTGACACATGAGCCACGCCGACGCTGTCGAGGATGATTTCGAGGACCCGCCGGTTGATGGCGTTGTCGTCGACGATCAGCACGCTGAAGGCGTCCGGCGGCGTCGCGGGCTCGGCTACGGACAAATCTGCGGCAGCCTCCGCCGCGCGGGCCGGCGACTTGACTAGGGTGAGGCTCGGAGGGCCGACATCCGGCGCATGAGCCAGGTCGGCTGCGAACGCGCTGTCGATCTGGTGGACAGTGTGGGATGGCGCTGGCGGCAGCGCGGTCGCGGTTGCGGTCGTTTCGCGGCGCGCGCCCTTCGTCCGCTCGGCGCGCAATACGGGGATGTAGAAGCCGAAGGCGATGCTGATGGCGACCACCCAGATGACCACGCCCACGGCGACCAGATGCATATCAGGCGCGAGGTCGGCGTAAGTATACATTTGACCCCTGCTAGATCATTCAAACCGCATTCCGCGGATCACGTGATTAGTATAGTTGTTAACTTAATATTTGGTGGATTTTCGCCCATGAATAACCTCCGTATCTATACGGATTATAGTATAGGTAGAAATACGTATTTGAATAACTCGACAAACGTCGCCCGTACGGGTGCGCGCCTGGATCAGAGCCTGACCGTCCGCAATCGAAGGGCGTTGCCGATAACGCTGACCGACGACAGCGCCATGGCCGCCGCGGCGATCTGCGGCGACAACAGCCAGCCAAACACCGGATAGAGCAGGCCCGCTGCAATCGGCACGCCGGCGAGGTTGTAGATGAAGGCGAACATCAGGTTCTGGCGGATGTTGCCCATCACGGCGCGCGACAAACTCCGCGCCCGCACCAGGCCCTGCAGGTCGCCCTTCAGCAGGGTCACGCCCGCACTCTCGATGGCGACATCGGAGCCCGCGCCCATAGCCACGCCAACCTCGGCGGCGGCCAGCGCCGGCGCGTCGTTCACCCCATCGCCAGCCATCGCGACCGCCCGGCCTTCGGCGCGGAGCCTCTGGACAACCTTGGCCTTGTCCTCGGGCAGGACTTCAGCCTCCACATCCTCAATCCCTAGGCGTGCGGCGACCGACAGGGCCGTCGTGCGGTTGTCGCCCGTCATCATCACCAGTCGAACGCCATCGGCCTGGAGGGCGCGCACGGCTTCAGGCGAGGACGCCTTGATGGGATCGGCGATGCCCAGCACGCCCGCAAGCCTGCCGTCCACCGCCGCGAAGATCGCAGTGACCCCCTCGCGCCGCAGGGCTTCCGCCTCCGCCTCCAGGGCCCCGAGGGTCACGCCCCGTTCAGTCATCAGCCGAACGCCGCCCAGGACGACAGACCTTCCATCCACGGTCCCGAGCACGCCCTTGCCGACCGCAGAGCCGAAGTCGGCGGCCTCCGAGAGCTTCAGTCCCCGGGCGCTGGCGGCGCGCAGGATCGCTTCGGCCAGCGGGTGCTCGCTTCCGCGCTCCAGGCTAGCGGCAAGGCGCAAAAGCTCGGCCTCGCCGAAGCCTTGCGCGGGCAGGATCGCGGTCACCGCCGGCCGGCCTTCTGTGAGGGTCCCGGTCTTGTCGATGACCAGGGTGTCGATCTTCTCGAAACGCTCGAGGGCCTCGGCGTTCTTGATCAGCACGCCCGCGCGCGCGCCGCGGCCGACGCCGACCATGATCGACATGGGCGTCGCCAGGCCCAGAGCGCAGGGACAGGCGATGATCAGAACGGAAACGGCCGCGACCATGGCGTAGGCAAAACGCGGCTCGGGCCCGAAGACCATCCAGACGGCGAAGGCGACCGCCGCCGCGGCGATCACCGCCGGAACGAACCAGCCGGACACCCGGTCCGCCATGCGCTGAATCGGGGCGCGGCTGCGCTGAGCCTCGGAGACCATCTGCACGATGCGCGAGAGCAAGGTGTCAGCGCCGACCTTCTCGGCCCGCATCACGAACGAGCCGGTCTTGTTGATCGAGCCGGCGATGACCTTGCCGCCGGGCTCCTTGGTCACCGGCATGGACTCGCCGGTCACGAGGGATTCGTCGATCGAGACTCGGCCATCGAGGATCTCGCCATCGACCGGGACCTTCTCGCCTGGGCGCACCCGCAGGCGGTCACCGACGTGGATGAGGTCGAGCGTGACGTCCTCGTCCTGCCCGTCCTCGCCGACCCGCCGGGCCGTCTTCGGCGCAAGGTCGAGGAGCGCGCGGATCGCGCCGCCGGTCTGTTCCCGGGCCCGCAGCTCCAGGATCTGGCCGAGCAGCACCAGGACGGTGATCACTGCGGCGGCCTCGAAATAGACCGGGACCGAGCCTTCGTGGCCGCGCAGCGAGGGGGGGAATGCGCCCGGCGCCAGGACGGCCACGACACTGTAGAGCCAGCTCACGCCCACCCCCATGGCGATCAGGGTGAACATGTTGAGGTTGCGCGTCCTCAGCGACGCCCAGCCTCGCGCGAAGAACGGAGCGCCGGCCCACGCCACCACCGGCGTCGCCAGCACGAATTGCACCCAGCCGGAAACCGCCGGCGCGATCAGGGCATGCAGGTCCATGACGTGGCCGCCCATCTCGAGCACGAAGACCGGAACGGTCAGGGCCAGGGCGATCCAGAACCGTCGCGTCATGTCGGCGAGTTCGGCGTTCGGCGCGGCGTCTGCGGCCACGGTTTCAGGGTCCAGCGTCATGCCGCAGATCGGACAATGCCCCGGCCCGGCCTGCCGGATCTGCGGATGCATCGGGCAGGTGTAGACGGCGCCGGGCGCCGCGGCCGCCGACGTTTGTATCTGATGATGGTGGTGCGTGCAGGGCTCGGCCATGGTGCAATCTCCTTTGCTCCATCTATACCCTCATGGGGTATATTGCAAATACCCCCACGGTGTATATAAGGCAGGTTCCGAAGGGAGCCCCACGATGGAACGCGATGACAAGCCAAAGCTGCTCAACCGCCTGAACCGGATTGAGGGTCAGGTGCGGGGCGTTGCGCGGATGGTCGAAGAGGACCGCTACTGCATCGACATCCTGACCCAGTTGCAGGCCGCTCGCGCCGCCCTCTCACGGGTCGAGACCGAGCTGCTCAGGGGCCACCTCGGCCATTGCATCGAGGGCGCCATCGTCAGCGGCGACAAGGCGGAGCAGCGCCGCAAAGCCGCCGAATTGATCGAGTTGCTTGAGCGCGCCGCGCGATAAACTGGCGCCGGAGATCGCGCTGTAGGGCCTAAGGCCCTGCCGGCAGGTTGCCGATCTCGTCCGGCCGATCCGGCCTTGGCCGGGGGGCGAGCACAAGGCGTGAAAGGCTGACCGCCGCGGCGAGCGTGGCCAGGCCGGCCGCGGTGGCCAGGGCGGTGGTGGTCGCGTGCGTCCCGGCCAGGTGGAAGAAGACCCCCGTCGCCATCGCCCCGGCCGTCTGGCCCAGCAGCCGCGCCGTGGCCAGCGCCCCGCCGGCCGCGCCCGACCGGTGCATGGGTGCGGCGGTGACCATGGCCCGGTTGTTGGGCGACTGGAAGAAGCCAAAGCCCAGGCCGCAAACCGCCATGCGCCAGGCGACATCTAGGTTCGAGGCGTGCGCCGGCATAATCGACAACGCGAAAAGGCCGATGGCGAAGACGCCCAGGCCCAGGCCGCCCAAGGTCCCAGCCCGGTGCCGGTCGGCCAACCGTCCGGCCAGGGGCGCCGAGACCCCTACCGCCAGCGGCCAGGGGGTCATCAACAGGCCCGTCTCCACGGCGCTGCGGCCCATCATCTGCTGGAAGTAAAAAGGCAGGCCGACGTAGGCCATCATCTGGGCCGCGAAGGAGACGATCGAGGTGGCGATTGACAGGCCGAAGATCGGAATCCGCAGAAGGTCAAAGGGCACCAGGGGCGCTTCACGGCGCAGTTCGCGCCAGCTCAGCAGCGCGGCGGCCGCCGCGCCGATAGCGAGCTTCGACAGGCCGGAAGCCAGGCCGTCGCGCACGACGCTTTCCGCCCCGGTGATCAGGAAGCCGAAGGCCAACGCATTCAGCACCGCCGAGATCCAGTCGAAACGACGGGGCGAACCGATGGTCACCGGCAAGGCCCTGAAGGCGATGGCGATGGCCAGCACCCCGATCGGCACATTGATGGCGAACAGCCACTCCCAGGAGCCCTTGGCCAGGATCGCGGCGGCCACGGTCGGCCCGATGGCCGCGGCGATGGAAATGACCAGGGCGTTCAGCCCTATGCCGCGACCGAGCAGCCTCTTGGGATAGGTGAAGCGCACCAGGGCCGAGTTGATGCTCATGATGCCGCCCGCGCCCAAGCCCTGCAGCACCCGCGCGGCGGTGAGTGTCCCCAGCGAATGGCTGAGCGCGCAGCCGAGGGAGCCCAGGGTGAAGACCGCGAGCCCGACCATATAGACCCGCCGATAGCCCAGCCGGTCACCCAGCGCGGCCAGCGGCAGCAGGGTCACGGTGATCGCCAGTTGATAGGCGTTGACGATCCAGATCGAGGACGCAGCGCTGGCGTGCAACTCGCCGGCGATCGTCGGCAGGGCCACGTTGGCGATCGCGCCGTCCAGCACCGACATGGCCATGGCCAGCCAGATCGCCGCCACCGACCAGTAGCGGCGCGGAATGGGCAGGCCATCCGGCGCCCCCGCCCTGGCGTGGGCGTCGGTGTCTTCGACCCCGGGGGAGGCAAGGTCAGCGCGGGGCGTCAGCATCGGGGACCAGGACCCTCAGGCGGGCGATTGGCGGCAGCTTCAGGCGCTGGCCGCGGCGCTTGGCCGGGCCTTCACTGCGGCGAACCATTCCGAGAGCTTGCCGAGCGCCGGGTCCAGCGGCTGGCCGACCTGGCTGCCGAAGTCCAGGAAGGCGAACAGCAGGATGTCGGCCAGGGTGAAGCGCTCGCCTACGATCCAGGGCCCCTTGAACTCGCTTTCCAGCCACCGCAGCCCGTCCTGGGCGATCGCCTTCAGCCCCGGCGCGGCGTCCGGCAGGCAGCGCATCCGGTTCTCGAACAGCGGCAGACCCTCGGAGAAGCGGAAGCCGTTGGCCATCGGCTCGCAGACCTTCAGGTCGACGCGACGGGTCCACATGCGTGTCGCGGCCCGTTCCTCGGCCGTGGTCCCAATCAGCGGCGGGCTGGGCTGGCGCTCTTCCAGATACTCGCAGATGGCGGTGATCTCGGTGAGGGTCCCGCCGCCGTCCAGCTCCAGCGCCGGAGTCTGGCCGGCCCGGTTGACCGTGGTGCTGTAGGGCTCGCGCCGGTTCTCGCCGCCACGCAGGTCGACGGTCACGAAGGGGACCTCCATCCCCTTTTCGGCCAGGAACATCTTCACGACGCGTGGGTTCGGACCGATCGAAGTATGGAGCTTCATGGCATGTCCTCAGCTGTTCACCAGGACCGTTAGGCGGCGGCGCCGGGAGGGTCAACGGCGCCGGCGTTAATCCTTTTTTTACCGGTGAGCGTGGCGTTTCGACGCAGCTTGGGGTATAGAGCAGCCCCATGGCTTATCGACAGTTCAAACCCGACCTGACGGGATCTGGCGAGACGCTCGAGCACCTCCTCGCCCGTCTGCGCACCAAGCTGCGTCGTCCCGCCTATCCGCGGCGCGACGACCCCAGCGACTGGGACGACTTCGTCACCTCACGCCGCCCACCGCGCGGCGCCGGCGGAGCTGAGGCGCCGATCCCGCGCGAAAGTCCGATCCCGGACGCTTACGCGCCGTTCTGAGAGTCTAGGCCCTTGGGCCTGGGCCCGCCCGTCGCCCAGTCCAGCAGCTCGACGGGATGGACGACGCTCTGGCTAACCGCCGGCGCAAGCTGGGCGATGCAGCCGATATTGCCTGCCGCCACCACGGCCGCCCCCGTGCGCGCAATGTTCGCCGCCTTGCGTGCGCGAAGCCTGCGCGCCAGTTCCGGCTGCAGGATGTTGTAGACCCCGGCCGAGCCGCAGCAGAGGTGCCCCTCGGCTATGGCGCGCACCTCATAGCCGGCCTGGGCCAGGAGCGCCGCAGGCGCCGCCTTGATCCCCTGGCCATGCTGCAGCGAGCAGGGCGCGTGATAGGCAACCGCCAGGTCGCCCGGCCGCGTCACCGGCGGCAGACCCACCTCGCCGATGAACTCCAGGATGTCACGCGCGCGCGCCGCGGCCTCGACCGCCTTGGCCTCGCCGGCCAGCCGGTGGCCATAGGCCTTCAGCGTCGTGCCGCAACCCGCCGCCGTGGTGACGATGGCGTCGACGGGTCCGGCCCGCATCCAGGCCGCCACATTGGCCGCCGCAAAGCCCGCCGCCGCCTCCGCCCGCCCCAGATGTTCCGAGAGCGCGCCGCAGCAACCCTCGCCCTGCGCCAGCACAACCTCATAGCCGGCGCGAGTGATCAGGCGGATCGCCGCCGCGCGAATCTGGGGCGCCATGGCCGGCTCGACGCAGCCCTGCAGCAGGACCACCCGGCCACGCCGTTCACCCTGCGGCGGATAGCTTCGCTGCGACGGCGTCGCTGCGGCTCGCGGCGGCGCCAGTCGCAAAAGTGCGGCCAGGGGCGCGAGCCTCAACGCTTCGAGCAGGGGCTCAAGCGGACGCGCCAGGCGACCCAGCGCCAGTCCCAGGCGCAGATGGCGGGGCCGGGTCAGCACCGCCGGAATCGCCCAGCGCAGGAACCGCTCGAACAGGGGCCGCCGGTAATGGGCCTCGATATGGGCGCGGCCGTGATCAATCAGTTGGGCATAGTCGACGCCTGAGGGGCAGGCGGTCTTGCAGGCCAGGCAGGACAGGCAGCGATCGACGTGCCGCACGGTCTCCACCGACGGCGCCCCGCCCGTCTCCAGCATGGCCTTTATGAGCTCGATGCGCCCCCGCGGGCCGTCACGCTCGTCGCCCAGCAGAACGTAAGTCGGGCACGTGGAGGTGCAGAAGCCGCAGTGTACGCATTTGCGGATCTCCGCATGGCTGGCGGCAGTGTCCGGGTCGGCGAGCTGGGCCGGGGTGAAGGCGGTCTGCATCAGGCGACCATTCGCCCGGGGTTCAGGACATTTTTCGGGTCGAACGCCGATTTCACTCGCGCCGTGAGCGCCGCGAGCGCGCCGTCCAGCGGCTCGAACGCCGCGCCATCTCCGCGGTAGAGCGTCGCGTGTCCGCCCAGCGCTCGCACGGTCGGACGCGGGTCGGCCTGCGACAGCAGCCAGACCAGGCCGCCGCCCCAGTCGTAGAGTGCGTCGCCGGCGACTTCTTCGCCGACCCGCCAGCCGGACGCCGGCGGAACGGAGATGCGCCATAGCGGCCGTGGGTCCTTGGAGAACGCCTCGACCTCCCGGACCTGCCGCCAGAAATCGCCACTGTGCTGGCCGTCCAACTGCTCCAGGCGGCCCAACCCCTTCAGGGCCGCGACCAGATGCTCGGCGCGGGCCGTTACCGAGGCGGCGAAGCCCTCCAGGCGCAGCGCCGTCACCGCCATCTGGCCCCTCAGCGGCGCCCGCGCGGCGACGGCCACGGGCAGGTGCGCCGCACCGGAAAGCTCCACCGGCGCATTCAGGGCCAGGGTCATGGCCTCCCCCGCCCGCCGGGCGTCGAGACCGAACAGCATCAGGGTCAACTCGGTCCGCGCCGCCGGCAGAACCTTGATAGTTATATCGGTCATCACCGCCAGCGTGCCCCAGGACCCGGCGATCAGCTTGGGCAGGTCGTAGCCGGTGACGTTCTTCACCACCCGTCCGCCGGCCTTGATCAGCTCGCCGCGGCCGGTCACCGCCTGCAGGCCCAGGAAATGGTCGCGCGCCGCACCTGCCCGGATCCGGCGTGGGCCGGAGAGATTGGCCGCCAGCACGCCGCCCAGCGTCGCGCGGCCCTTGGCGCCCAGCAACTTACCGAGGTGCGGTGGCTCGAACGGCAGCATCTGACCGTGCGCGGCGACCAGCTTCTCCAGCGCCGCCAAGGTCACGCCCGGCTGAGCGGTCAGCACCAGCTCCTCCGGCGCATAGTCGATGATCCTGTTGAGCCCCGCCAGGCTCAGGACCACGTCCGCGGCCGGCCCCGCGCCGATCGATCGCTTGGTGCCACCGCCGACGATCTCCAGCGTGCGCCCGGACGCGCCAGCCTCGGCGACCAGCTCGCAGACCGCTTCGGCGGTCTTCGGCGTTTCGGTGCGTGCGGCGAGGTCCAGCATCTAGAACCTCGGCAGCTCGGGGAATGCGACGGAGCCGCGATGCACATGCACCCGGCCGAGCTCGGCGCAGCGGTGCAGCTTCGGGAACACCTTGCCGGGGTTAAGCAGCAGGTCCGGGTCAAACGCGCACTTTACCCGCTGCTGGCAGGCGAGGTCGGTCTCGGAGAACATCTCGCCCATCAGGTCGCGCTTCTCGACGCCGACCCCATGCTCGCCGGTCAGCACGCCGCCGACCTTTACGCAGAGCTTCAGGATGTCGGCGCCCAGCGCCTCGGCGGCCTCCAGCTGGCCCGGCTGGTCGGCGTCGTAGAGGATCAGGGGGTGAAGGTTGCCGTCTCCGGCGTGGAAGACGTTGGCGACCCGCAGGCCGTATTCCAGGGCCATCTCGCTGATGGCGCCCAGCACATAGGGCAGTTGGCCCCGCGGGATGGTGCCGTCCATGCAGTAGTAGTCGGGCGAGATCCGTCCCACCGCCGCGAAGGCCGCCTTGCGCCCGGCCCAGAACGCCAGCCGCTCCGCCTCGCTCGTCGACACCTGCACGGTCATCGCGCCGCGCGCCGTGGCCAGTTCAACCACCTGGGCCGACAGTTCCGCGCACTCCGCCTCCGGCCCATCCAGCTCGACGATCAACAGCGCCTCGACGTCCAGCGGATAGCCGGCGTGGACGAAGGCCTCCGCGGCGGCGATGGCCGGGCGATCCATCATCTCCATGCCGGCCGGGATCACACCGGCGGCGATCACGTCGCCGACACAGCCCCCCGCCGCCTCCACCGAGCCGAACCCGAGCAGCATCGCGCGCGCCGTCTGCGGCGTCCGCAGCAGGCGCACCGTCACCTCGGTGACCACCCCAAGAAGTCCCTCGGAGCCGGTCACCACACCCATCAGGTCGTAGCCGGCGGCGTCGAACCCCTTGCCGCCAAGGCGCACCACCTCGCCGCTCATCAACACGATCTCGCAGCCCAGCACATTGTGGGTGGTGAGCCCGTACTTCAGGCAGTGCACCCCACCGGAGTTCTCCGCCACGTTGCCGCCGATGGTGCAGGCGATCTGGCTCGACGGGTCCGGGGCGTAGTAGAAGCCGTCCGCCTCGACGGCGGCGCTGATCGCCAGGTTGGTCACGCCCGGCTGCACCACCGCGCAGCGGTTGGCGAGGTCCACTTCGATCACCCGGTTGAACTTGGACATGCCCAGCACGACACCGTCGGTGAGCGGCAGGGCCCCGCCGGAGAGCGAAGTGCCCGCGCCGCGCGGCACCACCTTGACCCCGTTGGCCTGGCACCAGGCGAGGACCGCCGACACCTGCGCCACAGTCTCCGGCAGCACCACCGCCAGCGGCGTCTGGCGATAGGCCGACAGGCCGTCCGATTGAAACGCCACCAGACCCGCCGGGTCGCTGACCACGCCCTCGCCGGGGACCAGGCGCTTCAGCGCGCGCACGATCTCGTCCTTGCGGGCGATCAGCGCGGTATCGGGCGCGGGCATCTTCATGGCCCGCACACGAACCAAAGATCGCGTCCTAGGTCCAGCGTCTAGGCCTGGCGCAGGATCGTCTGCAGGCCGCGCGCCACCGGCTCTAGCATGGCGCCGTCGGTCACGTCAGGCAGGTCGCGGCGGGTGTGGTGCAGCGGATGGCCGGCGACCAGGCCCACCAGCGGTCGGTAGCCAAGCTTGCGGAAGGTGGCGAGTTCTCCGGGCGCATCGTGGGCGTCGAGGTCCAGCGGCTTCTCGTAGCCTCGCTGTCCCGCGAAGGCCTTGCCCGCGAGAGGCGTGAGCGAGCCACTGCAGCCCACGGTGCGGGTGGCCTGCGGGCCGGGCTGGCGGGCGATCTGACCGTCCTCCAGCGCAAAGTCATAGGCCGCGACATTGGCCCCGATGGCCACCCACAGCCGGGTGTCGGCGGGCTTGGGCGCCAAGGTCTGGGTGAAATGGTGGGCCCCATAGCCGTCGAACTCGTGGCCCGACGCGGCGGCGACGACGAGGTTGTGATCGGTGGATGACGCCAGCCATCGCGCGAGGCCCAGCCAGATGGCGATCCCGGCGCCGCGTTCGCCGGCGCAGTGGAACCAGCCGCTCTTGGGCGTCGAGATGACGATGGGCTTTCCCGGACGCACCCGACGGCCGATCACATTGTGCGCCGTTCGTGTGGCGACCACGCCGTCTAGCCGTGCGGTGAGGCTGTGGCCAGCCGCGGCGGCGGCCTTCAGAGCGTCAGCATCGCGGCCGGCGGCCAGCAGCACCGGGACCCGCCAGGCCGCCGCCTTGGGATTGCGGTTGAGGGCGGCGAGTTCGCCCAGCGCGTTTTCGGTGATCGCCACCACGGCTACGGCTCCGCTGTCGACCGCGGAGACGATCTGGGCCGGCGGCGGGGACTCCAGCCCCCCGCCGGCGCCCCGCGGCAGGTCGACCAGGGCGATCTTGCCTGGGCCGCCGGCCCGCGACAGGGGCGCCGTAATCCCGCCGCTCGGCGTGGCGACGGGGGTCCAGTAGGGGAAGCTTTCGAGAGCGCGGCCATCGAGCGTCAGGTCCGCTCGGGCCAGTTCGAACACCGGGTAGTCGAAGCCCTGGCGCTCGACCGCATAGCCGGCGGCCTTCAGCGCGCGTTCCAGCCACACGGTCGTCGCGTCGTCGCCGGCCGTGCCGGTGCGGTGCTCGCCCAGGCCCGAATAGGCCTTCACATCGGCGTAGAGGGTGGCGCCGGCCAGCGGGTCCGGCCCGGCGGCGTGGGCGCTGATGGCCGGCAGCGTCGCCGCGCCGAGACCTGTGAGCATCGCCTGCCGCCGATCGATGGACATGCGCATTTCCCCCGAATCTGAACGGACTGAGCCTTGAGCCCATGGCGGTGAGTTCCGCCCATGATCAACCCTGGAGTTAAGGCATTCCAGCATCCGGAACGGGCGCCGGCCGCTCCCGTCCTAGCGACGCGGGACCGGCTGCCCCGCGACCTGGGCCTGGGCGGCGCGTCGCTCCTCGACCTGCTTCTTGTGCGCCAGGTGATGGCCGACCGCGCAGCCGGCCGCGGCGCCCAGGACGGCGTGATGACCAGCGACGTGACCGGCGACCCCGCCGACGACGGCCCCCTTCAGGCAGCCCTTGGCCTGGACGACGCCGCTCGAGGACAGGGCCAGGGCGAGGGCGAGGGCGGCGGCTGTGACGATCTTCATGGGCATGCTCCGAGGGTGACCCCGGCGCACCCTACTCGCCCTTGAAGGCCGGTGTCCGCTTCTCGTTGAAGCTGGCCACGCCTTCGCGGCGGTCGGCGGTCTTGAACAGTCGATTGTAGGCCGACAGCTCCATTTCCATGGCCGCCGCCAGATCGAGCGAATGGCCTTCGCGGACCACGTGTTTCAGCGCGCGCACGGACAGCGGAGCCTTGGCGGCGATCTCGGCGGCGACGCCCATCACCGTCTCCATCAAGGCCTCGGGCGCCGTCACGCCATTGACCACGCCATATTCCAGCGCCTGGGCCGCGGTGAACGGTCGCCCGGTGGTCAGCAGTTCGATGGCCCGCCGCTCGCCGGCGCAGCGGCGCAGCAACTGGGTGCCGCCAAGCCCTGGCATGATCCCAAGGCCCACCTCCGGCAGGCCGAACCGCGCCGTCTCCGACGCATAGGCGAAGTCGCAGGCCAGCGTTATCTCGCAGCCGCCGCCCATGGCCGCACCGTTGACCGCGGCGATCACCGGGACCGGCACGGAGAGCTGGGCGCGGACCATGGCCTCGAACACCCGATGCTGGGCGGCCCAGGTCTCGTCGGTCATGCCGTTGCGCTCCTTCAGGTCGGCGCCAGCCTGGAAGTGGCGGCCCTGGCCAGTGAGGATCACACAGCGCAGGTCCGCGCGTCCTGCGAGCACCGTCCAGGCCTCGGTCAGCTCCTCGCCCATCAGGGTCGAGAGTGCGTTGGCGACCTCGGGCCGGTTGAAGGCCACCACGGCGACGCCGGGCGCGGGTTCGGTGACGAGGATCGTTTCAGGCATCTGGAATCTCACTTCCCCTCCCCCTTGCGGGGAGGGGTCAAGGGGTGGGGGTGTGAGCTGTGAGGTCGTCTCCCTGGCCTTCAAAGCACGGCGCTGACACCCCCACACCCAACCCTCTCCCCGCAAGGGGGAGAGAACTTTGAGCGGCGGGTTCGGCTCTGTGCATCAGAAGGACTTGGGGAGGTTCAGCACGTGGGTCGCCACGTGGCTGAGGATGAGGTTCGTGGAGATCGGCGCCACCTGGTAGAGGCGGGTTTCACGGAACTTGCGTTCGATGTCGTACTCCTCGGCGAAGCCGAAGCCGCCATGGGTCTGGACGCACATGTCGGCGGCGTACCAGGAGGCCTCCGACGCCGCGAGCTTGGCCATATTGGCCTCGGTCCCGCAGGGTTCGCCGGCCTCGAACAGGGCCGCGGCGTGGTTGACCATGTGGCTGGCGGCGGTCATCTGGACGTAGGCGCGGGCGATCGGGAACTGCACGCCCTGGTTCTCACCGATCGGCCGGCCGAACACCTGCCGCTCGCGCGCATAGGCGCTTGCGCGATCAATGAAGAACTTGGCGTCGCCGACGCATTCGGAGGCGATCAGGATGCGCTCGGCGTTCATGCCGGAGAGGATGTAGCGGAAGCCTTTTCCCTCCTCGCCGATCAGATTGGCGACAGGGACCCTCAGGTCCTCGAAGAACAGCTCGGTCGTCGCGTGGTTGAGCATGGTCCGCACGGGGCGGATGGTCAGGCCGTTTCCGACCGCCTCGCGCATGTCGACCAGCAAGACGCTCATCCCGTCCGACGGCTTGGCGGCGTCGGCGCGGGCGGTGGTGCGGCAAAGCAGCACCATCAGGTCGGAATGCTCGGCCCTCGAGATCCAGAGCTTCTTGCCGCTCACCACGTAGTCGTCGCCGTCGCGCCGGGCGAAGGTGGTGATGCGGGTGGTGTCGGTGCCGGCGTCCGGCTCGGTGACCCCGAAGGCCTGCAGCCGCAGCTCCCCCGAGGCGACCCTCGGCAGGTACATCTGTTTCTGGGCCGGGCTGCCGTGGGCCAGCACGGTGCCCATGGTGTACATCTGGGCATGGCAGGCGCCGCCGTTGCAGCCGGACCGGTGGATCTCCTCCAGCACAGCCGCCCCGGCCGCCAGACCCAGGCCCGAGCCGCCGTATTCTTCCGGGATCAGGACCGAAAGGAAGCCCGCCTCCGTAAGGGCGGTGACGAATTCGGTGGGGTATTGCCGCTCGCGGTCCAGCGCCCGCCAATAGGCGCCGGGAAACCGCGCGCAGAGCCGGCGCACCGCCTCGCGGATTTCGGGGAAGGTCTGTTCGTCTTGGTCGAGCACGGCCGCATCTCTGGCGCCTGCCCCCAGCGGTGTCATCCCGGAAAGCGCGCGGCGCTTGTTTGGGACCGATGGACTCCGTGGTTCCGGAAGGATCGCGACCTCGACGCCGCGGGCAGCCGGCTACGACGGCGGCCATGGGCCCCGGTCTTCGCGTTCCGCGAAACCGGGATGACAGCGGAAGGGAAGGCGGTAGGGTCCGCCCTTCGGAAGGGAGTACGCCGCGTGACAGACCTCAGCTACGTGCATGGCGCGGACCCGCGGCCGCTGCTCGGCCAGACGATCGGACAGGCGTTCGACGCGACATGCGCGGCGCATCCCGACATCCCGGCCCTGATCTCGCGCCATCAGAAGATCCGCTGGACCTATGCCCAGATGGGCGAGCGGGTCGACCAGCTCGGCGCTGGCCTGCTGGCGTTGGGGCTGGAGCCCGGCGACCGGGTCGGCATATGGGCGCCGAACTGCGCGGAGTGGGCGCTGACCCAGTTCGCCACGGCCAAGGCCGGCCTGGTCCTGGTCAACATCAATCCGGCCTATCGGCTGAGCGAGGCCGAATACGCGCTGAACAAGGTCGGCTGCAAGGCGCTGATCACTTCCGTCGCCCACAAGACCAGCGAATACCTGCACATGATCCGCGAGCTCGCGCCCGAGCTGTCGGCCAGCCGGCCCGGCGCCCTGCAGGCGGCGCGCCTGCCGGCGCTGCGGTGGGTCATCACGCTCGGCGAACAGGAACACGCCGGCTGCCTAGCCTTCCACCAGGCTTGCGACGCCGGCACGCCGGCCGACGCGGCGCGCCTGAAGGAGATCGGCGCGGGGCTACAGTTCGACGATCCGATCAACATCCAGTTCACCAGCGGCACCACCGGCTTTCCGAAGGGCGCCACGCTCAGCCACCACAACATCCTCAACAACGGCTATTTCGTGGGTGAGGCGATCCGGCTGAAGGTCGGCGAGCGGCTGTGCATCCCGGTGCCGCTCTATCATTGCTTCGGCATGGTGATGGGCAACCTGGGCTGCATCACCCATGCGGCGACCATGGTCTATCCCGCCGAGGGCTTCGACCCGCTGGCGACCTTGGAGGCGGTGGAGGCCGAGGCCTGCGCCGGGCTCTATGGCGTGCCCACCATGTTCATCGCCATGCTGGGCCACGCCGAGTTTGGCCGCTTCGATCTGTCGAGCCTGCGAACCGGGATCATGGCCGGCTCGCCCTGCCCGATCGAGGTGATGAAGCAGGTGATCGAGCGGATGCACATGCCCCAGGTGACCATCGCCTACGGCATGACCGAGACCTCGCCGGTCAGCTTCCAGTCGGGCGCCGACGACAGCCTGGAGGTCCGCGTCGCCACCGTCGGGCGCATCCACCCCCACGTGGAGGTCAAGATCGTCGATGCGCAGGGCCGCATCGTCCCGCGCGGCGAAACCGGCGAGCTGTGCACCCGGGGCTATTCGGTGATGCTGGGCTACTGGGACGATCCGGAGCGGACCGCCGAGGCGCTGGACGCCGCCGGTTGGATGCACACCGGCGACCTCGCGACACTCGACGCCGATGGCTGCGGCAACATCGTCGGCCGCATCAAGGACATGGTCATCCGCGGCGGCGAGAACGTCTATCCGCGCGAGATCGAGGAGTTCCTCTACCGCCACCCGTCCATCCAGGACGTGCAGGTAATTGGCGTACCCGAC
>DASRRU010000019.1:0-18905 GCA_035656795.1 Phenylobacterium sp. | reverse complement strand
TGTGCTGCAGTACAGCGCCGCGCAGCTGTTCATGGCGCGGGTGAGCGCGGCCCAGCCCGCCGTCTCGTCCGACCGGCGCGTCGGGGCGGCCGTGACCAAGATCTGCCGTCAGCTGGACGGCGTCCCGTTGGCCCTCGAACTTGCCGCGGCCAGTGCGGCGGCGTTGGGCATAGAAGGGCTGGCGTCGCGACTCGACGACCGACTGAGCCTGCTTACCGAGGGCCGTCGGACAGCTCCCACCCGCCAGCAAACCCTGCGGGCGACGCTGGACTGGAGCTACGAGCTGCTGTCTGAATCCGAACGCGCGGTCATGCGACGCCTCGCCGTATTCGCCGACGAGTTCACGATGGAGGCCGCAAGCGCCATCGCGGCGAGCCAGGACGTCGCCGCCGCCGACGTGGTTCGCTGCCTGGCGGGCCTGGTCACGAAATCGCTCGTCGTCTCCGATGTCGCGGGTCCGGTTCCGCGCTATCGGCTGCTCGAGACCATGCGGGCCTATGCGATGGAAAGGCTTGTCGAAAGCGGCGAACTTGAAGCCGTTGCGAGGCGTCAGGCTGGGCTGCAGCCAGAGTTCTCTGGGCGCGCCGAAGCCCTCTGACGAGACGCCGGGACACCTCCGGCGCGATAGGCCGCCCCCGCGAATTGGTGGGGCGGCTTGCGTCGGGTCAAGCGGCGGCCCGCGCCGGCGGCGCCATGAATTCCGGCCCCACCGGATCCGTGATCGTTTCGGCCAGGATGCGGTCGATTTCAGCCTTGGCGGATTCGTCGAGCCGCCAACCGGCGATCTCGTCGACCGGCTGCAACTGGCCGGGCTGACGTGCGCCCCACAACGCGCTGTCGACGCCCTGGTCCAGCATCCAGCGGACCGCCAGGTGGATCGCGCGCTTGCCGAAGCGGCTCTGCGCGAGGCGATCGAGCTGTTCCACGGCGGCGCGGTATTGCGCGAAGCGGGGCGATTGGAATTTCGGATCTGTGCGGCGCAGATCGTCGCCGTCGAACTTGGTGTCCGCGGTCATCCGGCCAGAGAGCAGGCCGCGGCACAGCGCGCCATATCCCAAGGTGGCGATCTGGTTCTCGCGGCAATAGGGCAGGACATCTGCCTCGATCTCGCGCTCAAAAAGATTGTAGGGCGACTGCAGCACGTGCAGCGGCGCGACGCGGCGGAAGCGCTCCATCTGCTCTACCGAGAAGTTGCTGACGCCGATTGCGCGGATCTTGCCCTGCTCGAACAGGTCGCCCATCGCCTCGGCGGTCTCCTCCATCTCGACCCGCGGGTCCGGCCAGTGAACCTGGTAGATGTCGATGTAATCGGTCTGAAGCCGGCGCAGGGAGTCCTCGACCTCCTGCAGAATCCGCGCTCGGCTGGCGTTGCGGAATACGCTCCCATCCTGCCACTCGAGTGCGACCTTACTGGCGATGAGCACGCGCGAGCGCAGCTTACCCTCGGCGATCGCCTTGCCGACGACCTCTTCGGAACGGCCGAATCCGTAGGCCGGCGCCGTATCGATGAGGTTGACGCCGTGGTCGACCGCGGCGCGGATCGTGGCGATGGACTGCAGGTCATCGGTCCCGCCCCACATCCATCCGCCCATCGCCCATGTGCCCAGAGCGACGCGCGAAGCCCGGAGGAATGTCCCGGGAATGGCGGCGAACTCCATGTCGGCTGAATGAGCCTCGGATTGCTGAACCATGATTGTATTTCCTTGCTGGGGCGGTCTCGGCCTATCGCCGCGGAGGCGCTCAGCCGACGGTGAGCGGAGGTACGAGGTAGAGGCCTGCCTCCTCGGCGGCGATGAGGCCGAGCGCGCTCCAATCGAGATCGCCGTAGCCGCGGGCGAGCCCGGTTATCAGCCGGTCCCTGACAACGCCGACCGATGGCATGGGCGCCTCGGCGCATTCCGCCTCGGCAAGCGCCAGGCGAACATCCTTGAGCACCAGGGGCATGACGAATCCGGGCGCATAGGACTGGCTGGCGATCCTGTCGCCGTAGATCTTGTGCGCGCGGCCGCCGAACATCGTGCTGGTCATGATGTCGACGAACATCTGCGGATCGAGCCCGCGCTTGAGAAACACGGCGACGGCCTCCGAAATCATCTCGAGGGCGGTCGCGCTCATCATGTTACCGAGCAGCTTGATCAGGTTTGCATGCCAGGGATTGTCGCCGACCACGAAGGTCTTTTGCCCGAGGCTGTCGAAGATCGGCTGACAGGTCCTGATGTCATCATCATCGCCTGCGGCGATGACGAACAGCTGACGCGCCTTGGCGGCCTGCGGATTTCCGAACACCGGAGCGGCCACATAGCCGTGCCCCCTAAGGGCGTGCTCGCCGGCCAGGCGGGCGGCCGCAGCCGTGCTGATGGTGCTCATCGAAAGGTGAATTGCGCCGGACTGCAGCCCGGCTCCGAGACCGCCCACGCCGCCTGCGCCAAATACGACGTCGCCGACAGCGGCGTCATCCGGCAGCATGCTGATGACCACGCCGCAGTCGAACAACTTGGCGATGTCCGTCGTGGGCTTGACGCCGAGGGCGGCGAGCCTGTCCATCTGCTCGGGGGTCCGTACGTAGGCCACCACGCGACCGCCGTCGGCGGCCAGGTTCGCGGCCATGGCCGCGCCCATGCGACCCAGGCCGACGAAGCCGATTTCACCTTGCGCGGCCAAGCGAGCGCCTGATCCGGCGGAGCCGGCCCGCTCGCTCCGCGAACCGGTGAACGTTGCGCGACCGTTGGAGGCCGAGCGGTCGCGGATGGAGGTCGTGTCCGCTGCATATCTTGCGTGTCCGGGCATCATCCTCTGTCCATCTTGCATCGCCCTAAAAAGGGGGGCGGCCGGCCCCTGGGGGGAGGGGGGCCGGCCGCGAATGCGGCCATGGGCTGGGGGCGAAATGGCCGCATGCGAACCCGGTCGGGGGGAGCCGGGTTCGATTGAAGGCAAGACTAGCTTCGACGCCGGGCCGAATCCCTGGGCCGCCCCTGAGTTCTCTTGAGAAGACCTGAGGGGGATCGATCGCGGAGCTCGAGAGGCGTTCGGCGGGGCCCATCGCCGCGGTTTTCGGCGCTCAGGTCTTCTTATGAGAACTCAGCAAAGGCCCAAGGACGCTTGCGGGCGCCCCCGCTAGCCTTTGGAGATCAGCAAGGCGGCGCCCCTCGGGGCCCCGTGGCGAGGTCCTGCGCGCTAGCGCCAGGGCGCGGAGACGCGCTGTAGCCCACGTCATGGAGGCTTCCGGATCGGGGCTCTCGTTCGCGCTGCTCATCGACTGAGCGCGCGCCCGAACCGCCCGCCGCCCCAGACTGGAAGTGGACTGAAATGATCTGGATCGTGCGCGTCGCGCTTCAGCGGCCCTACACCTTCATCGTTCTTGCGCTGCTGATCCTGATCGCCGGTCCGCTGGCGGTGATGAAGACGCCCACCGACATCTTCCCCAACATCGGGGTGCCGGTGATCGGGGTCGCCTGGCAATTCACCGGCCTCTCGCCCGATGAGATGGCCGGCCGGATTATCACGCCCTACGAACGCAGCCTGCCGCTGACGGTCAGCAACATCGAACACATCGAAAGCGAGTCCCTGGTCGGGATGGGTGTGGTCAAGATCTACTTCCAGCCCGGCGCGGACATGCGCACCGCCACCGCGCAGGTCACGTCCGTCTCGCAGTCCGTCCTGAAGCAGCTGCCGCCCGGCGCAACGCCGCCGCTCATTCTGAACTACAACGCCTCGACCGTGCCGATCCTGCAATTGGCGACGTCCAGCCTGCGGCAGTCCGAGCAGCAGGTGCTCGACCTGACCATGAACACGATCCGGCCCCTGCTCTCCTCGGTTCCGGGCGCGGCCATTCCCTATCCCTATGGCGGCAAGGTCCGCGAGGTCGAGATCGATCTCGATCCGCGCTCGCTGCAGGCCAAGGGACTGTCGGCGCAGGACGTCGAGAACGCGATTGCCGCCCAGGACCAGATCCTGCCGGCCGGTACGGCGAAGATCGGATCGCTGCAATATACGGTGAAGCTCAACGACTCCCCTGAGACGATCGAAGAGCTGAACGACCTGCCGGTCAAATCGGTGGGCGGCGCGACCATCCTCGTCCGCGACGTCGGCCATGTGCTGGACGGCGCGCCGCCTCAGCAAAGCCTCGTCCATGTCGACGGTTCACGCGCCGTGCTGACCACCATCCTGAAAGCCGGCTCGGCCTCGACCCTGTCGGTCGTGCAGGGGATCAAGGACGACATGCCGCGGGTCAAGGCGTTGATGCCGCCGGACTTCCGGATTGTCGCTTTGAACGACCAGTCGGTGTTCGTGAAGGCCGCAGTTTCGGGGGTGGTGAGGGAAGGGGTGATCGCCGCCGCCCTGACCAGCCTGATGATCCTGTTGTTCCTCGGCAGCTGGCGGTCGACCGTAATCATCGCGACCTCGATCCCGCTGGCGATCCTATGCGCGCTGATAGGCCTGTCGGTGACGGGTCAGACCCTGAACATCATGACCCTCGGCGGCCTGGCGCTGGCCGTCGGCCTTCTGGTCGATGACGCCACGGTGACCATCGAGAACATCAACTGGCACCTGGAGCAGGGCAAGGACGTCAAGACCGCCATCCTCGACGGCGCAGCCCAGATCGTCACTCCGGCCTTCGTCAGCCTGCTGTGCATCTGTATCGTCTTCGTGCCGATGTTCACCCTGCAGGGCGTTGCGGGGTTCCTGTTCGTGCCGATGGCCGAGGCGGTCGTGTTCGCGATGATCGGCTCGTTTGTGCTGTCACGGACCCTGGTCCCGACCATGGCGATGTATCTCCTGAAGCCGCATGACCATGCCGCGGCGGGCGCGGCGGCGTCGTCGCGCAACCCTCTCGCCCGCTTCCAGCACGCCTTCGCCTCCGGCTTCGACGGAATCCGCGACGTCTACAGCCGCCTGCTCGATATGGCGCTCGAGCATCGGCGGGTCTTTGTGGTGGGCTTTATCGCGGTTGTGGTCGCCTCGTTCGGCCTGGCTCCGTTCCTCGGCGCGAACTTCTTCCCGTCGGTGGATTCCGGCCAGATCACGCTGCACGTGCGTCCCCAGGTCGGCACGCGGATCGAGGACGCCTCGGCCATGTTCGGGGACATCGAACAGGAGATCCGCAAGATCATCCCGCCCACGGAGCTGACCACGATCGTCGACAACATCGGCATGCCGATCAGCTCGGTGAACACGGTCTACAGCAACACCGGCATGATCGGTTACCAGGACGGCGACATCTTCATCAGCCTGAGCGCGAAGCACCATCCGACAGCCGACTATGTGCGGACGTTGCGTGAACGACTGCCGGCCGCGTTCCCCGGCGCGACCTTCTCGTTCCCCCCCGCCGACATCATCAGCCAGATCCTGAATTTCGGCTCGCCCGCGCCCCTGGATCTGCAGATCGCCGGCCCGGACATGCAGAAGAACCAGGCCTACGCCGAGGAACTGCTGCGCCGGATGCGGACCATCCGCGGGATCGCCGATGTGCGGATCCAGCAATCGATGGACAACCCGGAACTGCGCATCGACGTCAACCGCACCCGGATGGCCCAGCTGGGCCTGACCGAACTCAACGTGACCAACAGTGTCACCACGTCCCTGGCGGGCAGCTCGCAGACCGCGCCGGTCTTCTGGCTGAACCCCAAGAACGGGGTCTCTTACCCGGTCGTCGCCCAGACTCCGGAGTACAGCGTCAACACTCTGCCGGCTCTGGAAAACCTGCCGGTGACCGGGACGACGCCAACCACCGGAATGCAGATTCTCGGCGGACTTGGCAAAATCACCCGTGATCAGTCGAGCGCGGTGGTCAACCACTACGACATTCAGCCGGTGGCCGAGATCTATGCGACGACTCAGGGCCGCGACCTGGCCGGGGTCGCCCGCGATGTGCAGCGCCTGATAGCGTCGACCGCCAAGGACGCGCCGAAGGGCGCCCTCGTCAACCTTCGCGGCCAGGTCACCACGATGAACACCGCGTTCTCGGGCCTGTTCTTAGGACTGCTCGGCGCGATCGTGCTGATCTACCTGCTGATCGTCGTGAACTTCCAGTCGTGGCTGGACCCGTTCGTGATCATCACCGCCCTGCCGGCGGCGCTGGCCGGGATCGTCTGGATGCTGTTCGCCACCGGCACGACGCTTTCAGTGCCTGCGCTGACCGGGGCGATCATGTGCATGGGGGTGGCCACCGCCAACTCCATCCTGGTCGTCAGCTTCGCCCGGGAGCGGCTGCAGGCGACAGGCGATGCGCTCCTCGCCGCCACCGAGGCCGGCTTCACCCGCTTCCGCCCGGTGCTGATGACTGCGCTGGCGATGATCATCGGCATGGCGCCCATGGCGCTCGGCCTGGGCGAGGGCGGTGAGCAGAACGCACCGCTCGGCCGCGCCGTGATCGGAGGCCTGATCTGCGCGACCTTCGCCACGCTGATGTTCGTCCCCGTGGTGTTCAGCATCGTTCACGGCCGCAAGGCCGCCCAGCCCTCCGGCGCCGAAACGAATACGGCGCTGCAGCCAGGAGACTCCTATGCCTGACCAGCCCGATACGTCCCGGCAGTTCTCGCCCCGGCGGCTAAAGATCGCGGGCGCCGCAGCGGCTGGCCTGGCAGTCGTCGTCGTCGCGGCCGGTATCGTCACGCGCGTCAACGCCGATCAGAAAGTGGCGACCTGGACCAACATCCAGGCCATCCCCACGGTGAAGGTGATCAGCCTCGCCAATCCGACCGGCACCCAATCCCTGGTCCTGCCGGGCGACGTGCAAGCCTTCAACACCGCGCCAAGCTACGCCCGGGTGTCGGGCTATCTGAAGCGCTGGTATGTCGACATCGGAACCCGGGTGAAGGCGGGCCAGACCCTGGCCGACATCGACACGCCCGACCTCGACCAGCAGCTCGTGCAGGCCAAAGCCGATCTGCAGACGGCTATCGCCAACCAGCATCTGTCCGACACCACCGCCACCCGTTGGGCCGGTCTGCTCTCGCAAGACGCGGTGTCCCAGCAGGACGCCGACACGAAGAACGGCGATCTGGCCGCGAAGACCGCCTTAGTGGCGTCGTCGCGCGCCAACGTCGCGCGGCTTGAGGCCTTGGAATCGTTCAAGCGCATCACCGCGCCTTTCGACGGGGTGGTCACCACCCGCTCCACCGATATCGGCGACCTGATCAACGTCGGCGGGCCCTCGGCGACGCCGCTGTTCACCGTCTCCGACGAGAGCAGGCTGCGGATCTATGTGATGGCCCCGCAGAACTATTCGGCGGCCATCCAACCGGGAATGACCGCCACCTTCACCGTGCCGGAGTATCCCGGCCGCACCTTCACGGCCAAGCTCGCCACCGACGCCCAGGCCATCACGCCCCAGAGCGGCACCTTGCTGGTCCAACTGCAGATCGACAACGCCGACCGGGCGCTCAAGCCCGGCGGTTACGCCCAGGTGCACTTCACCCTGCCCGTCAACAGTGGGTCCATCCAGGTTCCGGCCACCGCGCTTATGTTCCGCGACAGCGGCATGTCGGTGGCGACTGTCGGCCCCGGAAACCGGGTTGCCATGAAACCGGTGACGGTGGTGCGCGACCTGGGAACGACCGTCGAGGTAGCCGGTGGGGTAGGGCCCGGGGACCGGGTGATCGACAGCCCGCCGGATTCCCTGCGGGTGGGCGATCTGGTTCGGATAGCGGGTGCAAGCGCGTCGACGACTGGAGCAAGCGCTCATGCCGCGGGCTAAGCTTTTCGGCCTCGCCGGGACCGCCCTGGCGCTCACCGGTTGCTCGCTTGCGCCGCCTTATGCGCCGCCGAAGGTCACGGTGCCGCCGGCCTACAAGGAGACCGGCCCCTGGACGCCGGCGAGCCCCGCCGATGCAACGCCGCGCGGGGCTTGGTGGAGCGTCTACGGGGACGAGACGCTGAACGGGCTTGAGCAGAAGATCGAAAACGGCAACCCGAACCTCGCTCTGGCGCTGGCGCGCTACGATGAGGCGCAGGCCCTCCTGGCTCAGGCCCGCGCCTCGCTGGTGCCCGAGTTGGATGTGGGCGCCAACCCGACGGCCAACCGCCAGTCGGCCAATCGTCCCCTGCGCGTCGGAGGGCCGACCAACTACCAAAGCGACACCCTCAGCGCGACGGTGTCCTACGAGTTCGATTTGTGGGGGCGCGTGCGCAACATGGTCGCCGCCGGCAAGGCCGAGGCCCAGGCCAGCGCCGCCGACGTCGCCACGATGCGGCTCAGCCTGGAAGCCGGGCTGGCGGACGCATACATGAACCTGCGGGGGCTGGACGAACAGGCCTCGCTCCTGGACGAAACCACTGACGCCTACACCAAGGCGCTGAACCTGACCCAGGCCCTTCATACCGGTGGCGCGGTCGCAGGCCTCGACGTCGGCCGCGCCGAGACCCAGCTGCATGCGGCCGAGGCCATGCGGACCGACGTCGGCGCCCAGCGCGCCCTCTACGAGCACGCGATCGCTGCGCTTGTGGGCGAACCGGCCTCGACCTTCTCGATCGCGCCCGAGCCCAACAAGCTGCCTCCGGCGCCGCGGACGCCGGTGTCGGCGCCGTCCCTGATCCTTCAGCGGCGGCCCGATATCGCGGCCGCCGAGAGGCGGGCGGCGGCGGCCAACGCCCGGATCGGTGTCGCGCGGGCGGCGCAATATCCGACCATGACGCTCGACGCCACGGGCGGTTTCCAGAACATGGGCGGCGCGAACCTGCTCAGCTACGCCAACAGCTGGTGGACCCTGGGCCCCAATATTGCGATGGCCCTGTTCGATGGCGGCCGGCGCAAGGCGGTCGTTCGGCAGTCGCGCGACCAGTTCGATGAGGCCAGCGCAACCTACCGGGCCACCGTCCTGATGGCTTTCCAGCAGGTCGAGGACAATCTGGCGCTCTGCAACAGGCTGGCGGGGGAATGGAACCAACAGTCGGCCGCGGTCGCGGCCGCCCAGAAAACCGAATCCCTGGCGCTGGTCCAGTACCGCATGGGAGCCGTCACCTACCTTGAGGTGGTCATAGCCCAGACGGCCGATCTGCAAGCGGAGCAGATGGAACTGAGCATCGAGACCCGCCGCCTGCTGGCCAGCGTCGATCTGGTCCGCGCGCTCGGCGGCGGCTGGAGCCCGACGACCACAGCGGTGGCGGCGACATCGACGACGCCCCCGATGGCTCCGGCCAACTGAGCCACATCGGCAAAGGACCGGCCGCCGGCGATGCGATCTTTCGGACCGGAGAAAATGAAGGCCGGCGTCCCGAATGGGCCGCCGGCCTCGCGTTTCCAGCCCCGCCGTATGGCGAGGGCGCTAGCTGGATCCAGGGCCTAGCGCCACCAGCCGCGGCCCCACGGCCCCCAATCCCAGCCGTTCCAATCCCAGCTGTCCTGGTAGGTCATGGCGGTCATCTGCTGTTCGTCGACCAGCTTTTGGGTCAGGACGTCCTGCCGGTAGGCGCCATAGGCCTTCTGATCGCCGATGTAGAGGCAGTTGCAAACGACCGGGTCGGCATAGACGTATTGGACCGTGTCGCCTGTGGTCTTCGGCACGAACTTGTTCGGCGGAAGCTGATGCAGTTCCGTCTGACGCTGGGGCGTGTTCGCTGGAAGCACCGTAAAGCCGGCGGCGGCGAGGGTGTCTTCCTTGGAGTTGATCCGCTGCGCCGTGGTCTCACAGGCGCCCAGAGCGAGGGCGGTCATTGAGATTGCCGCGAGTGTGACGAGTGTCTTCATGGCATGTCAGGTCCTGACGTTAGGGATACCCGCTGGCGCCTGGGGATGTCGGGTCCGCGGCCATGTCTGCCCTCGAAGGCTTTGAAAGAGACGGCGAGCCGCGCTCCAGCGTCATCATCTTGCTGTTTCTGTTGGATATATAACGGGAAAGGCGAGCCGAAGTTCTCGGCGTATCTCTGATATTTCGTGAGAATATCTGAGCTCTGGGTTCGATTTGACCGTCGAGGCCATTCGAGACATCGCCCCAAACGCCAGAGATGTCGGTCGCGATGTTCTCAGATCTTCTTCCAAAAACTCAGCTCGACCACGGGGATTTTCCCGGAGGAATGAAGGAGCATTTGCGAGATCCGAGCTGACTCGGACCGCATTTCAGGCCGCGATCATGATGCGCCTGGTCAACGATCTGCCGACCAAAGGCCGCGAGACGGCCGCCTGGTGGGCGCATCGCCTTCGTCCCTGACCGGGTCCGCACCGTGCATTGCAAGTCCCTGGCAAGGAGGACCCAATGGCCAAGCACCCAATGTCCAGGCAGCCAATCGTGATCCAGAACGTGCGCCGGCTCGGCCGGTCCAATCGCGACACCCGGCTCCTGTCTCCGGCGCAGGCCTGCGCGGATTGCGCGCTCAGAGACGGACCGAAATGTACGGACTGCATCGACCACGCCCTTAGCGGCTATGGGCTGATCTACCGGACTCCGATCGTCCGGCACTGAGCGCCTTGAACGCCACGGCCTGCGTCGGTCGGACCGTGGCGAAGCCGACGGCCATCCACAAATGCGCGAAACGGGATCTGCGCCTGCCGGCGCGCATCATTCGGAAAATCTGAAAGGCAGGCCTTGCGGCTTGCAGGGGCGCCGGGTGATCCGGGGCCTCATCGCCGTCCCGGTCACGGGGGCTCCGCAGGTTATGTGATGTGAGGTCAGCGAAAGCGCGGCCGGCCCACGGGACTGGGGACGCGACCCGACCGCGCCGCGGCCGCCGAAATACGCCGGACCGGCCGCACGCGAACCCGTCGGGAGGAAGCGGGTTCGTCATCAGAATCCCGCTAAACAGGGGAAAGATCTTTGGCTCCGCCCTGAGTAGTCATGAGATGATCTGAGGCCGCCGACGGGCCTGTTGCATGTAAACTGTGTCGCGCCGCCGGGACCGCAGCCGAACCGAGCCCAGAATGACCCTTCGCCAGACCCATCCAGGTTCATCGCTCTCCGTCAGCCGGCGGGCGCCGGTCCTGCGCGTCGGCCCGCACGGGGCGGCGCAGGATCACCGCGAGGTTCCGGAAGAGACGCCCGTCGCCCTGGTGCACGACGGCTCCACGACAGCGGTGATGATGGCCACGCCCTCGGACCTCGAAGACTTCGCCCTGGGCTTCAGCCTCACCGAGGGGATCGTCGCCGACCTAGCCGAGATCGAAAGCCTTGAGGTCGTCGAGACCGAACTCGGGATCGAGGTGCGGATGTGGCTCGCGCGGCCTCGCTCCGAGATGCTCGCCGGCCGGCGGCGCTATCTGGCGGGACCGACGGGGTGCGGGCTTTGCGGCATCGACAGCCTGGGCGAGGCGATGCGCGCCAGTCCAAGGGCTGGGGAAGGCCTCCACATCTCGCCGGCCGAAATCAGCGCGGCGCTGGAGGCGCTGCCAGACCGCCAGGTCCTGGGCGCCGCGACGCGGGCGGTGCATGCGGCGGGGTGGTGGGCGTTGTCCGGCGGGTTCGCCTGCCTGCGCGAGGACGTGGGCCGTCACAATGCGCTGGACAAGCTGGTTGGCGCCCTGGCGGCGGGGGACGGGCCACGGCCCGATGGCGCCCTGTTCCTGACCAGCCGCATCTCGGTGGAGATGGTCCAGAAGGCCGCGGTCCTGGGCGCCCAGGTGCTGGTCGCAGTCTCGGCGCCCACGGCCCTGGCGATCCGGACGGCGGAGCAGGCGGCGATCACCCTGGTGGGCGTCGCGCGGCGTGACGGATTCGAGGTCTTCACCCGGCCGGACCGGATTTCCTGAGAGGCCTTAGTCTGCCGGATTGGGATCGGGATCGGGGTCAGCCAGCAGGCGCAGGCGCTCTTCTGGGGTATTGGCTCCCTTAAGTCTGGGTCTCGCCCGGTGGTCACATGGAAGCACGACCAGCCCGGCGGTCTGCACCAGCCGCATCAGCGGCCACTGCGCCTGAGTGGCGGCGGGAATTGCAGCGATGTCGATCACCATCGGCAGCGGCAAGCCCTCGTAGGCCGCGCCCGGATCGCCCGCGTCTAGCAGTGGCCGAATATCGGAAGGGATCACCGTCGGAGCGTCGACCGCCAGGACGAGCATTCGCACATAGCCCTCGACCCGCAGCCGCAGCGCCGCGGCGAGGATGCCTCCGCACGGTCCGCCTCCTGGGTTGGCGTCGAGCACGGCGGGCAGTCCGTAGTCGGCGCCCGCCGTCAGCACCATCCGAATCTCCAGGCCGTGCGAGAGGGCCGCCAGGCGGTCGATCGCGGAGACGCCGTTCCAGTCGAGGCGCGCCTTGTCCGCGCCCATCCGGGATGAGGCGCCGCCGCAGAGGATGACAGTGGCCTGGCGCTGCAAGGCTCGTCTCCAGATCCCATCCGCGTCATTGCGGCCTGAGACGCGCTCCTGCGCAAGGCCTCTCGCTCTGTTCTGAGGTCCAGCGCAGTGTCTCAGAACGTTTCAAGACTCCTCATGGTTTCGCCAAGGATTTCGGTGTGAAGGGTCGAATAACTACTGAAAAATATCGAGGCGGCTCTTTGAGCACCGGCCTCCAAAACGATGGATCCTGCCAAACGGCATGGTCTGCGCAGGCAAGCGGAACAAGGAGTCTGGAATGCGCGACCTCTCCCGGCGAAACGTCTTGGCGGCCACCACAGTGGTGGGTGCGGCGACTGCGTTTTCCGCCGCAGCGAGCACCGTGCAACTGGGCAATCCCGATCGGCCGCCCGAGGGCGCCGTCAATGTGAGTAACCCTAAGGCGCTGACCGAACCAGGACCCCAGAACCGCACTCTGGCAGGCCAGCTTCCGTCGGCGGGCAATCCGCCGGCCACCGACGTCAACGGCATGCCCATGTTCTGGTCGTCGTTCAACCTGGCGCACAAGCGTATCCAGGACGGCGGGTGGGCGCGGCAGGTCACCCAGTCGGACTTCGAGATTTCCGAGGACGTTTCGGGGGTGAACATGCGGCTGGGCCCAGGCGGCGTGCGTGAGCTGCACTGGCACCAGCAGGCGGAGTGGGCGGTCATGGTCGACGGCAAGTGCCGCGTCACCGTGCTGGACGGCGAGGGGCGGCCCGCCGCGCGGGACGTGACGGTCGGCGACCTCTGGTACTTCCCCGCCGGGCTTCCGCACTCGTTGCAGGGCCTGGGACCGAGCGGCGCCGAATTCGTCCTGGTCTTCGACAACGGCAGGGCCTCCGAATACAACACCCTGCTGCTGACCGACTGGATGATCCACACGCCGCCCGAGATCCTGGCGGAGAACTTCAATCTCCCGGTCAGCGCCTTCCAGAACATGTCCCTCGATGGCCGTTGGATCTATCAAGGTCAGGAGCCGCCGCCCCTCGCCGAGGTCCAGCGCCAGATGGCCTCGCCCCTGGGCGAGCCGGAGCTCGAGTTCGTCTTCTCGACCAGCAAGATGGCCCCCACCAAGCAGTCGCGCAGCGGATCGGTGAAGATCGTGGACTCCCGGAACTTCCCGGTCTCCTCCACCATCGCGGCGGGTATTGTCACCATCAAGCCGGGCGGCCTGCGGGAGCTGCACTGGCACCCCAACGCCGACGAATGGCAATATTGGATCCAGGGGACCGGTCGCATGACCGTCTTCAATACCGGGCCCGCCGCCGTGACGATGGACTTTCATCCCGGTGACATCGGCTATGTGAAGAAGGGGCTCGGCCACTACATCCAGAATACCGGCGCCACCGACATCATCATGGTCGAGACCTTCAAGGACAAGCAGTTCGCGGAAATCTCGCTCTCACAGTGGCTCGCCTGTTCGCCTAGGCAGATGGTGGCCGAGACCCTGAAGATGGATCCGCGCCTCATCGAGCAGATCTCCAAGAGCCGGCCCGATGTCGTGCCCAGCTAGCCGTCGGCCTGACCACAACGTCAGCAACCCAGGGTCCTGAACATGCCGCCGCCCTCGGACATCGCCTTCGTCGAACTGCAAGGGAATGTCGGAGGCCTCACCGATGTGGCGGCGGCTACGCGCGCCCGCTTCGCGCCGACGCGATGGCTGCGTCTTCGGATTCCTGCGGCCGCCGCCCTGTTGGTCGGGCCAGGCGCCCTGGCGATGCTGGGCGAAAACGATGGGCCCAGCATGCTGTCCTATGCGACCAGCGGGGCCACCTACGGTCTCGGCTTCCTACTGCCGTTCATCATCGTGACCTTCGCCGCCGCCTACGTCGTCCAGGAGATGGCCATGCGGCTGGGCGCGGTGACCCGGCGTGGCTACGGAGAACTGGTCTTCCAGCGGTTCGGCCGCTTCTGGGGGTGGGCCTCCGCCGCCGACCTGGCCATCACCAACCTTATCACCCTGGTCACCGAGGTCATCGCCATCCGGCTGGGCATGGGCTTCTTCGGCGTGCCCCCGTGGGCGGCGGTGGCCTGCGCGGTCCTGCTGGTTGCGATGGGGTCCTGGGGCGGCCGGTATTCGACTTGGGAGCGCCTGGCCGCGGGACTGGCCGCGTTCAACCTGCTGTTCGTCGCGGTCGCGATCTTCGCGCGCCCCTCCGCCGACCAGATCCTGCACGCCGTTGCGACCTGGGGACCCGCGCCCAAGACCACGCTCCAGGCGTTTCTGCTGATCCTGGCCTCCAACATCGGGGCCACCGTCACGCCCTGGATGCTCTTCTTCCAGCAGAGCGCCTCGGTGGACAAGGGCATGGGCCGGCGCGACATCCGCCGCGGACGCCAGAACACGGCGATCGGGGCGGTCATCGCAGCGGTGACCGGATGCGCCGCTTTGCTGGCGGCGACGCCGCTGTTCGCCCATCACGTCGACATGTCCCGCTACCAGGACGGGGCCGGCTTCGCGGAGGCCCTGCGTCCGATCATAGGCGCGCCGGGCGCGGCCCTGTTCGCGCTCGGGCTCGTTGAGGCCGGGGCGGTCGCCATGCTGACAATCTCCGCGAGTACCGCCTATTCGCTCGCCGAGATGATCTCGGGCGCCGCCAGGAGCTTTAACGCGTCGCCCCGCCAGGCGCCGCTGTTCCACACGACCAACGTCGGCATCGCGATCCTGGCCGGCGCGGTCGTCCTGATCCCCGGCGCGCCGCTCTTGACCCTGTCGCTCAACGCGAACCTGTTGGCGACCATCCTGATGCCGGCGGCGCTGGTCTTCCTGCTCATGATGAGCGGCGACCGGCAGATCATGGGGGGCGACGTCAACAGCCGTACTGTGACGGTCCTGGGGATTGCGATCGCCGTGTTGGTGGCCGCTGCGGGCTCCGCATATGCGGCGGTGGGGTTCCTCAGCGCACTTGGAATCCACTCATTCTAGGAGACGACGCCATGATCCTTAACAATCGTGATCCCGACCGACGCGCCCGGGCGCTTGCCGCCCCGGCTCCCTTCCCGCCGATGGCGCTCAGCCGAGGGACCCAGGCGGCCCTGATCGGACTTCGCATGTTCATCTGCCTGAGCACGGCCATGGCTATCTTCACGATTGTGCACGGCTAGCGCCTATCGCACTCAGGTTGATCCAGCCTGAATGGGGCAGGCTCTGGACATGTCCACGAGCGCGCTGGCGGCGCTGGCCGATGCGCCTTCAGCCCGAGGGCGTGGCTACCTTGTGAGCAGGAGAGGGTTGGGCGCGTGCCGAGACCAGCCGGCCTCGGCGACCAGGATATCCAGCCCGAGCGAGGCCAGATCATCGGCGACAGGATCGACCTGCATGTCCTGCAGTTGATAGAGCATCTTGGCGTAGGTGCGGCAGTCGCCGCAGACCTCGGCCTTGACCGCGCCGGAGTCGCCCTCGACGCCCCGCAGGCTCATGGCGCCCGACTTGCCGCAGGTGATGCAGACGACCCGCACGTGGTTCCAGGCCGTGGAGCACAGCGAGCAATGCAGGTACCGCGTTCCAGGCGTCAGTCCCGACGCCGTCACCATCCCCGACACCGGCAGAGAGCCGCAGCATGGGCATAGCCCGCGCTCCGGCAGCAGCCGCAGGTCCGCTGCGGACAGTCGCCCCGCGAGGCAGGTGAAATAGACCTGCAGGGCCGCAGCCACATAGAGCGCTGCGCCCATCTCGCCGGGAGCTACGCCACCGCTCAGGAAGTCGTCGGCCAGCTTTTCCGCCGCCGCGGCGCCGCGGGCGCGCAGGCTCTGGATCACCGCTCGCGCCGCCTCGGGGACGGCTTCGGCGAAGCGTCCGTTCTCGGAACTGTCGAGCATGGTGGCAAGGCCCGCGCGCCACAACGGGTGGCGGCGGTGGCCGTCGGCGGCGAGCGGTGGCATGCGCGCCTCGACAGCCTGCCGCACCAGCGCGGCGTCCGGGCCGACGAGGGGGGCCAGCGTCTCAACGGCGTCATCCTGGGCGTGCGCCAGGCTGGCCATGAAGCCCAGCCAGTCGGCCATCGGGTGACCCTCCGACAGGGCCTCCAGCCGGGCCGCAGTGGTGGCGAAGCGTGTTGCCGGATCGGGCAGGATCAGTGGCTCGGGCGCGGCGACGCCGCCTTGCGGATTTCCGATCCATGGCCGGTCCGGTGCGGCCTCGCCCTGCCTCACGGAGCCCCCTTAGCCCGCGGCTGCGGCTGCGGCCGGGTCGACTTCGACGCGACCAGACCGCGCAGCCACTTGCGATGATGCCGCCACGCCCAGCCCGGCGTCACATAGCCCCGGGTCATCGCCTGCATCGACCCGCGGACCCAGATCCCCGCATAGACGTGAACGATCCAGACCAGGATGGCGGCGATCGCGGCGAGTGAGTGGAGCAGGACGGCGATCCGCTGCACGACGAGCGGCGTGAACGCCGAGAAATAGACCTCCCAAATCACCAGGCCGGTCAGGAGCAGCACCGGGATCAACAGGGCCATGGCCCAGAAGACGAATTTCTGGCCGGCGTTGAACTGCCCGACCTCGGGAACCCCTTCCTCTTCATTGACCAGGATGAGATCGATTCTGCGCACCCAGGCGGTGTCGTCCGGCGTCCAGAAGTTGTCGCGCCAGAATTGGTAGACCAGGCCGGCGTAACTGAGCACGAGGAGGATCCCGATCCACGGATGCACGGCGCGGGTCCATTGGCCGCCGCCGAACAGCGTCGACAGGAAGAAGAAGATCGGATGGAACATCGAAAGGCCGGACAGGGTGAGCAGCACGAAGCAGATCGCCGTGATCCAGTGGTTGACCCGCGTCACGGCCGGGTAGCGGAGGACGGTTCCCTCTGGAGGGGTCATGGCGCGTCATCCTTGCGATCGAGCAGGCGGCGCCCGTTCGCGTCGTCCTCGGGCTGCACCTCATTCGGGCCGGCGACCACGGCATGGAAGAAACCGGCGAGCGCGGCCATCGCTATGCCGGCGACGGCGAGGGGTTTCACGCCACCCTTCCACAGTTCGACGAAGGGGCTGATCCCCGGGCGGTTCGGCAGCCCCGCATAGATCGACGGCTTGTCGGCGTGGTGCAGGACATACATCACATGTGTGCCGCCGACGCCCGCCGGGTCGTAGAGGCCCGCATTGGCGAAGCCTCGGGACTTCAGTTCCGCCACCCGCTCGTTGGCCCAGACCGTCATGTCCGATTTCGACCCGAACATGATCGCCCCGGTCGGGCAGGTCTTGACGCAGGCGGGCTCCAACCCGACCGAGACGCGGTCGGAGCAAAGGGTGCACTTGTAGGACTTGTGGTCTGTGGGATTGATCCGGGGGATGTCGAACGGGCAGCCCTTCACGCAGTAGCCGCAGCCGATGCAGGCGTCGCTGTTGAAGTCGACGATCCCGTTGGCGTATTGCACGATCGCACCCGGCGCGGGGCAGGCCTTCAGGCAGCCGGGGTCCTCGCAATGCATGCAGCCGTCCTTGCGGATCAGCCACTCCAGGTCGCCCTTGTCGTTCTCCCATTCGGTGAACCGCATCAGGGTCCAGGTATTGGGGTCCAGGTCCTTGGGATTGTCATAGGACCCTTCAAAATGGCCGACCTCGCCGCGCAGGTCGTTCCATTCCATGCAGGCGGCCTGGCAGGCCTTGCAGCCGATGCAGCGGCTCACGTCGATCAGCTTGGCGACCTCCACCTCGTGACGGCGGGCCGAGGGCGGCGTCAGGTTCGACGCCGAGCGCCGGATGTAGTCCTGTGACTGCAGACCTGACATAGACCACTCCTCGGACCAGCGGCGGCGTCAGGCCGCGGGCCCACTCGCTTTCTCGATGTTGACCAGGAACGCCTTGAACTCTGGTGTCTGGGAGTTGGCGTCGCCCACCGACGGGGTCAGCGTGTTGGCGCCGAAGCCTTTGCGGGCCTGGCCGGTGAAGCCCCAATGGATCGGCACGCCGATCACGTGCGTCGGCTTGCCGTCCACCTGCAATGGCTTGATGCGCTTGGTCACATAGGCCTTGCAGACCACGAACCCGCGCTTCGAGGACACCCGCACCCAGCCGCCCTGCGGAATCCCCTTTTCCTTGGCCAAGGCCTCGCCGATCTCGACGAATTCCTCTGGCTGCAGGATCGCATTGATCAGCGCGTGCTTGGTCCAGAAGTGGAATTGCTCGGTCAGGCGATAGGTCGTGGCGACGTAGGGGAAATCCGCGGCAGTTCCGAAGTTTGCCCTGTCGTCGGCGAACACACGGGCGGCGGGATTTGATTTCACCTTCGGATGCAGAAGGTTCGGCGTCGGGGATTCGAAGGGTTCGTAGTGTTCCGGGAACGGGCCCTCGGCCATCTGGTCGCGGGCGAACAGTCGTCCAGAGCCTTCGGCGTTCATGATGAAGGGGCCGGTGGAATCGGAGGGCTTCGTGGTCGGGACGTAGTCGGGCACATCGATGCCCACCCATTTGGTCCCGTTCCATTCGATGACCGGCTTTTGCGGGTTCCACGCCTTGCCGCTGGGATCGGCGCTGGCGCGGTTGTAGAGAATCCGCCGGTTGGCCGGCCAGGACCAGGCCCAGTTCGGCGCCAGGCCCTGCTCGCGCGGGTCGGTGGCGTCGCGCCGGGCCATCTGGTTGCCCTTCTCGGTGAAGCTGCCGGTGTAGATCCAGCAACCCGACGCGGTGGTGCCGTCGTCGCGCAACTGGGCGTAGCTGTCCAGCAG
>DASRRU010000018.1:0-11736 GCA_035656795.1 Phenylobacterium sp. | reverse complement strand
CATCACCGGCCGCACCCACCTTGCAGCCGTCGTGAGGCTTTCGGTTTAGGTAGGGAGTTGGGTCTTTCGCGTAGCGGCCCGTTGGATCCAAGTTGAGACGGGCAAACGCCCCTCCAGAGACCTGGCCCGAGGCCAGTCGCTCTTCGCAGAGGCGGCGCTCCTCAGGGCTAAGGTGCGGAAGGACGGCTGGCGCGCAGCCCAAGAGCCCGCGGAGCACATGTTGGACCTCTTCCGCACTCCCAGCGGGCGCTTCCGCGTTCGACGGCTCGGCATATCTCGGCGCGATCTGAGACGGCACGACCAGAACCGCGCTGCGCGATTGCCCGTTGGCCTTGGAGGAGGGATGTCGGAGCGGGAAGGCGGGCGCGCGCGGCGGCGTTCGAATGATTTGGACAGTGATCACTGGCGCTGTCGCGATTGCAGGTGTTCCACCGAGCCGCCAGGCTACTAGGGTGAAGAACAAGGCGTGGGCGAAGATCGCCAGAGCGAGCGCGATCAGCCTGGGGTGCCGCCGTCGCACCGTCTGCATCGCGTTGATCATCAGTCGCCCCACGACCGCTCCCTGGGACGAGAGGGGGCCGTGGTGTCGAAATGAAGGCTGGTTCGGAAGCGTCCGCTGAGGGGGGAAGGCGGCCGCTAGGCTCCCATCAGCATCCGATGTGGAGACCTGCCAGTTCGCCCCGCCCAATGATCAAATAGCCCCCAAGCCAGAGGATGCCGATCTACCGGGATCGCGAAGAGTAACCGCCAGACTCGTGCGCGGCCTTGAAGGCCATGGCTTTGCCGGCAGTCGTCGCGCTAGGGTTGCGAACGGGGAACGGACGGCGGGGGAATTCGTGGCGCGTGTAGAGCTATTTGACGGCGCCAACATGGGCACATTTCAGGAGAGCGTCCTGGTGGGCGCGACGATCGTCACCGCCTCCTCGACCGAGGAGCTGCTGACCTGGGCTGGGGGCGCGGCCCATATGTCGATCACCGGCGTGGGGCTGACCTACGCCAACGGCCTGTTGTCCGGCGGCGTCGTGACCGGGCTTGAGGTGGCGAGCGCCTCGGGGCGCTTCATCCTGACCGGCGCCCACACGGATGGCGCAATCCTGGGCCAAGCCTATCTCACCAACGACGCCCAATTGTCGATTTCCAGCCTGCTGTCCGGCGACGACGTCATCGAGGTGATGTCGACCACGCCGCCGGCCACCGGCACGGTCTTCACCGCGATGGGGTGGAGCGGCGATGACCGCCTGATTGGCGGGGGGACGCAGTGCAACCTTTACGGCGGCGACGGGAACGACACCCTTTCCGGCGGAGCCGGCGACGATCTTCTGGACGGCGGAGCGGGTGTCGACGTGGCCCTCTATGGAGGGGCTCGGGCGAACTATTCGCTGGCCCCCAGTCGAAGCGGCGTCTGGGACGTTCAAGACCTGCGTCCTGGTCGTCCCGACGGCCAGGACGCCCTGCGCGGCATCGAAATTGTCCAGTTCTCCGATGGCGCGATGAGCCTGCCAGACCCGACCGTCGCGCTGGAGGTGGGCCTGGTGCTGCGCCTGGATGCGCTGACAGGGGCGGGCGGCGTCATGGCCGGGGACCTGACGACGCAACTCGCCGCCGGGCTGGTCAGCGCCAACGACGTGGTCCATTCCCTCGTGAAGGCCGCGGGGACCACCACCTCGGTGGCGACGCTCAGCTACGAGTTCTTCACCGGCAAGGCGCCGTCCGCAGGGGGAACGGACTATCTGGTCTCGCCGACCGGGCCGAACGCCAACAACCTGAATTCGGCCTACTACCAGAGCTTTTCCCTGGAGAACCGCTACATCAACTTCGCGGTCAACCTCGGCAAGGTCGGCGAAGGCAGCGCCAGCTTCACCGCCCAGTATGGGCCCCTCAGTCTGTTTGACGCGACGAGACAGGCCTACGCGACCATCTTCGGGGCGACGCCGTCGGACGCCAAGCTTCACGCCCTTCTTGACCCCACCACCGTGCTGAACGGCCAGTCCTTCAGCCGCGCTGACTACTTCGCCTACTACGGCGGCGACGGACCCAATGGCCTGGGCGCCAAGGCCGCCATGGTCGGCTGGCTGCTCGCCGAGGCCGAGAAGGCCGACCTCGGGACCTATGCGCTCTCCAACGACGCCTTCCTCACCGACGTCGCCCTGCACGGGGCGCCCTTCGGCGTCGATCTCGTGGGGGCCTACGCCCAGCCGGGGTTCGTCTTTCATCCGGGTTGAGGCGTGCAAGGCCGGCGGCGTGGCGCCCGGCCGGTCGCATGATCACCGCGTTCGAGAGCCCCCGAACCGATGGGATCATGATCGGCGCTTCGCTCATCGCCGGTCGGCTCGTGACGGAGCTTGCGATTCCCCGGGCGCGTCCTGCGTCCATGGCTTACGGTTGCTGAAATGCTCCTGGGACTTGTGTTCGCCGCCGGCATCGCCGTCACGCCGCCGACACCGGCTTCGGTCGAGCTTTCGCCCCAGACCCGTGTCCTGATCGCCCCCGTTCACGAGGCTATCGTCAGGGCGCGCGCCGAACTCGACGCTTTGCCGCCACCTAAAGACGACACCGAGCGGCTGCTGCGCATGCAGAGGCTCGACCAGGCGCCGCGCAAGGTGATCCAGATCGACTTCTCAAAGACGCCGCCGGCGGAAAAGGCTGCCGCCCAGGCCGCGATCTGGGCTGAGATCAAGCCCATCGACGAGGCGAACCTGAAGGCGCTCCTGGCCATGCTGCCGCCGGAAGGCTGGTTCACGATCAGCAAGTACGGAAAGGCCGGATCGAATGTGGCCTTCCTGATCGTGCAGCACTCCGACATCAGCCAATGGAGCCGCTTCGCGCCGGTGCTGGAGAAACTGGCGGCGCAGGGCGAGGTGCGCGGCGGCGACTACGCCCTGATGTACGACCGGCTCGCGTTGCACGATGGCCGCCTGCAACGGTACGGCTCCCAGATGGTCTGCCAGGCCGGCAAATACGTCCCCGACCGCCTCGAGGACCCCGACCACCTCGATGAACGTCGCGCCGCGCTGGGTATGACGCCGTACAAGGATTACTTCGCCCTTTTCGCGAATGATCCGCCGTGCTGATGTCCGCTCTCTACGCTCAGAGCTCGCAACCGGTCCCCAAGAAGAGGATTGCGTGTCCTCGGGGCCGCGATCAAGATTCGCGCATGCCCACGCTCCGCAGAGTCGGCATCTATCTGGCCATCGCCCTGCCGCTGGGCGGGCTGGCGTTCTGGGCCATCGGCTCCGCGTTCGGCTATTCGCACCTGTGGCAGACGCCTGTGCTGGTCGCCGTCGGGATCGGCGTCGCCAACCATTTCTGGCCTATTCAGGCGCGGCGCCGCCCCAAGCTCGACACGCCCAAGGCGCCCCTGGACTGAAACAGCTGGCGGCGCAGCCGGCCTCACCGGCGACTATGGCGCGCCGCAGTGTTCGGCCGTGATCGAGGACGATCACCGGGCGATCGGGCCAGCGCCGCCGGCCTCGACGAGGCGGGCCGTCAAATCGTCCTGGGAGACGGGCCGAACTTGAGGGGGCAGGGACAAGGGGGCAAAGGACGCCGTGCGTCCAGGCGGCGCGACCTCATTCCGCGTGATCCGTGGCTAGGGCCCGCCAATCACTCGGCGTCCGGCGGGCCCGCCAGCGCGTCGAGTTCGGGATCGGCCTGGCGGAAGCCGGTCGCGAAGCGACGGCGGTCGGCGGCGTTGACGCCCGCTGCGGCGAAGACGTCCTGCCAGCGGCCGCGCACCAGCTGGACCAGGGTGTCGATATGGGCCTGGGCCTCTTCCGGCATCAGGTGGAAGTCCGCGGCGCCGGCCCTGGCGTTCTCCAGGGTCGCGGCGCGGCCCATCGGCCCCACACCCAGGACCAGGCTGGGTTCGCGCCCGATCTGCGGCTTGGGGACGACGTCGTAGAGCGGCGAGAGCCGCCAGCCCGTCGCGTCGAACAGAAAGCCGTGGTTGCGCAGGTGGTCGTCGTCGTTGGTGACGAGGATGTTGAACACCATGCGCCGGTAGAGCTCGGTCAGGTCGCGGCGGGGCTCGGCGCCCAGCTGGCGCAGGGCGCCCGCCAGGTCCGCATAGCTGTGGCGGCCCACATCGCGCTCATGGGCGCCCAGCAGGGTGAGGCCCGAGGCGAAGGGGCGGCGCAGCATGCCGAGGTGGGTCGGCGTGCGGTCGAAACGCTCGATCAGATAGATGTCGCGGCCGAGCGCCTGTTCAAACCCGAGGTTGGGCACGTCCAGGCCGCATTCGGCGGCCAGCCGCATGGTCGCCAGTTCAATCCGGCAGGCGGGAAAGGTGTCGTCTTTGGCCGGGAATTTCGCCAGCGCGGGGGCTTCGCGCCGACGCCCCCGGTCTTCCGCCCTTCGGGCCGGCGGCGCAAGGGCGGCGGTGGCCGGCGCCGCCGGAAGGGCTGCCCATCGCCGGGCGGCCCGGGCCCATGACGACCGCCAGGATTTGGCTCTGGCCGCAGGCTCGACGGGCAGACCCCGTCTGCACGACCCGCGATACGCCGCCGCCAGCCTGGGGGCTGCGCCGCCAGGATACGGACGGTGGTCAATTGGGCGGGGGCCGAACCCAGAGGAGTCGGGTGGATGGCGTCAGCCAACCCGGCGAGCGCCCGGGCGCGAGCGGCGGGCGGTCTTCGACCTGGCGTGGATCAGGAGCCCCGTCGCGGGGCGAAGCCCAGCGGCTACTTCGCCGCGCACAGGTCCTTCTTGGCCATCTTGCCCTTGGCGTCGTGGCAGTTGCCCTTGGCGTCCAGCTTGTAGGCCGGGGCCATTGCGCCCTTGGCGCCGGCGCAGACCTCGGCCTTGGCGAACTTGCCGTCGGCGGCGTGGCATTTGCCGTTCTTGTCGAGCTTCTGGGCGTCGGCGGCGGTGGCGCAGAGCGCGAGCGCGGCGACGATGGCGAGCGTGCGAAGCATCCTAGAGTCTCCCTCTGAATTGAGGAGAGGCTCGCACCGGTTCGTGGGCCAGGGCAAGCCGGCGCGTTCGACCGTCTGGAAAAATCAGCTGAACTTCACGGCGGGATGGCGGTGCTCTGCCCGGTCTTGGCGGTCGCGCCTGGGCCGGCGGCGGCCTGGTTATCAGGGCCACAAGGTGGCGGCGGGAACACTAGATGGAACGACCGGTCGGTCGATAGGCGCGACAATCTGAAGTTTGCGCTAGCATCCCGATGTCGCTCGCCTGTTTGGAGTGTGCGCAGCGAACACCATCTTGGCCAGCGAGGTCTCCTCGCGCAAACAGGCCGGGCATCTGATCGCAAGCGATCAGGCCAGACGTCTGCTACCATGCTGACAGGTGGAGGGCCGACCACATCTGCAATCTGTACTCCGTCATGAGCAGCCGCGCCGAGATCGCCCGCTGGACGGACTTGGCGGCCGACTACAATCACAACGCCCCGCCGATGCCGGGCGTCCATCCCGACTACCCGGCCCCGGTCGTGCTGAAGGATGAGGCCGGGAAGCGGGTTATGCGCGACCTGCGCTGGGGCATGCCGTCCTCCAGCCAGGCGCTGTTCATGGCCGCCAAAAAGCGGGCCGCCGGCCTGCGCGCCAAGGGCAAGGACTTCGATTTCAACGAGCTCCTCAAGATGGAGCCCGACCGCGGCACAACCAATGTCCGCAACACCCAGAGCAAGCACTGGACCCGCTGGCTCGACCCCGCCCACCGCTGCCTCGTGCCGATGACCTCCTTCGCCGAGCCGGACCAGGTCAGCGGCTCCAAGGAGAACACCTGGTTCGCGCTGGACGAGTCCCGGCCTCTGGCCTTCTTCGCTGGCATCTGGACCGGCTGGACCTGCGTGCGGAAGATCTCCGAGGGCCTGGTGACTTGCGACCTCTTCGCCTTCCTGACCACCGACGCCAACGCTGACGTCGGCGTCGTCCATGAGAAGGCCATGCCGGTGATCCTGACCGAGGCGGCGGAATGGGACGCGTGGATGAGCGACAAGCCCTGGGCGGCGGTGGCGCATCTGCAGCGGCCGCTGCCCAACGGCGCGCTGAAGGTCGTCGCCCGCGGCGGCAAGTTCGATCCCGCAGGCGCCAAGACCCCGGTGGGTGACCTGATCTAGGGCCAACCATACGCCGTTCACGCGCGGCGACGCCGCGCGATCTGATCAGGCTGACCTATTTGGCCGCGCCGGCGCGCGCGACGGCGTCCGCGCCGGCGGGGAGCCGCATCGGGCAGGACGGGTCGGTCGCCGCGCGCCAGACGGCTTCGGAGACATCCCGGGAGGTGGTGATGTCGCCGCCAGCCTGGAAGCGGCCCATCATCTGGGCCGCGAGCGCCTGGTAGGGCTCCGGGATATTCAGGCCCATTCGGGCGCGCGCGTTGTCGCCAAAGGGGGTTTCCGGCGCCCGGCCAGGGATGACGATGCGCACGCGCACGCCGAGCGGCTCCAGCTCCAGCGCCACGGACTCGCTGAAGGCGTTCACCGCCGCCTTGCTGGCCGTGTAGATCGACATCAGCGGCAGAGGCTGGAAGGTCACGCCGGAGGTGACGTTGACGATCACGCCGGAGCCGCGCTCGCGGAACTGCGGCAGGACGGCCTGGGTCATCGCAATGGTCCCGAGCGTGTTTGTCTCGAACAGCTCGCGGATCTTTTCCATCGAAACCGCTTCAAGCGGACTCATCTGGCCGACGCCGGCGTTGTTCACCAGGACGTCGAAGGCGCCGGCGGCGGCCGCGGCCTGAGCGATGCTGGCCGCGTCGGTGACGTCGAGCGGCAGGACCCGCAGGCGGTCGGACGCCGGCAGGATGTCAGCTTTCGGCGTGCGCATCGTGGCGATGACCGACCAGCCGCGGTCGAGGAAGACCTTGGCTGTGTCCAGGCCGAAACCGGACGAGCAGCCGGTGATGAGGACGGTGTTCATGCGGTTCCTGTCGGGGCGGGCGCGTTGGACCAAGGTCCGGGGCGCCACCTTACGCCCTCCGGCGGCTCAGGCCAGGTGGCGCAGAGCAGCTTGGAGACCGCCGCCTTGAGGCCCTCGTGGGCGTCGGAGATCACCAGCTCGCCCGCCGCGCAGACCGCGGCGGGCGAGCTTGCGCAGCAACTCGGTCCAGAAGGTCGCCGCCTCCGAAGCGCCGATGTCCAGGCCCAGCACCTCGCGCCGGCCGTCTGAGTTGACGCCGACGGCGAGGATCGCCGCGGAGAAATTCGTCGCCCTGACGCGCCGGAGCGGCGTCGCCTTCGCCGGCATCGAGGATCTGGATCCGACCTTGCCACGCGACGTCTATGACTTGTCACGCCTAGATGGCCACTACGACGCCCAGGACGCCGCCCGCTTGGCGCTTGAGACCATGAAGGACGACGCGGCGACCCGGGGCGGCGATTTCCCGGCCTACCAGGCCGATCCCCTGGGAGAGACGCTTCGGGCGGTCGAGGCCACGTGCGGCGATCGCGCATTTGCGGCGGACTATTCGATCCTGATGGACGCCATGGTGTATGGCGAGAAGCCAGCGTTCGATGACGCGATGGCTGTTGTTCGAGGATTTGCGGGCCGCGTGGAGGCGGAATAAGCTCACGCCCAAGGCCCATCTAGACCTTCGGGGCGCCCGCGGGCCGCGCCACGCGTGAAGGGCATCCAGCCAAAAACGCCATCGCCTCCGGTAGGCTCGGCGCCTGGATCGCCGCCCGTGGTTGACCCCACGCCCTAGGCGCGACACCGCACTATGATGGGGCCATATTTGGCACCTTAACTTGCTAAAACTCGCTCACGGGGCCATATTTGGCCCATGCTTAAAACCGCGGAAGAATTACTCCAGGAGCTTGGTCGAGCCGTCCGCGACCGGCGGATCGCCCGGGGCTTGTCGCAGCTAGAAATTTCAGAGCGATCGGGCGTGCCGCTCCGAACTTGGAAACGCCTGGAGGGCGAGGGGGAGGGCTCGCTCCGCCACCTCATCCAAGCCGCGATCGCCCTCCGCTGTGAGGACAATCTGGCTTTGCTGTTCCCGGCCCCTTCGGCCACTTCGATGGACGAACTCCTGGCGCGTCAGGCGGCCACAGCGACGCCGAAACGGCCGACGCGGGTGCTCCGCGGGCGGGCGCGGGTCAAGCCTCGGGTCAAGCTGTGAGGGTGGCCCCAGGAACACCCCTCAGCCTCGCCTTGGCTTTCGACTCTGCCAAGCCGCCAATGCCGGCGGGCCGCGTGGCGATGGACGGCGGCCTCGCTCAGCTCGAATGGTCACGCGACGTCCTCGCGACGAGGCTCCCCGTCGCCGCGCTTTACTATCCCCCCGAACCGGGCCTGCAGGCGGCGCGCGGCCGCGCCTTCGAAGGTCTGCAAGGCTTCCTCGCCGACAGCCTCCCGGAAGGCTGGGGCCGCCGTCTCATGCGTCGCCGCCTTGAAAGGCTCGGCGTCGATATCGCCACCCTGAGCCCGCTCGACCAGCTCGCCCTGGTTGGCCGCCATGGCCGCGGCGCTCTGGTCTATGAGCCGGCGACCACCCCGGCCGAGGGGGTGGAGACGCTTGATCTCGACGCCCTGGCGGCCGAGGCCGCCGCGATCCTGGCGGGCGAAGAGGGGACGTTGGCCGACACCCTGGCCGACCTGGCCGGCGGCTCCGGCGGCGCCAGGCCCAAGGTGCATGTCGGTTTCAACGCCGAGGGCAAGGTCTCGGTCGGCGAGGGCGAGCTGCCCGAAGGCTTCATCCCCTGGCTGGTCAAGTTCCGCGCGCCGAACGACCCGGACGACATCGGCCCGATCGAAGAAGCCTACGCGGATATGGCCGAAGCCGCGGGGCTGGCGATGAGCGAACACCGCCTCATCCCCGCGCGTCAGGGCCCCGGATATTTCGCGACCAGACGGTTCGATCGCACTGACGGAGGCGGGCGACTGCATATGGTTTCGCTCGCCGGGGCGGTCGAAGCCCCGAGCGAGCCGGGGATCGTCTCCTACGATACATTCCTGCGCGCCACTCAGGCGATCACCCGTCGAAAGCCCGATGTCGAGGCCGTCTTTCGCCGCATGGTGTTCAACATCCTTGCCAGCAACCGCGACGACCACACCCGCCAGCACGCCTATCTCATGGACGCCGGCGGCGACTGGCGTCTGGCGCCGGCCTACGACCTCACCTATGCGCCGGGGCCGGGGGGCGAGCACTACCTCGACATCGAGGGCGAAGGCCGCAATCCAACCCGCGCCCACGTCCTCCGGCTGGGCGCCCGCCACAGTCTCGATGCTAAGGCGGTCGCGGCGATGGTGGAAGAGGTCCGCGCCGCCATGGCGCGCTGGCCCGCCTTCGGCGACGCGGCCGGGGTGACGAAGGCGTCAGCCAAGGAGATTGCGACCGCGCACGCGCGGGTGTGGGCGGCGTTCGACGTTTAGTGGGCCTTGCGGCCACTCAGGCCTGTCCCAGCGTATGTTCAGGGATGATTCGTATCCCGGCCGGAAACCTGTTCGCCTCCGTAGAGCTCGGACTGCAAAGCCTGCGCAAACGCCCGAAGTTCCTCGGGATCCGTGGGCAGGGTTGCGGTCGCCAGGGACATGGCGATTTATAGCAAATCCCTGCTTCCGGATCGACGATTATCTTCTGGATTCAGCGGCTTATTACACCATTTCCGGCCGCCGGACCGGCTCCGGCGCCACCGTCCTGCGCCAGTCGATGCCTTCGATGAGCAGCGCCATTTGCGCGGCTGTCATGCGCCGCCGCCAATGGCGGCGCCTCCTCCTGCGCCGGCGCCATCAGCCCCGCCCCCTACGGCGGTCTTACAATCAAGCGATTTCACTGGAGGCTATTAGAGCTGCCCTGGGTGGCGCGGCTTAGTACGCTCGGGGCGGGCGGCGCGTCGGCAACTGGTGTAGCGACATACTTTGGACGACGGCACGATGTCGACGTACTGCGCTCGATACCCGGCTGGTGCGAATGTGATTTTTTTTAGCGCGATGGACCACCGGTATTGCCACGTAAAAAGCGAATAATAGGACGGCATAAAAAGCGAATTTTAGTACGACATAATAAGCGAATTATAGTACCACACCAAAAGCGATTATTCCGGCCGCTTTAAAGCGGCTCAGGAATCGCATTTGTGAGGGCCTAAGTATGGCAACGCCGCAGGAGCGATTGGCGAATGCCCTGGAAGCCTTGGAAGGGCTGCAGGCGGCCGGCCGCCAGACCGTACGTTCCAAAGACCTCACTCGAGACGCTCGCGAGCTGCTGAGCAAAAACGGCTTCCTGAAGGAAGTCATGAAGGGCTGGTACATACCGGCGCAGCCGGGCCAGCCAGACGGAGAGACCACGGCCTGGTACGCCTCCTATTGGGACTTCGTACGCGAGTATCTCACTGAACGCTTCGGCGACGCCTGGTCGCTCTCGGCCGATCAATCGTTGTTGCTGCAGGCCGGTAACTGGAACGTGCCCACGCAACTCCTCGTGCGCGCCGTCGGTGGGCGCAATCAGGTGACCAATTTCCTGCACGGCACCTCGCTGCTGGACATCAATCGCCCCCCCGCGGCCGAAGGCTCGCTCGTCCAGCTGCAGGGCCTGAGACTCTACGCGATCGAAGCGGCCCTGATCGAAGCCTCTCCGCAGTTCTTCGCCAACCACCCCACCGAGGGCCGTACGCTGCTTGCGCTGCAGCGCGACGCGTCGAGCCTGCTGGAACGGCTGCTCGCCGGCGGTCATACGGTCATCGCCGGTCGTTTGGCCGGCGCGTTCCGCAACGTCGGGCGCGACCGCGAGGCCGAACAGATCCTCCAGGCCATGGCTGCGGCGGGCCATCGGGTTCGGGAGGTCGATCCCTTCACCACGCAATGGCCGGTCCTGGCGTATGTCCGCGAGCCTTCGCCCTACGTGCACCGGATCCGGCTGCTGTGGGAGAAGATGCGCCCCGACATCCCCGACCGCTTTCCCGGGCCGCTCGGACGGCCGAACGACGTCGAGCGCTATTTGAAGGCTGTCGACGACGTCTACGTCACCGACGCCTATCACTCACTGTCGATCGAGGGTTACCGCGTGTCGCGCGAACTCATCGAACGCGTACGGGGCGGGACCTGGGATCCCGACGGCAACGACGTCGACCGCAAGCATCGCGACGCCATGGCGGCCCGCGGATACTGGCAGGCGTTCAACGCCGTGAAGGACAGCGTCCGCGCGGTGCTCTCGAACGAAAATCCCGGGGCGGTCGCCGATCGCGATCACGGTCGCTGGTATCAGGAGCTGTTCGCGCCGAGCGTCGGGGCAGGGCTGATCAAGGCCGCCAACCTCGCGGGTTATCGCAACGGCCCGGTCTACATCCGCAACTCGCGACATACGCCGCTCAACGCCGAGGCCGTCCGCGACGCCATGCCGGTCTTTTTCGAGCTGCTGTCACGGGAAGAGGACCCCGGCGTTCGCGTGGTCCTGGGCCATTTCATCTTCGTCTACATCCACCCCTATCTGGACGGGAACGGCCGCACGGGTCGCTTCCTGATGAACGTCATGATGGCTGCGGGCGGCTACCCGTGGACCGTAATCCCGGTGCAGGCGCGCGACCGCTACATGGCCGCTCTGGAATCGGCGAGCGTCGATCAGGAGATCGCTCCATTCGCGAGTTTCCTCGCCGAGCACGTGGGCAAGGCAGCGCCAGCGGCGGCCTAGACGTCGAGTGGGCGGCGCACTCCGCCGCACTTCATGGGCCGGCGCTCTGCAGGCCGCCAGGTTATCCACAGGTTGCTCAACCTCCCCCCAGACCCCCCCTCCGGGTGCTGCTGAGATGACGGTGGCTCACCCAGCGGCGAGGCGCTGCGCTGGCTGAGGGCTACGCAC
>DASRRU010000017.1:0-6416 GCA_035656795.1 Phenylobacterium sp. | reverse complement strand
ATGACAGCATCGTGGGCGGCTCGGGCGCCGACTTCATCTCCGGCGACCGCGGCACCGACACCGAAAGCGGCGGGGCGGGCGCGGACATCTTCCATTCGAGCCAGGACGCCGGCGTCGACAAGGTGCTCGACTTCAACCTGGCGCCGGGCGACCGGGTGATGCTCGATCCGGGAACGACCTATACGGTCAGCCAGGTCGGCGCCGACACCGTCATCGACATGGGCGGCGGCAACGAGATGATCCTGGCGGGGTGAGGCTCTCCAGCCTGACGGGGAACTGGATCTTTGAGGGGTAGACGTCGTCGTCCGGGGAAGCTTCGCCCTGGGAGGGGATGACAAATCCCGTTTCCCAAACCGCTGATCCAGCCTATAGATCGCCCCTCACCGCCCGGCCGAAAGGCCGGGCGCCTTCATTTCCGACGCACCGAAACGACGCGAAAAGATAAGTCCATGAGCACCGACATCCTGATGCCGAAGGCGACCGCCGTCTGGCTGGTCGACAACACCTCGCTGACCTTCGAACAGATCGCCGACTTCTGCGGCCTGCACCCGCTCGAGGTGAAGGGCATCGCCGACGGCGAAGTGGCGCGCGACATCCGCGGCGCCGACCCGATCGCCAACGGCCAGCTGAGCCGCGAGGAGCTGGACGCCGCCGAGAAGAACGCCAAGCACAAGCTGGTGGCGCTGAAGAGCCGCCACGCTGAATATCTGAAGCCGCAGAAGAAGGCCCCGCGCTACACGCCTGTGTCGCGCCGCCAGGACCGTCCGGACGCCATCGCCTGGTTCCTGCGCAATCACCCGGAGGTCGCCGACGCCCAGCTGGCGCGCATCCTCGGCACGACCAAGGCCACCATCGACCAGGTGCGCAACCGCACCCACTGGAACTCGGCCAACATCAAGCCGGTCGACCCGGTGACGCTAGGCCTGTCGACCCAGATGGAGCTGGACGCCGTGGTCAAGAAGGCCGCTGAGAAGAAGGCCCGCGACGACAAGCGCAAGGGCATTGTCGAGCCGGAAGGCCCGACCCTGATGCCGGCCTCGGAAACCGGCGTCGTCGAAGACGACGAGCCTGCGGACCACCACCGCGCGGAGCACACCGCCAAGTCGGTGTTCGAGGACCACGACGAGCCCGAGGACCACGACGACGAGGACGACGAGGACTAGCCTCGCGCACAGAACGGGTGGGAGCATCCTTGCAGGATCTCCCACCCTTGCCGGCGCACCGCCGGCGTCTGCTCTCCCGATTGTGGGAGGGATCTTATTCCGAGGCGCCTGAAGCCTGTCCGGTCTATTTGAATTAAGTCAGACTGGAGAAAGCAGGGGCGTCGTCCATATTTGGAGCCCTTCTCCTCCCCTCAGGTTGATCCAATCTGAGGGGGGAAGGGCTCTAGTGTATCTGCTCGCGAAGGGCTTCCATCTCTTCCTTCAGCTTCAGCTTCTGTCGCTTGAGTTCCTTCAGTCGGATGTCGTCTGCGGCGGGCCTGCTCAGTTCGTCCTGTATTGCGGTTTCCAGGGACTTGTGACGGGATCCGAGTTCACGGATCCGGGCTTCCAACGCCATGACGAGGGGCCTCCTTGCTGTTGGAGCCCACAGTGAACACCCGCTATGCGCGGCTGTCAGATCACATATGTTTGCAACCGGCGCGGCCGAGGCGCAGTGCGCCGCATGTGCGCTAGGGACAACTTCATGCCGCAGGGCGAACAACCAAGGCTTGTGGTGGGAGTCTCCGGCGCCTCGGGGATCGTATACGGGCTTCGCGCCCTCGACGCCTGCCGGGACCTCGGCATTGAGTCCCACCTGGTGATGAGCAAGGCCGCGGCCCTGACCCTGTCGCAGGAGACGGCGCTGTCGCCGGCCGAGGTGAACGCCAAGGCGAGCGTCGTCCATAAGGTCGCCGATATCGGAGCCTCGATCGCGTCGGGTTCGTTCAAGACGCTGGGCATGATCGTGGCGCCCTGTTCGGTCAGGACCATGAGCGAGATCGCCACCGGCGTGACCTCCTCGTTGCTCAGCCGGGCCGCGGATGTGACGCTGAAGGAGCGCCGGCCGCTGGTGCTGATGGTGCGCGAGACGCCGCTGCATCTGGGCCACCTGCGCACCCTGGTGCGGCTGGCCGAGATGGGGGCGGTGATCGCCCCGCCGATGCCGGCCTTCTACGCTCAGCCCGCGAACCTTGAGGCCATGGTCGATCAGTCGGTGGGCCGCGCGCTCGACCTCTTTGGACTGTCATGGACCCCGGTTAAGCGGTGGGGCCGCGATGTCGGGCCGCTGAAGGCGGAGATCTGAAGCCATGTCGTTGTGGGACTGGACGCTGCAGGCCTACGCCCGTCCGGGCGCGCCGGAGGCCTGCCTGGCTCTGCAGGACGATTATGGGCAGAACACCTCGCTCCTGCTTTGGGCGATCTGGGCCGAGGCCGCCGATCCGGCCGTGCTGGCGCGCGCCGCCGATGTGGCTCGGCGCTGGGAAGCCCTGGCGCTGATTCCGATCCGAGGCGTGCGCCGGGCGCTCAAACCCGCCTTCGAGGGCGTCGATGACGACGAACGCGAGAACCTTCGCGAAGATGTGAAGGCAGTGGAGTTGCGGGCTGAGCGGGTGCTGATGGAAACGCTGGAGGCGATGACCGGCGATCTTGGCGGCGCCCATGCCCTGGCCGCGCTGGAGGCCGCCTCCGCCGCCTGGGGAACGCCGGCGCCGCCCAATGCCCTGGCTGCGCTCGCGGCCGCTCTGAGCTAGAATTTCGCGCGACAATGAACGACGACCTGTCCGAAGACGCCCTGATCGCGAGGCTCAGCCAGCTTCGCCAGGATCACGCTGACCTCGACGCCGCCGTACAGGCGATCGCGCTGTCGCCGCTCCCGGACATGCTGCTGATCGCCCGGCTGAAGCGCAAGAAGCTGGCCCTGAAGGACGAGATCGCCCGCATCGAGGACCATGTGAACCCCGACATCATCGCCTGATTTTACGCCGACCTGCGCTCGCGCTTGCGGGCGAACATGGCCGCATCTGCGTCGGCCACCAGGGCTTCGGGCTCGGCGTCCTGGGTAATCTCGCGCACGCCCCAGGAGATGTGCAGCGGCGCCGACCAGTCGCCGAACTGCAGGGGCTCGGCCTCGACGGCGCGGGCCAGCGCCGCGGCCTTGGCCTCCGCGGTCGCATGATCGGCCTGGGCCAGGATCACCGCGAACTCGTCGCCGCCCATGCGGCCCACGATGTCGCTCTCGCGCAGCTGGGAGACCAGGCGCTCGGCCACCGCCTTCAGCGCTGCGTCGCCCGCAGCGTGGCCCAGGCGGTCGTTGACGCCCTTCAGGTCGTCGAGGTCGATATAGACCAGGCTCGCCGGCGAGCCGTAGCGCTGGGCGAAAGTGCGGATGCGGCCAAGTTCGCGGATAAAGGCTCGCCGGTTCAGCAGCGGCGTCAGCGCGTCCCGGTCGGCAAGTTCTTCGGTCTCCGCCAGGCGGCCCTTCAGGCGGCGCACCTCGCCGCGCAGGTCCTCGATCTCGGTCATCAGGGCCAGGATGGCGGCCTTGATTGTTGGCGTCATCTCCACCTCGCCAATGCCCAGGAATTCTGCTGAATCAACGGCGATCGAGGATCTTACCTGGGCGCCCGCCTGGGCGAGAGCGCGTCGTCGCATCGCCGAGAAGGGCTCGTTGCGTCCGCCGGTTATCTTCATGGCTGTTTCCCGAGCGGCCGGTCGCATCAGGGATGCGCACGATGATTTGGTGAATCTACCTGTCCTTGGTTGCCCCTGCAAAGTCGGCGCCTATACTCCGCCGCCTTCGGATAAGGGGTCGGATCGACATGAGCGCCGCGTCAGCGCCCGTCGCTATCATTATGGGCAGCCGCTCGGACTGGCCGATCCTGCGCCATGCCGCCGAGATGCTCGACAGCCTGGGCGTGGCCTACGAGGCCAAGGTAGTCTCCGCCCACCGCACGCCGGACCGGATGTACGAGTTCGCCAAGGGCGCCAAGGCCGCCGGCTTCAAAGTGATCATCGCCGCGGCCGGAGGTGCGGCCCACCTGCCGGGCATGACCGCCTCGCTCACCGAGCTTCCGGTGCTGGGCGTGCCCATCGAATCCAAGGCGCTGAAGGGCATGGATAGCCTGCTGTCCATCGTTCAGATGCCGGCCGGCATCCCGGTTGGGACGCTGGCCATCGGTGAGGCCGGAGCCAAGAACGCCGGCCTGATGGCCGCCAAGATCCTGGCGCTTTCGGATGACGGGATCGCCGAGCGCCTTGTGGCCTTCACCGCGCGGCAGACCGACAGCATTCCCGAGACCGTCGAGGACGCGTGAGCCCCTTAGTTCCTGGTTCGACGATCGGCATCCTCGGCGGCGGCCAGCTCGGCCGCATGCTGGCCCTGGCCGCCGCGCGCCTGGGCTTCGACGTGGTGGTGCTGGAGCGCGAGGCCGACAGCCCGGCCGGCCGCGTGGCGGTGAAGCTGATCGTCGGCGACTACACCGACGAGGCGGCCCTCGCCGAATTGGCGGATCTGACCGGCGTGGTCACCTACGAGTTCGAGAATGTGCCCGCCGCCTCAGTGGCGTGGCTCGCGGCGCGTGGCATCGCCGTCGCGCCTGGTCCGCGGGCCTTGGCCGTCGCCCAGGACCGCTTCGAGGAAAAGTCGTTCCTCAATGCAAACGGCGCGCCCACCGTGGCCTTCGCGCCGGCCAATACGCCCGCCGAAGCTATCGCCGCGGTGGCCCAGATCGGCGCCCCGGCTCTGATGAAGACCCGGCGCGAAGGCTATGACGGCAAGGGGCAGCGCTGGGTGGAGCACGCCGCCGACGCCGCGGCGGCCTTCGAGGCCCTGGGCGGGGCTCCGGTGATCGTCGAGGCCGCCGCCGACTTCGTGCGCGAGCTCTCCGTCATCGCCGCGCGGGGGCGCGACGGCGCGACCGCGGTCTATCCCCTGGCTGAGAACCACCATGAGAACGGCGTCCTGCGCCGCTCCACCGCCCCGGCCCGCGCCGGCCAGGCGGTGGTCGAGCAGGCCGAGCGGATCGCCGCGCGCGTCCTGGCCGGGCTCGACTATGTGGGCGTCATCGGCATCGAGCTCTTCGAGATGGCCGATGGTCGGCTGCTGGTGAACGAGATCGCACCCCGGGTGCACAACACCGGCCACTGGACCCAGGACGGCTGCGAGGTCGACCAGTTCGAGCAGCACATCCGCGCCGTCGCCGGCTGGCCGCTGGGGCCCACCCACGCCATCGCCCAGGTCGAGATGCTGAATCTGCTGGGCGACGAGGCCGACGCCTGGGCGAAGTACGCCGCCGAGCCGGAGACCCGCATCCACCTCTACGGCAAGCGCGAGACCAAGCCCGGTCGCAAGATGGGGCATGTGAATAGGGTACGACCGCTCTGAGCGCTTCCCTCCACCTCAAGGGACGGAGGACGACCCGAACCTGATCCGGCCCAGCGCCGCCGCTGCTTCGTCGAGGAATTTCGACGGCTTGAACTGCGTTGTCGCCTTCCACTTCTCGAACGCCATGACGTCGGCGATGCGGCGGTCGGTGAAGGCAAGCGCCGCGGCGGGCCCGGACGACAGGCGGATGGCCAGGGTCCCGGTCAGGATGCCGGCCAGCAGGACCCGCTTGGAATAGTGGTTCTCGTCGGTGGCGGTGTCGCCGGCCCAGCGCCACAGGACGTCGGCGCTCTCCCAGGTCAGGCGCGCGCCCAGGGTCACGTTCGACGGCAAGGCGAGGAAGCCCATCAGGCGGCGTACAGCGGCCTCGTCGGCGGCCGCGGCGGCCACGCGGGCCTCGACGCCGCGGGCGATGCGTTCGCGGATCTTCAGCGCCTTGGGATCGACGGCGGCCAGGGCGGCCATCGCCGCCGCGTCATGCCGCCGCGAGAGCAGGGCGGCAAGGTCGGCGGGGCCGTGCGGCAGCAGCAGCTCCGTTTCGCCGACTGAAAGGCCGCAGGCCTTGCCCGCTATGGTCGCCAGGCGCGAGGTCCAGCCCTCGTGCGCGACGATCTTCAGCGCGGCGTCGAGCACCTGCTGTTCGGTGGTCTGCGCCCAGTCCAGGGCGGCGGCTTTAGGGGCGGATCGGGCCATGTCTTTCTCTTACGCCACCTCGCCGCGAAGGCGAAAAGCCTCGTGTGCGGCGTGGACATGATGGGCCTCTTCTGATATCTCGCCGCGCTCATCCCGAAGGCCGAAAGCCTCCGGGACCCCAAATCGTTCTAAAATAGACCTTTTTGTTCGCTCGCCGCCGCCCCCAAGCTAGGGAGCCAGGGGGCCGGGCGGGTAGCGACCAACAGGAGAGAGAACCCTGGTTCAGATTTTCGTCCGCGACAACAACGTCGACCAAGCCTTGAAGGCGCTGAAGAAGAAGATGCAGCGCGAAGGCTCGTTCCGCGAAATGAAGCGGCACGTCCACTACGAAAAGCCCTCGGAAAAGCGCGCTCGCC
>DASRRU010000016.1:0-13512 GCA_035656795.1 Phenylobacterium sp. | reverse complement strand
GCGGGGTCGGGCTTCTGCGGGTCCCAGGCGGCGTTCACCGTGGCGGGGCGGTCCAGCGCGGCCACCAGGCCCTCGACGATATCGGCCACATAGGTGAAGTCGCGCTGCATCTTGCCTTGGCCGTAAACCTCGATCGGCCGGCCGGCGAGGATCGCGTCAGTGAACTTGAAGAGCGCCATGTCGGGCCGGCCCCATGGCCCGTAGACGGTGAAGAAGCGAAAGCCTGTCGAGGGAATGCCGAACAGGTGCGAATAGGCATGAGCCATCGCCTCGTTGGCGATCTTGGTGGCCGCGTAGAGCGTGATCGGGTGGTTGGCCCCGTTGTGCACGTTGAAGGGCAGGTTGCCATTGGCGCCGTAGACTGAGCTGGTCGAGGCGTAGACCAGGTGCCGCGGCTGCACGGACCTGCAGCCTTCCAGGATGTTGAGGAAGCCCACGACGTTGGAGTCCACGTAGGTCCTGGGGCTCTCCAGGCTGTAGCGGACGCCGGCCTGGGCGGCGAGATTGACCACTACCTGCGGCCTGGCGTCGGCGAAAACGGCGGCGACGGCGTCCTTGTCGGCGAGATCGACCTTGGCGTGGCGGTAGCCGGCTTCCCGTTCGAGGATCGCCAGGCGCGCGGCCTTCAGCGTGGGGTCATAATAGGCGTTGAGGTCGTCCAGCCCCACGACTTCCTCGCCCCGCTCGAGCAGTCGCCGGGCGAGGTGGAAGCCGATAAAGCCGGCTGAGCCGGTGACCAGTATCGCCATTCCATCCTCGATATTCTCAGGGCGCCAGCCGCCCGGTTTGCCACCCTGGGGGCAGAAGTTCAAACACGCCCTCCGAACCGCGCCGACGTGGCTCGACTCTGGCGAAGAGCGACTTAGAAATACAGCATCCAGTTTCACGGGGGCGTCATGAAGATTTCTACTCTGCTGGCCTCGGCGGCCATCACGGTCGTCGGGCTGTCGTCGAGTCAGGCGGCCGCCAAGGCGCCGATTACCCACGAAGCTCTGTGGATGATGAAGCGGGTCGGTTCGCCCGCGGTCAGCCCGGACGGCAAGTGGGTGGTCTTCTCCATCGCCGAGCCCGCCTACGAGCCGGACAAGGCGGTCAGCGACCTGTGGCTGGCGCCTACGGCCGGTGGCGCGGCGCCCAAGCGGCTGACCCACACCAAGGCCGGCGAAGGCGGCGTGGTCTGGTCGCCGGACTCGACCCGGATCGCCTTCACCACCAAGCGCGAGGGCGACGACGTCGATCAGGTCTATGTGCTGGACATCATCGGCGGCGGCGAGGCGCGGCGGGTGACCAGCCTGTCCACCGCGGCGACCAGTCCGCAATGGCGGCCGGACGGCCAGGCGATCCTGTTCGAGACCATGGTCTATCCCGGCGCCCTGGACGACGAGGCCAACAAGAAGGCCATCGCCGCCCGGAAGGCCCGCAAGTACAACGTCCGCACCTATGAGCATTTCCCGATCCGCTACTGGAATGAGTGGCTGGACGAGCGGATGCCGGCCATCGAAGTGGTAGGCCTGGAGCCCGGCGCAAAGCCGAGGGACATCCTGTCGCCGACCAAGCTGGCCCACACGCCAGGCTTCTCCGGGCCGGAAGGCGAGACCAGCATCTCGCTGTCGCCGGTCTGGAGCCCCGACGGCAAGGAGGTGGTGTTCTCCGCCACGGTCGAGCGTTGGAACGCGGCTTTCAGCGAGGTGAACTACCAACTCTATCGCCTGCCGGTGGACGGTGGCGAGGCGACGCCGGTCACATCGGCCAAGGGCGGATTCCGGTCCCCGACGTTCAGCGCCGATGGCAAGACGCTCTACTTCAACTACGCGCCGCGGACCGAGGAGATCTATAATCTCGCCCGCTTCTCCAAGGTCTCATGGCCGACCGGCGGCGAGGTGACGACGGTCGCCAGGGACTTCGACCGCGAACCCCAGCGCTTCCAGATCACCCCGGATGGCAAGACCGCCTATATCCTGGTCCCCGAGGCCGGGAAGACGAACCTGTACAGCGTTCCGACCGCAGGCGGCAAACCGACCCTGATGATCGAGCCGGCCAACGGCGGATATGGCGCCCTGACCATCCCGCAGAAGGCCGCCAAACCGATCCTGATCGCCAACTACGGCAGCTCAGTCAGCCCGGAAGAGGTCGTGCGAATCGATCCTGCGACCAAGACCCACGCGAACCTGACCAATGTGGACACCGCCGAGGCTGCGACCTTCGACTGGGCGCCGCCGCAGCACTTCTGGTTCACCAGCGCCGGCGGGCGGAAGATCCACAACATGATCATCCTGCCGCCGAACTTCGATCCGTCGAAGAAGTACCCGCTCCTGGTCTTCATCCACGGCGGAGCGGCCAGCATGAACACCGATAGCATCGGCCTGCGTTGGAATTATCACCTGCTGACCGCGGCCGGATACGTGATGCTGATGACCGACTACACCGGCTCGACCGGGTTCGGGGAGAAGTTCGCCCAGGCGATCAAGCTCGATCCGCTGAAGACGCCGGGCCTGGAGATCGACCAGGCGGTGAACGAGGCGCTCAAGCGCTATTCCTACATCGACGGCAGCAAGATGTGCGCGCTTGGGGCCAGCTACGGCGGCCACCTCGTCAACTGGCTGGAAGCTACGACGACCCGCTACAAATGCCTGGTCAGCCACGCCGGCGAGGTGGACCTGGAGACCCAGTGGGGCATGAGCGACGGCATCTACAACCGCGAGGTCACCAACGGCGGCCCGCCCTGGGAGGGCAATCCCGTCTGGCGCGATCAGAGCCCGATCACCTACGCCAAAAACTGGAAGACCCCGATGCTGCTGTCGGTCGGCGAGCGCGACTTCCGTGTGCCGATTGGGAACACGCTCGAGAACTGGTCGACCCTGCAGCGCATGCAGGTGCCGAGCCGCCTCCTGGTCTGGCCCGACGCCTGGCACTGGATCCTGAAGGCCGAGGACAGCCGCCATTTCTACCAGGAGGTGGATACCTGGCTCGCCCACTACCTCAAGGATGGCCCTCCGTCGCCGGCCCCGGGCACGATGAAGTGATCCCCAAACCTGCGGCCCCCCGGCGCCAAATGCCGTGACTTTGCGTTAAGGCCATGCGCCGTCCAGAATCGGTGGCGCATGGTATGCAGGCGGCCTGTCTGCATTTAAGAGACTGTTCGAATTTGACCGCTTCGGAAGCTCAATCCGGCGCGGTGATGGGGCCAGGGAGCGTCCAAGCATGACCCAACGCATCGTCCCGGGGCTTGAGCCCGCGCCGACGAAACACGCGATGCTTCTGCAATGGGTTCGCGAAATCGCCGCGCTGGCCGAACCGGACCGGGTGCGGTGGTGCGATGGATCGAATCAAGAGTGGACGGAGCTGACCGACGAGCTGGTCGCTGCCGGCACGCTCAAGCGCCTGAATCCCGACAAGCGTCCCAATTCGTTCTATGCCGCCTCCGACCCGCGTGACGTCGCCCGCGTCGAGAGCCGCACCTTCATCTGTTCGGACACCCCCGACGAGGCCGGCCCGACCAACAACTGGCTCGACCCGGACGAGATGCGGGCCGACCTGAAGGACCTTTTCAAGGGCTGCATGAAGGGCCGCACGATGTACGTCGTGCCGTTCTGCATGGGACCGCTCGGCTCCAAGATCAGCGCCATCGGCGTAGAGATCACGGATTCGGCCTATGTCGCCGTATCCATGAAGATCATGACGCGGATGGGTAAGGCCGCCCTCGACCAGCTCGGCGAGGACGGCTTTTTTGTGCCGGCCGTGCACTCAGTCGGCATGCCGCTGTCGGACGGGGTCCAGGACACCGCCTGGCCGTGCAACGAAATCAAGTACATCGTCCATTTCCCCAACACCCGGGAGATCTGGTCCTACGGCTCGGGCTACGGCGGCAACGCACTCCTGGGCAAGAAATGCTTCGCGCTGCGCATCGCCTCGGTAATGGCCCGCGACGAGGGCTGGTTCGCCGAGCACATGCTGATCCTGAAGCTGACGTCGCCGCAGGGTGAGGTCCGTTATGTCTCCGCCGCCTTCCCGAGCGCCTGCGGCAAGACCAACATGGCCATGCTGCAGCCGACGCTGGCCGGCTGGAAGGCTGAGACGATCGGTGACGACATCTGCTGGATGCGCTTTGGCGATGACGGACGGCTCTATGCGGTCAATCCGGAGGCGGGCTTCTTCGGCGTGGCGCCGGGCACGGGCGAGGCGACCAATAGGAACGCGATCGCCGCGCTGCACGCCAACTGCATCTTCACCAACGTCGCCCTGACCGACGATGGCGACGTGTGGTGGGAGGGGCTGACCGACGAGGTTCCGGCCCATCTGACCGACTGGCGCGGCAAGGATTGGACGCCGGAGAGCCTGGAGCCGGCCGCGCATCCGAACGCGCGTTTCACCGTGCCGGCCGAACAGACGCCGGTGATCGCGCCCGAATGGGAGGACCCGGCCGGCGTGCCGATTTCCGCCATCCTGTTCGGGGGCCGCCGGGCCTCGGCGGTGCCGCTGGTCAACGAGGCGCGGACCTGGGCGCATGGCGTGTTCATGGCCTCCAACGTCGCGTCCGAGGGCACGGCGGCGGCGGAGACCGCCATCGGCGAGCTGCGGCGCGACCCCTTCGCCATGTTGCCCTTCGCGGGATACAACATGGGCGACTACTTCGCGCACTGGCTCGAGATGGGCGCCAAGGCCAAGGACCCGGCCAAGCTGCCGCGCATCTACTTCGTCAACTGGTTCCGCAAGGACGAGCGCGGCAAGTTCGTCTGGCCGGGGTATGGCGAGAACAGCCGTGTGCTGAAGTGGATCGTCGAGCGGCTGGAAGGCCGCGCCGAGGCGGTCGACACGCCTATCGGCCTGCTGCCCGCGCCTGGCAGCCTGGACGTCACGGGCCTGGGGCTGACCCAGGCGCAGCTTGACCTGCTCCTGACGGTCGACGCGGACATTTGGCGCCAGGAGGCGGCCTTGGTGCCGGCCTTCTACGACCGCTTCGGCGACCGCATGCCGGCGGCGCTCTGGGCGGAACTCGAGACGCTGGTCACCCGCCTGGGCGAGCCGGCCCGCAAGTCGGAGATGGTGGCGGCCGAGTAAGGCCCGCCCCCAACACCCCCAACGAAAAGGGCCGCGGAATACCCGCGGCCCTTGCTGATTCAGCTGGATGCGGCTTGCCTCAGCCGTTGGCCACGACCCGCAGGGCCGGAGCGACGCTGGGCCGTTCCCCGCGGATCTGGGCGACCAGGTCGAAGAGGACCCGGCGGACGCCGTCGACGTCGCCGCAGTCGGCCAGAGCCTCGATCTCTGCCAGGTGAGACGCCGAGACGCGCAGGGGCGAGTTGGAGACCACCTCCAGCACCTTGTGTGCGCACGGCAAAGACCGCTCGGTCTCGTCCAGCAGGGCTTCGGTGAGCTTCTCGCCGGGGCGCAGGCCGGTGATCTCGATCTCGATCTCCTTGCCGGGCGTGCGGCCCGAGAGCGCGATCATCTGGCGGGCCAGGTCCATGATCCGCACCGGCTCGCCCATTTCCAGCAGGAACAGGCGGGCCTCGCGGCCCTCGCCCTCGGCGCTGGTGGCCGTGGCGTGGAGGACGAGCTGGCTCGCCTCTGGGATGGTCATGAAGAACCGTTCCATGTCCGGGTGGGTGACGGTCACCGGCCCGCCGCGCTCGATCTGCGACTTGAATATCGGCACCACCGAACCGCCGGAGCCCAGCACGTTTCCGAACCGCACGGCGGAGAAGCGCGCCCCTTGGCCGGCGTTCTGCTGGGCCTGGATGACGCTTTCGGCCAGACGCTTGGTTGCGCCCATGACGTTGGTGGGATCGACCGCCTTGTCCGTGGAGATCAGCACCATCTGGCCAGCGCCGCTGGCCTTGGAGGCCTCGGCGACGTTCCAGGTGCCGATGACATTGGTCAGCACACCCTCGCAAGGGTGCTGCTCCACCATTGAGACGTGTTTCAGGGCGGCGGCGTGGAAGACCAGGTCCGGCTTTTCGGTCAGAAACGCCTGATTGACCCGCGCGGCGTTGCGCACGTCGCAGAGCACGGCCTGGCGTGACATCTCGGGGTAGGTCTCGGCCAGCTCGCGGTCGATCTCGAACAGCGAGGTCTCGGAGAAATCGAGCAGGGTGACGTGGCCGCAGCGGAAGGCGGCGACCTGCCGGCAGAGTTCGGCGCCGATCGAGCCGCCGGCCCCGGTGACCAGGATGCGCCGGCCGCGGATCAGGTTGCCGATGGCGAGGCGGTCGAGCTCGATCGGCTCGCGGGCCAGGAGTTCCTCGATGTTGATGTCACGCATCGGCAGCAGGATGACGCCGTCATGCTGCGCCAGCTCCACGATGGACGGCAGCCGCAGGAGGCGGATGCCGTCGGTCTTCAGGCGGCCGAGTTGGTCGGCGGTGAGGCCTTTCAGGCGGCCGGGCTCCTCCAGGAAGAGGATGGCGCGCGGATAGCGGTTCCAGCGGCGCAGGTCCGCCAGGGCCTCGTCGAGGTTCTCGAGGCTCTCGATGACGCAGACGCCACGCACCTGCTGGCCGACGTCGCGCGGGTCGGAGCCGACGATGCCGACCGGCGTATAGGTGCGGTCGTGGCTGCGGGCCATGTCGCGCAGGTAGCTGTCGGCCAGCGCCGGCGGGCCGATCAGCAGCAGGGACGGCGACTGGGTGATCCGGTCGGCGGCGGTCTTCAGCGGCGAGAAGCTGTCAAGCGCGTGCTCGTGGAGCGCGCGGCGCAGGATCCGCAAGCCCATGGAGCCCACCATCTGGAACATCGGGGCGAGCAGCAGGGCCGAGCGCGGCAGGCCGCGACCGCGGTCGATGATGAAGACCCAGATCAGGAACACGCCGACGGTGAGCACCGCGATACGGACCAGGACCAGGGCGTCGGGGATCGAGGCGTACCGCCAGGGCGAAAGCTCGCGGCGGAAAAGCATGCTGAATCCGCCGGCGAGGGCCGCATAGAGCACGGTCAGTTGCACGAGGTTCAGCGACGGCAGGCTGGTGACGGCGTCGAGGGAGGGCGTTGAGGACGAAGCGATGGAATAGGCGAGCGTGAATGCGAGGACGGCCAGGGTCACGTCAGCGACGATCGTCTGGACTCGAAAAGCCATCCGCTCCATGCGCCGCACTCCGTTAGCTCTTCGAATCGTCAACATAGGCCCGGGTATGCGAGGGTCTACCGAAAGTGGCGAGATACGGTGTTATCGCGTGGGATGTTGTAAGCCGCGCACAATCTATGCGCACCGACGAAGCTGAAGACCTTAGAAAATGGCGGCCACTGGCGCAATGGAAAAGCCGCCGCCCGCAAGGGCGACGGCTTTCCTGCGGCCCGATGAGGGGGTGCAGATACCTAGAACAGGACGCCCGTTTCGATCATGGCGCGGCTCTGTTCAGACTTGTTGGCGAACGCGCCGAACATGGCGCCGACCGTGCCGGAGTCGACCTTCACATAGGCGAATTCGCCACGGATGAAGTAGGTCTTGAACTGCAGGGTCGGGGTGAGCGTCAGCGAGAAGGCGTCGCTCTTGGGTCCGTAGAGCAGGCTGACCTGAGACCCCGACGAGGAGATGTATTCCGCGCGCGCCGCCAGGTTGAACAGCGAGTTGAAGGAATACTTGCCCAGGACCGCCGCGCCGAAGGTCGAGGCCGAGCTCGGCAGGCCGAAGCTCACGTCCTTGGGCGTGGTCGTGTACTGCAGGTAGGGGTTGATCAGCCACTTGTCCTCGGTGTGGGTCCAGCTGACGTTCCAGACCGTGCCGTTGTTCTGGGCCACCGGCGTGACGAAGGTCGACCGCGAGGTCTTGTCGAGGTTGCCGGAGGCGTCGACGGCGACGGTGTCCTTGGGGGTCACCGCGTAGCTGACCAGGCCGGAGAGCGTGGAATAGTGGTCCGAGTAGTAGCCGTCGTTGACCGAGGCCGAGATCGTCAGCGGCCCCTTGGCGTAGTTCACCTGGACGCCGCGGCTGATCGCCGGCTCCTGGTTCCACAGCAGGCCGCGGTTGATGTTCAGGTTCTCGAACGTGAAGGTGTATTCGGCGCCGATGAGGGTCGGCAGCTTGCCGACCTGGATGCTGAATTCCGGCGTCGCCTGGATCTTCACATAGGCCACCGGCACGTACTTGTAGGTCTCGTCCGTCAGGCGGCTTGAGGTGGCGACCGGCGTGCCCAGCGAGGGGAGGTTGTATTCCCCGGCCTGGACGTAGAACTGGAATATGCCGTCGGTCTTCTGGATCTCAAGCTGCAGGTTGGAGAAGTCGCCCTTCTTCTTTTCGCCGGGGCTGGGCGCTGCGGTCTCCGACAGGCCGAAGGCGGAGAACTGCCCGCTGACATAGATCTTGCCGAGCGGTCCCCAGTCCATGTTGAGCGGGTCGGCGTTCGACGACAGCGAGGCCGACATGGCCGGCGTCGCCAGGGCCGTGGGCCCGGCGGGCGCAGCAGCGGCCGGCGCGGGCGTGTCTTCGGCGCGAGCCGCGCCGGCTGCCGCCAGTGACAGGGCCGCGACACTCGTCATGCAGGCGAGTTTGATAGATTTCATTGGTAGATCCCCTTTTCCCCGGCCTGCGCTGTCCAGTTTGACTGAATCCGACCGTGCCCGGACATCCTCGCGGGCCGATCTTGGAGATCAATGTCCGCTATCCGGGTTCGGCCGCGCTAACAGGACCTGATCAATCTTTGAGCGTCCCAACTGGGAAACGCCATTCGTTTAGGCGCCACGCAGTATCAAGAATAGGTAAAGGCGGCGGGGCCCTGATGGGGGGGCGGGCAGCCCCCTAGCGCGCGACTTGCGGGGCAAAGCCCAGGTGCAGGCCGCCATCGACCAGCAGGGTCTCGCCGGTCACGTGCCGCGAGGCCTTCGAGGCCAAAAACACGGTGGAGGCGGCGATGTCGTCCGGCGTCGAGGCGACCCTGAGCGGCGTGCTGGCCGCCGCATTGGCGCGAATGCGGTCCACGGCGGCCTCCGGCAGACCCTTGCCGAACCAGGGCGTGTCGATGAAGCCCGGGCAGACCGCATTGACCCGGATCTTGGGGCCCAGCGCGCGCGCCAGCGACAGCGTCATGGTGGTCAGCGCGCCCTTGGAAGCGGCGTAGGGCACCGAGGAGCCGTTGCCGACGACGCCCGCGATCGAGGCGGTGTTGACCACCGCGCCCGGCTGCGGGGCGGCCTCCAGCAGGGCGCGACAGGCGCGGACCATCTGGAAGGCTCCCACGACATTGATCGCATAGAGGTCGAGGAAATCCTGGCCGGAGACGGCGTCGAGGTCGGCGTGGTTGGCGAACCGGGTCGTGCCGGCGTTGTTGAACAGGGCGTCGATGCGGCCGAAGGGCTGGGCTGCGGCGGCGATCTTCCGGCAGTCGGCGTCGGAGGCGACATCGCCCTGCACCAGCACGGCCTTGGCGCCTTCAGCCTCGACCATGCGCGCGGTCTCCTGGGCTTCAGCCTCGCTGCGGGCGTAGTTGATCACCACCGCCGTTGCGCCCTGCCGGGCGGTCTCCACGGCGATCGAGCGGCCCAGGCCCGTCGAGGCGCCCGTCACCACCACCACGAAATCTTCGCAACCGCCGCCGGACATGATCGCCTCATCCTCGTTTGTGGGCTTGTTTGTGGGCTTGATAGCGGCAAGCCGGCCGGCTGTCTCGGTTGCGGCCGTCTGGCCCGGGGGCTAAAGCCGCGCGCATGGACGAGACCCACCTGACCCAGCTTGGACGTGATGTTCGGGGCTTTGCGAGCCCCGACGAGGCCGTGCTGGAGCGCGTGGCGAACCCGCAGGCCGACACCCTGTACCTGGCGCGGTTCGTCGCGCCGGAATTCACCTCGCTGTGCCCGGTGACCGGCCAGCCGGACTTCGCGCACCTGGTGATCGACTACGCGCCCGGCGCGTGGCTGATCGAATCGAAGTCGCTGAAGCTCTATCTGGCCTCGTTTCGCAGTCACGGGGCGTTCCACGAGGACTGCACCGTGGCGATCGGGCGGCGGATCGTCGCCGTCGCCGAGCCGCGCTGGCTGCGCATCGGCGGCTACTGGTATCCGCGCGGCGGCATCCCGATCGACGTGTTCTGGCAGAGCGGGCCGCCGCCAGAGGGCATGTGGTTGCCCGACCAGGGCGTGGCGCCCTACCGCGGCCGGGGCTGATTCCCCGGTTCGGAGCCCCGATTACTGACGTGGAATGGGGAAAAGCTCGGCGAGGACCGACGCTTTTCTCGAGAGTCCTGACAATGATGATCGAGGACTGGCTCGGGCCGAATCTCCTCTAAGGGGAAGCTCTGCGGATTCTGTCGGTGCGGCCGGTTCGAGCTTTGCAAAACCGTCATCCGGGCCTATAGGATTCAAGCCCATCTCTCCTCGGGCGTGTCACCCCAGGCCGGACGGCGCCCCACGTCGTCCGGCCGTTGTGTTTTCAGGCTCGGCTTCGTGGATTTCCGTGGAGCCCGCCGAACAAGGCGCTGGATCGAGGGTTCTTCAGCCGCGGGTGGCAAGCCGCCATCCCATCCTTCGGCGACGTTCGAAGGGGCCGGAGCCGGGGCCGGGGGCAGGCGGAAGGGAGCGGCGAAAACGCCGCCGAACCTTGTGGCCGGCGGCGCTCTCGATCCTCCAAGCAGATCAGGACCTAAGCGGCCGCCGCCACGGATCGGCGGTTACGCAGCGCCGCGCCCAGGCTTCCGAAGCCCAGCAGCATCAAGGCCCATGTCGAAGGCTCAGGAACCCCGCCGCCCGTCGCTTCGCCCAGGAAGGCCAGTCCGTCGATGGTGTCGCCGATATCGCCGAAGGGCTTGAAGCCGGCGTTCAGTGCGACCCCACCCAGCGTGTAGGGCACGACCGATCCGCCGCCCAGGCCGACCCACATGATGCCGTCGGCGGCGTCATAGGCCAGTCCGCCCGCTGTGGAGGGGGTGCTGAACTCCGCCGTAAACGTGTTCGTCGTCGGGTCCCAGATGCCGACTTCATGGGCGCCCCAATGGGTGATCCAAATCTGTCCGCCGACGTAGGACATGCCCACCACGTCCGGCTGAGCCTGGTTGCTCAACACGGCCCCGGTGTTGATGTCGATCTGCTGGATGCCGTCGCCGTATTGCGCGTGATAGAGTTGGGTGCCGGTCCAGATCATGTCTTCGTTGCAGCACGCGGTTGCGATGCCAGGCACCGCGATCGTCCCCAGAAGCTGTCCGGTATAGCTGACCTTGTTGATCTCGCCGCCAGAGGGATCGCCGGCGTAGAGGTAGTTCTGTCCGCTCACGTCGGTGAGGCCATTGATGTGGAAGCTGGTGGCGTAATTGGTCTGGCTGACCAGATTGGCCCCGGTGATTTGGGCGACCCCCAATTGGTCCGGCAGGACCCCGTCGAACGATCGCTCGTCGGAGCCGATGAAGAGGGTGCCCGCGCTCGCGCTTGCGGCCAGCGCGGACCAGCCGAGGGCGGCGGCCAGGATGACCCGCGGGATGATGAGGTAAGCTTTCATGGCGAAATCTCTCCGGAGTGTCGTTGCGGAGCGTCCAGATCCGAGGGCGCGGAAAGCTCACAAAGCGTGCGATCCCGGATACCAACGCTACGCGGCAACAGGCTGCTTAACTTTTGGTTGAGTCAACGCACCTCGCATCACAGGCGAATCCGCCCCCGTGCTCGCGCCACCTCTACCCAGGATCGTGAGCGCGCTCGGGCGGGACGAGGGGCCACGGCTGCCGTTTCGGTGTCCTTGCGTCCAGGCGGGGTTCGGAACCGGCCCTCTGGGAGAGGATCCTGCCGGAACAGGGTCTAGGTTGCGTCCCGCCAGCGGCTGGTCAGGCTGGCCGCGTCGGGCCGCTCGCGCTCCAGCGGCGGCTCGCGGGGGGTTCCGATCATGACGAAGCCGGCCACTCTTTCGGTTTGCGAAAGTCCGAGGATGACGGCGGCCTGGGCGTCGTAGGCGTACCAGTCGGTGATCCAGTTCGCGCCGAAGCCCATGGCCTGGGCGGCATAGAGCAGGGTCGCGCAGACCGCGCCGGCCGACAGCTGCTGCTCCCAGGCCGGGATCGAGGCCTCCCGGGGCGAGGCGATGACCGCCACGCAGAGCGGCGGGATCTTGAGCTTGCCGAGCTTGGCGGCGGCGGTCGCGTCGTCCCGCGACAGGGCCAGGGCCTCGAGGCGCGCGGCGAAGGCCGCCTTGCCCGGTCCCTCCAGGATCACGAAGCGCCAGGGGGCGAGCTTGCCGTGGTCGGGAACCCGCGCGGCGAGGCGCAGCAGGGTGTCGAGGTCGTCGGCGCTGGGGGCGGGCTCGACCAGGGTCATGGCGGACGCCGAGCGGCGGGTCGCCAGGAAGCGCAGGACTTCGGGCGTCGGCGCCTGCGGCATGGGTGCGCCGAATTGCGGGGCTGGCGGCAGGGCGACGGTCACGGCAGGCCTCGTGGGCTTTAAGATCGTTGATAGGATGGCTCCTTTATGGGTGCGCCCGCCCGCACCGCAAGGAGAGGCGCCAAGCATGGCCGATAAACCCGCCTGGCTGCGCGCGCACGGCGAGCCCTGGAAGCCGGGCGTCGAGCGCCTGGCGTTCGAGAGCGGCTGGATCCAGGTGATCGAGCAGACCGCCATCGCGCCGACCGGGCGGCCCTCGCCCTATGGGCTAGTGCGGTTCAAGAACCTGGCCGTGGCGGTGTTGCCGATCCACGAGGACGGGACGGTCGTGCTGGTGGGCCAGCACCGGTTCCCGCTCGGCGACTACAGCTGGGAGCTGCCGGAGGGCGGCGCGCCGCTGGAGGAGGACCCGCTGGAGGGCGCCCGGCGCGAACTGGCCGAAGAGACCGGGCTGGCGGCGGCGGAGTGGCGCGAGATCATGCGCGTGCAGCTCTCCAACTCGGTCACCGACGAGCGGATGATCGGCTACCTGGCGCTGGGGCTTTCGCCCGCCACCGCGACCCATGCCGCCGACGAGACCGAGGCGATCGCCCTGGCGCGGGTTCCGTTCCGCGAGGCGCTGGACGCGGCCATGGCCGGATACCTTCCCGACATGCTGACGGTGGCGATGTTGTTGCGGGGCTACCATATGGCTCGGGAAGGGGCTTTGCCGGGCGCGTTGACGCGCGCCATGCTAGGATGAGGGGGAGACGCCTGATGGGGCGGGAGGACCAGATGAGTCAGCAACGCCTGGAAGTCGTCGACCCGGCTGAAGCGCCGCCGGTATGGGCCGCGCTGCGCAACGAGGCCGCGGCCGCGGGGCAGAAGGAGGCGGCGCTGGCCAGCCTGCTGGCGGCGGTGATCCTGAACCACAAGACGCTGGGCGGGGCGCTTTCCTATCAGCTGGCGCGCAAGCTGGGTGACCAGGAACTGCGGGCGATGAGCATCCGCGAGATCGCCGAGGACGCCTATGAGGCCAATCCGGGCCTGGTCTCGACGGCTGAGGCCGACCTGAAGGCGGTGTTCGAGCGTGACCCGGCCTGCAAGGGCTATCTGCAGCCGTTCCTGTTCTTCAAGGGCTTCCTGGCGCTGCAGACGCAGCGGGTCGCCCACTGGCTGTGGGAAGAAGGCCGCGAGACGCTGGCGCTCTATCTGCAGAGCCGCATGAGCGAGCTGTTCCAGGTCGAC
>DASRRU010000015.1:0-2340 GCA_035656795.1 Phenylobacterium sp. | reverse complement strand
GGAACCGCTTCACCAACCAAGCTCAGCGTGACGCCTTCATCCTCGCCTTCATCCGAGACTACAACCGCACCCGATTGCGATGCCTCAACCACAAGGCTCCCGAAGAGCTTCTCGCCAATCTCCCGGGACACAACACGCAGGCGGGGATCCAGATTCAGTCTCGCACGTCGGCGGATTTGATCCGGATTCCCGGCTCTGCAGGAATGAGCGGGTTTTGAGGGCGAGAGGCAGGGAAGAAAGCTGATCCCCTCCCCGCAAGTGGAGAGGGAAGCACGCCTACTCCGCCGCCAGGCGCTCCACGGCGGCCTTGGCGTCGGGGCTCGACCAGTCGGTGTCGCCCGCATAGATCGCCCGCTCATAGCCCTTGCTGTCGATCAGAACCGTGGTCGGGAAGCCGACCGGGTGCGGGTTCAGGTTGGTGAGGAAGGCGAAGTCGGAGTCCTGATAGAAGTCCAACGGCGCGTGCTTGGCCATGAAGGCCCGGGCCTGCTCGCGCTGGGGCGCGCTGTCCATGCTGACCGCCAGCACCTTGACCGGCTTGCCGGCGAATTCGGTCTGCAGCTTGGCCAGGGTCGGCATTTCCTTGACGCAGGGCGCGCACCAGGTGGCCCACAGGTTCAGCACCACCGCCTGGCCCTTGAAGTCGGTCAGGTGCACGGTCTTGCCATTGGCGTCGGTGAACGGGACCGCCGCCGCCGCGATCGGCTGGGGCAGGATTTCGAGCTTGGCCAGGCTCCCCTTGGCGACGGCCTTCAGCCCGCCCGCCGTATTGGGTTTGATGACGGCGGCGCCGATGACGTATAGGACCGCCGCCACACCGATCGCCAGGACGACGTACACCGCCGTCTTAAGTCCCCTACCGAGCCCGGCGCGTGGCGCCTTTTGAGGTTCAACCGCACTCATGTCCGACGCGCACTCCGGCTCGCCCAATCCTGGGCCCAAGGGTCAAGATATGTGGGGCGGCCGATTCGAGCGAAAACCCGCCGAGCTGATGCAGGCGATCAACGTCTCGATCGGCGTCGACCGCCGCTTGTGGGCTCAGGATCTTGCCGGATCGCGGGCGCACGCCGCGATGTTGTCCAAACAGGGGGTTATTTCAAGGCAGGATGAGGCCGTCATCCAGGACGGCCTGACGCAGATCGAGCGCGAGATCGAGACCGGCGTCTTCCCGTTCCGCGACGAATACGAAGACATCCACATGAATGTGGAGGCCCGCCTGGCCGAGCTGATCGGGCCGGCGGCGGGGCGGCTGCACACCGCCCGCTCGCGCAACGACCAGGTGGCGCTCGATTTCCGCCTGTGGGTCCGCGACGCCTGCGACCGCACGGTCGAGCGGCTGAAGGCGCTGCAGCGGGCCCTGCTGGCCAAGGCGGCGCTGCACGCCGACACCCTGACGCCCGGCTTCACCCACCTGCAGCCGGCCCAGCCGGTGACCCTCGGCCACCACCTGATGGCCTATGTGGAGATGTTCGGCCGCGACGCCGCCCGCTTCCAGGACGCCCGGGCGCGGATGAACGAATGCCCGCTGGGCGCGGCCGCCCTGGCCGGCTCGCCCTTCCCCATCGACCGCCACGCCACCGCCGCCGCGCTGGGTTTCGACCGGCCGACCGCCAATTCTCTGGACAGCGTCTCCGACCGCGACTTCGCGCTGGAGGCCCTCTCGGCCGCCTCGATCTGCGCCACCCACCTGTCGCGGATGGCGGAAGAGATCGTGATCTGGGTGACGCCGCAGTTCGGCTTCGCCCGGCTGACCGACGCCTTCACCACCGGCTCCTCGATCATGCCGCAGAAGCGCAACCCGGACGCCGCCGAACTGGTGCGCGCCAAGGTCGGCCGCATCTTCGGCGCCCTGGCCAGCCTGACCCTGGTGATGAAGGGCCTGCCGCTGGCCTATTCGAAGGACATGCAGGAGGACAAGCCGCCGGTGTTCGAGGCGCACGACGCGCTGGATCTGTCGCTGGCCGCCATGGCCGGCATGGTCGAGGACCTGCAGCCCAATGCCGAACGCATGGCCGCCGCCGCCGGCGCGGGCTTCTCCACCGCCACCGACCTGGCCGACTGGCTGGTGCGCGAGCTGGACCTGCCCTTCCGCCAGGCCCACCACATCACGGGCGCGGCGGTGAAGCGGGCCGAGGCTCTGGGCGTGGATTTGGCGCAACTGCCGTTGGCCGAACTGCAAAATATCGAACCGCGCATCACGCCGGGGGTTTACGATGTGCTGTCGCCGCAGGCTTCTGTGGCGAGCCGGACAAGCTATGGCGGTACAGCGCCCCAGGCGGTCCGCAGTCAGGTCGCACGCTGGGAGGGTCTGCTGAAATGAAGCCGGAACTGAAATTCGGT
>DASRRU010000014.1:0-7831 GCA_035656795.1 Phenylobacterium sp. | reverse complement strand
GCTTCGGCGCGATCGGCATGGACCAGCATGGAGAGCGCATCGACCGGCTCGGAATTCACCAGGATCGACATCTTGACCAGGTTGCCGACCCGGTAGTCCTCGATCTGGTAGTCGAAGGAGGCGTAGCCCTTGGAGACGCTCTTCAGCCGATCGTAGAAGTCGAACACCACCTCGTTCAGCGGCAGGTCGTAGACCACCAGGGCGCGCGAGCCGACGTAGCTCAGCTCGCGCTGGGCGCCGCGGCGGTCCTGGCAGAGCTTGATGACGCTGCCCAGGTACTCGTCCGGGGTCAGGATGGTGGCCTTGATCCAGGGCTCGGCGATGGTGGCGATCTTCACCGGGTCGGGCATGTCGGCGGGGTTGTGCAGCTCGACTTCCGTGCCGTCGTTGAGGCCTATCTTGTAGATGACGCTGGGCGCCGTCGCGATCAGGTCGAGGTCGAACTCGCGGGAGAGCCGCTCCTGGATGATCTCCAGGTGCAGGAGGCCCAGGAACCCGCAGCGGAAGCCGAAGCCCAGGGCCGCGCTGGTTTCCATCTCGTAGCTGAACGAGGCGTCGTTGAGGCGCAGGCGCCCGATCGCGGCGCGCAGGTCCTCGAAGTCGGCGGCGTCCACGGGGAACAGGCCGCAGAACACCACCGGCTGCACGTCGCGGAAGCCGGGCAGGGCGGCTTCGGCGGGGCGCTTTTCGTCGGTGATGGTGTCGCCGACGGCGGCCTGGGCCACTTCCTTGATCTGGGCGGTGATGAAGCCGATCTCGCCGGGGCCCAGGGCCTCGACCTCGGTGCGCTTGGGGTTGAAGACCCCGATCCGGTCGATCAGGTGGGTCGAGCCCTGCTGCATCATCTGCACCCGCTGGCCCTTGCGCAGCGAGCCGTCGATCACGCGGACCAGCACCACCACGCCCAAGTAGGCGTCGTACCAGGCGTCGACCAACAGCGCCTTCAGCGGCGCGCTCGCGTCGCCCTTGGGCGCGGGCAGCCGGTGGACGATGGCCTCCAGCAGCTCGTGGATGCCGGCCCCGGTCTTGGCCGAAGTCAGGATGGCGCCGGAGGCGTCCAGGCCGATGACGTCCTCGATCTGCTGGCGGATCCGCTCGGGCTCGGCGGCCGGCAGGTCGATCTTGTTCAGGACCGGGACGATCTCGTGGTTGTTGTCGATGGCTTGGTAGACGTTGGCGAGCGTCTGGGCCTCGACGCCCTGGGAGGCGTCCACCACCAGGATCGAGCCCTCGCAGGCGGCCAGGCTGCGGGAGACCTCGTAGGCGAAGTCCACGTGCCCGGGGGTGTCCATCAGGTTGAGGATGTAGGTCTCGCCGTCGTCGGCCTTGTAGGACAGGCGCACGGTCTGGGCCTTGATGGTGATCCCGCGTTCGCGCTCGATCTCCATGTTGTCGAGCACCTGCTCGGTCATCTCGCGCTGGGTCAGCGCGCCGGTCTCCTGGATCAGCCGGTCGCTGAGCGTCGACTTGCCGTGGTCGATGTGCGCCACGATGGAGAAATTGCGGATGTGGGAAAGCGGGGTGGTCATGCTGCGCCCGCGTCTAGCACATTCCTTCGCCGGTGCGAGATGTCGCGCTCCTTCCCGCAGGGAACACCCTGGGGGAAGGTGTCTGCAAAGCTGACGGAGAGGGCATGCGGTCGGACCGCATCCGAAGGCGCCGAGGCCCGTCGCCCATGCGTCTCGCGCCTGCGCCCTCAGACGTGACGGCGTGCAACACAGTTAATCGGGCGTTAAGGCGACACAATCCATCTGCCATCTGGGCGGAGCTGATATCTTTGGCCTTTAGGAGGACTTTGCGCCCATGGACCGTCGGACCCTTATCGTGTCGGGGCTCATGACCCTGGGCGCCGCCCGTGTGGCGGGCGCCGATCCGATCCTGCTGCCCCCGGCGCGCAAGCGCGACGCCGCGACGCCCCCCGCTCAGCCCGTCCAGGCCGAGGTGGCGCAGGCTCAGGCGCCGCCGCCGCCCAATTCCACGCCCAGCTATCCAGCCGCGGGCCCCACGGACGCCTCCGGCCGGCCCCTCCAGCAGCAGACCTATTCCGAGGACGAGATCGTTCACTCGGTTTCCGACTTCATGGGCGTCACCGCGGAATCGGCCGGCGGCGCGGTGGAACGGATCTTCAAGAGCAACGGGCGGCCCACCGCCTATATCGCCGGCGAAGAGGGCTCGGGCGCGATCGGCGTCGGCGCCCGCTACGGCCGCGGCCTGCTCTATATGAAGGGCCGCCAGCCGATGGAGGTCTTCTGGCAGGGCCCGTCGGTGGGCTGGGACTTCGGCGGCAACGTCAGCCGCGTGTTCACCCTCTGCTACATGCTCGAAGATCCACGCGACATCTTCCAGCGGTTCCCCGGCGTGGAAGGCTCGGCCTATTTCGTCGGTGGCCTTGGGGTGAACTACCAGCGGGCCAACGACATCGTCCTGGCGCCGATCCGCGCCGGTGTCGGCTTCCGCCTGGGCGCCAACGTCGGCTACCTGGCCTATTCGCGCAAGCGCAGCCTCATTCCGTTCTGATCGTCCGATCCGCTCATCCCCGCGCAGGCGGGGACTGAAGCCAAGCGCCGGAGAGGCTTGGCCTTTGACCGCACGGTGATTCCGCCTCCGTCCCCGCCTTCGCGGGGGCGAGCGGACTCGTCGCTTGACTCATTACATAAGTGTGTACTTATATATTTGCATGGAACCGCAAGTCCCCGACCTGTTCCGCACCCTCGCCGACCCGACCCGGCGCGCCGTGTTCGAGCGGCTGGCGGGCGAGGGCGAACTGGCGGTGAGCGATATCGTGGCGGGTTCCGGCGTCTCACAGCCGGCCGTGTCGCAGCACCTGGCGGTGTTGCGCCAGGCAGGGTTGGTCAGCGAGCGGCGGGAGGGACGGTTCATCCGCTACGCCGCCCGGCCTGAGGGGCTGAAGCCGCTCATCGACTGGATGGCCCTCTACGCCGTCTTCTGGCGCGAACGCTTCGACCGCCTGGAAGACCTGCTGAAGCGGATGGACCAATAGGATGCCCAGGATCGCAAATTCGCCTGAAAGGACCGCCCGATGAACGATATCCCCGCCAGCCGCTCGGTCATCGTCGAGCGCCTGATGGCGCACCCGCCGGAGAAGGTTTGGCGCGCCCTGACCCATCCCGCCCTCGTCAGCGAATGGCTGATGCAGACCGATCTTGAGCCGATCGTCGGCCACAGGTTTAATTTTCGCGCCACGCCCCAGGGCGGGTGGAACGGGGTGACCGATTGCGAGGTGCTGGAGGTCGAGCCCATGTCGCGGCTGGTCTACAGCTGGTGCTCCTCGGGCGAACAGGCGGCCAACGGGGTCAAGACCATCGTCACCTGGACCTTCACGCCCACCGACGGCGGGACCCAAGTGTCCATGGAGCAGTCCGGCTTCCGTCCCCAGGATGAGCCCTTCTTCCAGGGCGCCGGCTACGGTTGGCAGAAAATGGTCGCCGCCCTCGAGCGGGTGGCGGGGGAACAGCCATGAGCGTGACCGAGGCCAACGCCATCGTCGTCGACCGGTTGCTGCCGCATGCGCCGGACAAGGTCTGGCGCGCGCTGACCCAGTCGGACCTGATCGCCGAATGGCTGATGAAGAACGACTTCCAGCCGCGGGTCGGGCATCGCTTCAACCTGCGCGCCACGCCGGTGCCGGGGCGCTGGAATGGCGTGTTCGACTGTGAGGTGGTCGCGCTGGAGCCAGGCGCGCGCCTGGTCTGGCGCCAGACCCTGTCGGGCGACGAGAAGCCGGACGGCATCGACACCCTGGTCGCCTGGACGCTGACGCCGGAGGCGGGCGGCACGCGCCTGCGCCTGGAGCATTCCGGCTTCCGCCCGGGCGTGGACGACGGCATCTTCGAGTCCATGAAGGGCGGCTGGGCGCACCTGGTTGGCGGCCTGGAACGGCTGCTGGCAGGCCTGCCTAGCTCCTGAGCTTCGCCCCCACCGCCTTCTCCGCCGCCGCCACGATGCGAGCCGAAAGCGCCTCGATCTCCGGGTCGGTCAGGGTCTTCTCGGTCGGCTGGACGGTGACCTCGATGGCGACCGACTTCTGTCCTTCCGGCACGCCCTTGCCCTGGTAGACGTCGAACACGCGAGCGTTGGCGATCAGCGCCTTGTCGGCCGCGAGGATCGGTCGGACCAGTTCGCCAGCCGGCGTCGCCTGATCGACCAGGAACGCGAAGTCCCGGCTGAGCGGCATCAGCGACGAAAGCGTCAGGGCCGGCTTGGTCTTGGTGGCCTTCTTCTTCGGCTCCGGGATGGCGCCCAGGTCGAGTTCGAACGCCAGCATCGGTCCCTCGGCGTCGAGCGCCTTCAGGATCGCCGGATGAAGTTCGCCGAACTCGGCGACCACGGTCTTGGGGCCCAGCTGCAGCCGCGCCGAGCGGCCGGGGTGCCACCAGGAGGAGGCCGGGCCCCCGCCTTGACCGCCTTGCGCAATCTGGAGATTGGGCGCGCCCATCTCCTCCAGCAGCGCCATCAGGTCGGCCTTCAGCGCGAACAGCGGATCGGCGGCCTTGCCGGCCCAGCTACGCGGCGCGTGCGGCGCGATGAGGGCCGCCACGATGGTCAACTGGTCGGCCGGCTGGTCGCCCTTGAAGGTCGGGCCCACCTCGAACAGCGCCGCGTCCGCGAACCCCTGGCGGGCGTTGCGGGCGGCGGCCTCGATCAGGTTCGGCAGGATCGAGGGGCGCATGCAGTCGAGATCCGAGGCGATCGGATTGGTCAGCCGCAGCTTCTCGTCGCCGCCGCCGAACAGCTGCGCCCAGGCGGTGCGCATGAAGCTCCAGGTCACCGCTTCCGCATAGCCGCGAGCGGCCATGGCGCGCCGCGCGTTGCGCATGCGGGCCTGGCGCACGGTCAGCACGCCGCCGGCAGGGTGTTGCATCTCGGGCAGGGGCTCGGCGGGCAGGGCGTCGAAGCCCTCGATGCGGGCCACTTCCTCGACCAGGTCGGCCTTGCCGTCCACGTCACGCCGCCAGGTCGGCGGGGTGACCATCTCGCCGCGCACCTCGAAGCCGAGGGCGGTCAGGATGCCGTCGATCCGCGTGCTGGGCACGTCGAGGCCCGAGAGCTTCTTCACATAGGCATGGTCGAACTCGAACGCCGCCGGCGGCGCCGGCGCGTGGCCGGCGACCCGGACCTCGCAGGGCTCGCCGCCGCAGAGGTCGAGGATCAGCCGCGTGGCCATCTCCAGCCCGTCCACCACGAAGCCGGTGTCGACCCCGCGCGCGAAGCGGTACTGGGCGTCCGACGTTAGCCCGAGCGTCCGGCCGGTCTGGGCCGTGCGGATCGGATCGAAATAGGCGCTTTCCACGAAGACGTCGGTGGTGGTCTCGCTGACCTTGGTGGACTCGCCGCCCATCACCCCGCCCAGGCCCACGGCGCCCGATCCATCGGCGATCACGCAGACCTCGGGGCCTGCCTCATAAGTCTTGCCGTCCAGGGCCTCGAGCCTCTCGCCGGGCTTGCCCAGCCGCGCCTCGATGAAGCCGCCGGCGAGCTTGGCCGCGTCATAGACGTGCAGCGGCCGGCAACGGTCGTAGGACATCAGGTTGGTGATATCGACCAGCGCCGAGATGGGACGCAGACCCACGGCGGCCAGCTTGCGCTGCAGCCAGGCCGGCGACGGGCCGTTCTTCACGCCCCTGATCAGCCGGCCGGCGAACACCGGACAGGCGTCGCCGTCGACGCGGATCTCGATCGTGGTCGGCCCCTTGCCGGGGACCGGCGCGACCGAGGGGTCCTTCAGTGTCCCTAGACCGGCGGCCGCCAGGTCGCGGGCGATGCCGACGACGCCCAGCCAGTCGGGCCGGTTCGGCGTGACCTCGAAGTCGATCACCGCCTCCAGGCCGAAGGCGTCTGCGGCCGGCAGGCCCACTTCGAGGCTGTCGGGCAGTTCGACGATGCCGTCGGCGTCGGAGTCGACCTCCAGCTCACGCCCCGAGCAGAGCATCCCGTTGGAGACCACGCCGCGCACCGGACGGGCCTCGAGCGTGATGCCCGAACCCGGGACATAGGCCCCCAGCGGGGCGTAGATGGTCGTGAGGCCCGCCCGGGCATTGGGTGCGCCGCAGACGATCTCCTTGCGCCCATCGACCGTGTCCACCTGGCAGACGCGCAGGCGGTCGGCGTTGGGATGCTGGACGGCCTCGACGACCTTGGCCACCGAGAAGGCCGCCAGCTTGGCCGCCGGGTTTTCGACGTGCTCGACCTCGAGGCCCGCCATGGTCATGGCGTTCACGACCTGATCGACCGTGGCGACGGTTTCGAGATGCTCCTTGAGCCAGGAGAGGGTGAACTTCATGACGCTCTCCTCAGCTCAGGCCGGTGGCGGGATTGGGCGCGGCGAAGGCCGAGAAGCCGTAGTGCTCCAGCCAGCGCACATCGCTCGCGAACATGTCGCGCAGGTCGGGCATGCCGTATTTCAGCATCCCCAGCCGGTCGATGCCGAAGCCGAAGGCGAAGCCCTGCCAGACGTCGGGGTCGAGGCCGCAGTTCCTCAGCACGTTGGGATGGACCATCCCGCAGCCGACGATCTCCATCCAGTCGTCGCCCTGGCCGATCTTCACGTCCCCGCCGGAGCGGTCGCAGCGCACGTCCATCTCGGCGCTGGGCTCAGTGAACGGGAAATGGTGCGGCCGGAAGCGGGTCTCCACCAGCGGCGTCTCGAAGAACCGCGAGATGAAGGTCTCCAGCGTCCACTTCAGGTGGCCCATGTGGATCGCCTTGTCGATCACCAGGCCCTCCATCTGGTGGAACATCGGCGTGTGGGTGGCGTCCGAGTCCGAGCGGTAGGTGCGGCCGGGCACGATGACGCGGATCGGCGGCTCCTGCCCATTGGCAATCCAGGCCGGCAGCTTCTCGTTGGTCCGCTGCATGGTGCGGATCTGCACGGGGCTCGTGTGGGTGCGCAGCACCTTGCGCTCGCCCCTATCGTCTTCGGGCAGCCAGAACGTGTCGTGCATCTCCCGCGCCGGGTGCTTGGGCGGGAAGTTGAGCGCCGTGAAGTTGTGGAAGTCGTCCTCGATGTCGGGGCCTTCCGCCAGGCCGAAGCCCATCTCGGCGAAGATGGCGATCATCTCGTCCAGCACCTGCATGGTCGGATGCACCCGGCCGCGGCGCGCGGGCGCCGGCGGGAGTGTCAGGTCCACGCGTTCGGCGGCGAGCTTGGCGTCCAGTTCGGCGGCCTCGAGCTCGGCTTTGCGGCCGGCGATGGCGCCGGCGATGCGGTCGCGCAGGCCGTTGATCAGCGGCCCCAGCTCGCGGCGCTCGTCCGGGCTCATCGCGCCCAGGGTTTTCAGCAGCTCGGACACCGAGCCGGACTTGCCCAGCGCAGCGATGCGAGCGGCTTCCAGCGCGGCCACGTCGGCGGCCGCGGCGATTGATGCGGAGAGGTCCGCTTCCAGTTTAGAGAGATCGGTCATGTGTGGGTGTCCTACCCTGCGGCCTTCATGGGGAGAAGAGGGCAGCAAAAAGCCCTCCGGTTCGCACCGAAGGGCTTCTTGAAATCAGCAGGAGCATGAGCTCCGGGCGATCAAGCCAGCGCGGCGCGAACCTTTTCGGCGATGGCCTTGAAAGCGGCTGGGTCGGCGCCGGCGATATCGGCGAGGACCTTGCGGTCCATTTCGATCCCGGCCAGGTCAAGGCCGTGGATAAATCGGGCGTAGGTCATGCCCTCTTCGCGGGCCGCGGCGTTGATCCGCTGGATCCACAGCGAGCGGAACGCGCGCTTGCGGACCTTGCGGTCGCGGTAGGCGTACTGGCCGGCCTTGTCCACGGCCGCCTTGGCGGTGCGGATGGTGTTCTTGCGGCGCCCGTAGAAGCCCTTGGCCTG
>DASRRU010000013.1:0-4361 GCA_035656795.1 Phenylobacterium sp. | reverse complement strand
CCGGCGGACGGGTCGGGCAGGGCGTTGGCTGTCGGGGCGTTCATGAGCTGGCTGACGCTAACTGTCGCAGCGTGTCCCGTCAGCCCCTGGCGCCCCTTGAACCGGAGGCGAACAGGTCCAAGCTGTGGATGGATCATCCATCTTCGTGGAGCTTCAGCCGCTTGAGCTTCGTGGTCTTCCCCGCCGGACCGTCCGACGCCGAGGAGATGGCGCGCGTCCACGTGACGTCCTGGCGCGAGACCTACCGGGGCCTGCTGGCCGACGCCTTCCTGGCGCGGATGAGCGAGCCCGGCTTCGCACGGCGCTTTCGCCGGATCCTGACCGAGCCGGGCGACAGCGTCACCCTGGTCGCCGCGGACCGCTACGGCCTGGTGGGCTATGCGCAGGGCGGCCCCTCGCGGCGGGGCGTTCCTGGCGAGGCGGAGGTCGCCACCCTCTATCTGCTGCGCCAGGCGCAGGGGCGGGGACTGGGCGCGCGACTGATGAGCCAGACGGCCCGTGCGCTGGCGGCGCAGGGCGCGACCTCGCTGATGATCTCCGTGCTTCGCGACAACCTCCGGGCCCGCGGCTTCTACGAGCACCTGGGCGGCGAGCCCGAGGCGGCGCGGCAGGAGCCGGGTCCGGGCGGGCGGTTGCTTTTCGAAGTGGCTTATCGCTGGCGTGACATCCGCAGCCTGACCGCATGAGGCGCGGCGGCTTCGCGCTGGCGGCGCTGATCTGCGCCCTCGCCCTTTCGGCCCAGGCCCAGCCGAAATTGATGGACTGGCCCGACCTGATGGGCCGGCCGCCGCCCAAGGCCACGGCCCGTGTCGCCTACGGCCCCGACCCGCTGCAGGTCGCCGAGGTGTGGCGGCCGGACGGCAAGGGCCCGTTCCCCACCGTGCTGATGATCCACGGCGGCTGCTGGCGCTCAGGCATCGCGAACCTGCACATCATGGACTATGCCGCCGAGGACCTACGCCGCCGAGGCATCGCGGTCTGGAACATCGAGTACCGCGGCGTCGACCGGCCCGGCGGTGGCTATCCGGGGACCTTCCAGGACGTCAACGCGGCGGCCGACGCGCTGCTGGCGCACGCCAGGGACTATGGCCTGGCGACCGACAAGCTGGTGGTGCTGGGGCATTCTGCGGGGGGACAGCTCGCGCTGTGGCTGGCGGCCCGGCCCAAGCTTCCGGCCTCGAGCCCGCTGCACGATCCGAAACCGCTGCCCATCGCCTGGACGGTCAGCCTGGGCGGCCTGCCCGACCTGGCGACGGCCAAGGACGGCTGCGGCGAGCCGACCGTCGCGCGCCTGCTGGCGGGCTCAGCCCAGCCCGACCCTTTGAGCGACACCTCGCCCGCCAGCCTGCTGCCGCTTGGGACACCCCGGATGCTGATCCATGGCGGGCTGGACGACACCGCCCCGCCAACCCAGGGCAGGGCCTATGTCGCCAAGGCGCGCGCGGCCGGCGACATCCGCGCCTGGACCTATGCGATCCCCGGCGAGGGTCACGTGGAAGAGATCGCCCCGGGCTCAAAGGCCTGGGCCGCGGTCACCGATGGACTCAACTCCGTCTTCAACAGCAAGGACGGCAGCTGGGTCATGCCGAACCTGGCCGTGAGCGGCCCTTAGGCGCCCACCGGCTCCGGCGCGGCGTAGGTGAGCGACACGAAGACGTCCTCAAGGTCGGGGTCCTCGGTGGCGATGTCCTTGATGTGCAGGCCGGCGGCGCGGATGGCCCCCAGCACCTGCTCCACGGACGACTGGCCGGTGCGGTAGCTGACCGAGAAGCCGCCGGCGGGCGTGAGCGCGGTCTCGAACCCCGCAAGGGCGGGCGCGGTGGTCATCGGCTCCAGCGGGGTCACCAGCACCTTGCGCATGTCCATGCGGGCCAGCAGCGTCGTGGTCGGCTCGCAGGCCACCACCTGGCCGCGGTTGATGATCGCGATCTGGTCGCAGAGTTCCTGGGCCTCCTCCAGGTAGTGCGTCGTGAGCACGATGGTCACGCCCTTGCGGTTCAGCTCCAGCACATAGGCCCAGAGCTGGCGGCGCAGCTCGACGTCGACGCCAGCGGTGGGCTCGTCGAGGATCAGCACCGGCGGATTGTGGACCATGGCCTTGGCCACCATCAGGCGGCGCTTCATGCCGCCGGAGAGCTGGCGGACGTAGGCGTTGGCCTTGTCGCCGAGGCCCAGCGCGTTGAGCAGCTCGGCGGTGCGGCGCTCGGACTTGGGTACGGCGTACATGCCGGCGGCCACCTCCAGCGATTCGGCCGGAGTGAAAAACGGGTCGGCGGCGATCTCCTGCGGCACCACGCCGACGGCGGCGCGCGCGTCGCGCGGGCGCTCGTCGATGTCGCGGCCCCAGATGCTGACCGTGCCGGACGTCTTGCGGCACAGGCCCGCCAGGATGTTGATGAAGGTCGATTTGCCGGCCCCGTTCGGCCCCAGGAGGCCGAAGATCGAGCCGCGCGGGATCGCCAGGTCAATCCCCTTCAGCGCCTTCATTTCCGGCGTCGTCTTGGTCGCCGCATAGGTCTTGACCAGGCCCTTGGCCTCGATCGCGTAGTCAGGCAGATCCATAGTCATCCCGTCATTGCCCTCTCCACATTGACTGGGAAAGCCGCGCTCGCATACCTAGGCGCGCGGCGGCCCCTCCACAATCGGGCCGCTCAGAAGGATTGCCCGATGGCCCGCAAAGCCGCCTCCAAACCCACCGTGAAACCCGCCTCGGCGAAGACCCGGCCAGAGCCTGCGCCCGCCAAGGGCGCGCTGACACCCGATCTGTCGCCGCCGGAGATGGTCACCGTGCGCTCAAAGCGCGTGGCCTGCGACGGGGTCGGCGGCGCGCTGGGCCATCCACGCGTCTTCCTGGAGATGGGCGAGGCCGATTTCGTAGAGTGCCCCTACTGCGACCGCCGCTTCGTGCTGGCGAGCGGGACCGAGGGGCCGGAGAACGAGTACGCCGCGCCGGGCGTGTACGAAGGCAGCCACGGACACTGACATCACCCCTCCTCTTTAGGGGAGGGGACAGGCCGCGCCAGCGGCCAGTGTGGGGAGGTCGCGTTCAGGCGGCTGGCTCTCAGCCTGGCCCGCACACCCCCACCCGCCCTCGGCTTCGCCTCGGCCACCCCCCTAAAGAGGAGGGGCCGCCCCGCTACACCCGCAACGGCATCAATATGTACTGCACGTCCGTATCCTGCGGATCGAGCACCAGGGCCGGATCATTCGGTCCGCCGAAGCGCAGCTCGGCCAGTTCGCCGGAGATCTGGTCGGTGATGTCGAGCAGGTAGCGGGCGTTGAAGCTGAGTTCGAAGGCGTCGCCGTCGTAGTCGAGCTCAAGCTCTTCCACCGCCTGGCCGGCTTCCATGTTGCGCACGGTGAGCACGCATTTTCCGCCTTCGACCGCCATGCGCACCGACCGGGACTTCTCGGCCGAGATGGTGGCCACGCGGTCGACGGCCTGGGCGAAGAGCTTGGAATCGACGCGGACGATGCGGTTGTTGTCCTTGGGGATCACCCGCGGATAGTCGGGGAAGGTGCCGTCGATCACCTTGGAGGTCAGCGCCGCGCCGCCGAAGTCGAGGCGCACCTTCTGGTGGCTGATCTGCAGCTCGACCTGCTCGCCGGCGTCGTCCAGCAGGCGCCTGGCCTCGGCGATGGTCTTGCGCGGTACGATGACGCCCGGCAGGCCGGCCGCGCCCTCCGGCGCCGCCATCTCCGCCAGCGCCAGGCGCGAGCCGTCGGTGGCCACCGCGCGCAGCTTGGTCTGGCCGTCCTCGACCACCGTGTGGAGATAGAGGCCGTTCAGGTAGTAGCGGGTTTCCTCCGCCGAGATCGCGAACTTGGTCTTGTCGATCAGCCGGATCAGATCGCCGACGTCCACCGCCATTCCGGCGGAGAGGCCGTCGGAGGTCATCACCGGGAAGTCGCCGGCTGGCAGCACCGGCAGGTTGAAGCGGCTGCGTCCGGCCGAGACGGTCAGGCGCGGATCCTCGCCGGTGAAGCTGAGCACCACGTCGGCGCCTTCCGGCAGCTTGCGGACGATCTCGTAGAGGGTGTGGGCCGGCGCGGTGATCTGGCCGGGCTGGTCCACCTGGGCCGGCGCCTCGTCGACGATCTCCATGTCGAGGTCGGTGGCCGAGAAGGTCAGCCGGTCCCGCTCGGCGGAAAGCAGGACGTTGGACAGGATCGGGATGGTGTTGCGCCGCTCCACCGCGCTCTGCACATGCCCCAGCGCCTTAAGCAGCGCCGCCCGCTCGATCGTCAGCTTCATGTCTTTGTCCGAACCGCACCGCGCAGGCGCAAATTCGCAGCCTGCGCCCCCCGACCTGGAAGGACTTGCGACATTAGCTATTTTGCAGGCGGACGGAAGGGGCGCT
>DASRRU010000012.1:0-5781 GCA_035656795.1 Phenylobacterium sp. | reverse complement strand
CCGGGCCCAGCGTCAGCTCGCGGCCGATCACCCCAAGCACATTGGCCGAGACCCGGGCCAGGAAGGCGTTGCGCGGATCGAGCGCGGGCCGGATCTCGTCGATCCAGCGGGCCACCGCCGTGGTCAGCTCCTGGGCCTGCGGATGGGTGATCACAGGCCCGCCTCCAGGAGGTTCACCAGGTCGATCTCGGTCTCGGAGACCCGGCGGCCGATCATCGGGCGCTCCACCGAGGCCTCCAGGCCGCGGGCCCAGCTCTGGTACATCATCAGGCACATGACGCCCCACTTCAGCGATCCCAGAGCCTGCCAGGTGCGCAGCCGCTTCAGCGAGACCGGGGCGCCCCCCGCCGCCTCATAGCCCTTCAGCAGGTCGGCATAGTCGCCGAAGCCGCCGACGGGGCGGTCGGGGTGTCCGAATCGCCAGGAATTGACGCAGATCCAGCCCAGGTCCTCGGCCGGGTCGCCGATGTGCGACAGCTCCCAGTCGAGCACGGCGGCGACGCCGGTCACGGGCGAGATCATCAGGTTGCCGTTCCGAAAGTCCCCGTGCAGCAGCACCAGGGGCGTGGGCGGCGGCGCATGGGTCTTCAGGTGCTGGAAGGCCAATTCGAACACGGGCCGCTCGGCGCCGGAGGATCGGTATACCTCTTCATAGCGGGCGAGCTCACCCAGGAAGTCCGCCGCCTTCAGGCCTGCCTGCGCCGGCGGCGGCGTGGCGTGGATCTGCGCCATGATCTCCCCGCACTGGCGCGCGAGCTGCGGCCGCACGGCGTCGAAGCGCGGGTCGGAGACAATGCGCCGCCCCAGGGTCTCACCGGCGATGCGCTGGGTGACATGGCATTCGCCCAGGCCGTCCTGTTCGTCGCACAGGTGGACCAGCGGCGCGGCCGGCGCGCCGGTATTCCGAACCGCACTGATCAGCGCGGCTTCTCCCGACAGGCTGATGGAGCGCGAAGCGTCTGGGTCGAACGGGGCGGATCGGCGGCGCAGGATCAGGTCGCGCCGCGCGGCGCCGGGCGCCTCGACCGTGAAGGCCCAGGTCTCCATGCTCGCCCCGCCCGACAGCCGTTCGGCGGCCGCCAGCACCGCGCCCTCGCCCCCCAGCCGTTGAGCCAACCGCGGCAGGGCGGCCAGCACGTCCACGCTCATGACCCTACGTTATCCTCGGCCCCGTCCAACTTCGCCCGATCAGGCGGTCGTTCCGGCGGCTTGTAAATGGCTGACTTGAGCTAAGGTCCGGTCAAAGAACACACCAGGGACCGCGCCATGGACTTCGACCTGCCGCCCGAACTCGTCGCCTATCTGGCTGAACTCGACGCCTTCATCGAGGCCGAGATCAAGCCGCTGGAGCTTCAGGACGACAATATCCGCTATTTCGACCACCGGCGGGAATATGAGCGCACCGACTGGGACGCCGGCGGCCTGCCCAAGAAGGAATGGGAGGCGCTGCTGGGCGAGGCGAGGCGCCGCGCCGACGTCGCCGGCCACCTGCGCTTCGGCTGGCCCAAGGAGCTGGGCGGCAAGGGCGGCACCCAGCTCGAGCTTGCGGTGATCCGCGAGCACCTGGCCGCCAAGGGGCTCGGCCTGCACAACGACCTGCAGAACGAGCACTCGATCGTCGGCAACAACCCCTTCATCCTGATGTTCAAGGCCTTCGCCACCAACGCCCAGTACGAGCGCGACGCCGACAAGCTGCTAACGGGCAAGCTGCGCACCGGCTTCGGCCTCACCGAGCCTGAGCACGGCTCCGACGCCACCTTCATGGACACCACCGCGGTCCGGCAGGACAAGGATGGCAAGCCGGGCTGGCTGATCCGCGGCGAAAAGATGTGGACCACGGGCATGCACGTGGCGACCCACGTGATGGTCTTCGCCCGCACCTCGGGCAAGGACGGCGACGCGGCCGGCATCACCTGCTTCATCGTCCCGGCCGACACGCCCGGCGTGAAGGTCGAGGAGTACCTCTGGACCTTCAACATGCCGACCGATCACCCGCGGGTCAGCTTCACCGACGTCTGGATCCCGGAGGACAGCTACTGGGGCCAGATCGACCAGGGTCTTCGGCTCGGCCAGAGCTTCGTGCACCAGAACCGCATCCGGCAGGCGGCATCGTCCCTGGGGGCGGCGGTCTACTGCATCGAGGAGAGCGTGAAGTACGCCCGCGCGCGCAAACCCTTCGGCAAGGCCCTGGCCGAGAACCAGGCGATCCAGTGGCCGCTGGTGGAACTCTCCACCCAGGCCGAGATGCTGCGCCTTCTGATCCGCAAGACCGCCTGGCAGATGGACCGCATGGATCACAAGGAGATCGAGCGGCAGATCTCCGACAAGGTCTCGATGTGTAACTACTGGGCCAACCGCCTGGTCTGCGAGGCCGCCGACCGGGCCATGCAGGTGCATGGCGGCATCGGCTATTCGCGCCACAAGCCCTTCGAGCACATCTACCGCCATCACCGCCGCTACCGGATCACCGAAGGATCGGAGGAGATCCAGATCCGCAAGGTCGCCGCCTATCTGTTCGGCTACGCCGGGCCGAAGCGCGCCCAGTTCAAATCGGAGGAGACCGCAGGTGACGACTACGTCCAGCCCGTCCCCGCTCGGCCGTGATCTGGCTTTGAGCGCGCAGCACAGACTGGCGGTCTACGGCACACTCGCGCCCGGCCGGTCGAACCATGGCCAGCTGGCGGAACTGGCCGGAGACTGGACCCACGGCATGGTGCGCGGGGAACGGCTGGCGGCAGGCTGGGGCGCCAGCGTCGGCTATCCCGGCCTGCGGCTCGATCCGCAGGGCGCCGAGGTGGCGGTGCAGGTCTTCACGTCGCAGGACTTGCCGGCGCATTGGGACCGGCTCGACGCCTTCGAGGGCGCCGACTATCGGCGGGTCCTGACCACCGTCGATGGCGACGATGGCACTGTGATCGAGGCCTTCGTCTACGTCATCGCCGACTAGGCCGCAGCCTGGCCGCCGTAGAGCCGGTCGAACATGGGCGGCAAGCTATCCGGCAGCCCCAGCAGCGGGCCGGACGAGAGCAGCAGGACCACCTCATCGCCCTTGAGGCCGCTCAGCGCGCGCTGGGCCTCCTCGGCCGTCCGCACGCCCTCGACGGGCAGGCCAGTGGCGGCGGTGCGCGCCAGGATGTCCTCGAAGCTCGACTGGTGGTGGCTGGCCGCGCCGTGGGTCGGCGGCGGGGCGATCAGCACGCGCGCCGCGCCTTCGAACACCGTGTCGTACCAGGCGAGCGCATCGGTGCTGCGCCAGGAAAAGGTGTGCGGCTCGAAGACCACCGTCAGCGGCCTCAGCGGATAGTGCAGCAGCAGGGCCTCGATCGCCGAGCGGGCCTTTTCGTAGGATGAGCCGAAGCCCTCGATCACCGGCACGGCCGAGCGGGTGGTGAGCCGGTCCAACCGGCGGCGGATGCCCGCGAAGCTCGCCACCGCGGCCTGCAGGGCCGCCTCGTCCACCAGGCCCCGCTCCAGCAGATAGGCCGCGACGCCGACGATGTTCTCGATGTTGTGCGCGCCCAGCAGGCTGGTGGTCATGACGAGCCGTCCGCCGTCGGGCCGCACCAGGGTGAACCGCGTCGTGTCACCGAACACCACTTCGTCGGCCCACCAACCCTTGCAGCGGCCGGTGTCGTACCAGACGATGCGGCTGGCGGCCTCGTCCGCGATGGCCCGGATCGCCGGATGCTCGCGGGCGACCAGCAGGCCGTCGGCCGGGATCAGGCGAAGCAGCGCCCGGAACGGCGCCTCGTACTCGGCGAAGGTCGGGAAGACATTGACGTGGTCGTGGACCAGCGAGGTCAGCAGCACGTCGCGGGGATGATAGAGCAAGAACTTCGAGCGGCGGTCGGCGGGCCCCACGATGTACTCGTCGCCCTCCAACACCACCTGCGCAGCACGCCCCCAGTGGCCGGTGTCCGGCAGGGACGGCGAGATGGCGCCCACCATCCAGCCGGCGTCGCAGCCGGCCGAACGCAGCACGTGAGCCATCAGGGCCGTGCAGGTGGACTTGCCGAAGGAGCCGGCCACCACGGTGTTGGTCCGGGCCTCCGTGACCTGACCCACCAGTTCCGGGAAGCTGGTGATCCGCACACCGCGGGCGCGGGCGGCGGCCACTTCGGGGTTGGCCTCACCGCCGAGCTTGGCGCTGGCCCCGAGGACAAGCACATCGAGGTCGGCCGGCAGGTTCGCCGCGTCGAAGCGGCGATAGAAGGGAAACCCCAGCCCTTCGACATAGGTCGACATGGGTGGGAAGACGTCCTCGTCGGAGCCGGTGACCTGGCAGCCGGCCTCGCGCATCATCAGGGCCGCGGCGCTCATGCCCGCCCCGGCGACGCCGGTAAAGTGGATGCGCATGACTTGGGCGCTTCCTTTCGACTCGCTCAGCCCCTGAGCTGCAAGGACTAGCCCAGCCGCCGACCCGCTCCAATCGTGGCGCGACACCGCGGCCTTTCGAAGGCCTTGCGGCAGCCCCGGCTCGTTTACTGCGCCTTAACCACGCCAGTCCAGATTCCAGGGGTCTTCCTTGAAGACACCCCACCAACACCGACTTTTAATAGCCCGGCGCTCGCGTCGGGCTCTTTTTTCAGGTGCGGCGATCGGAGCCTTCTGCCCGGCTTGCGCCGGACCGGTTGCCAACGTATACCCCCGCCCCTCGACGGCCTGATCCCGGATAGCTCAGCTGGTAGAGCAGTCGGCTGTTAACCGACTTGTCGCAGGTTCGAGTCCTGCTCCGGGAGCCATCGAGGAACAATACCGCGAACTCGCCCGTCGAACCTACATTCGGCGGTGCGAGAGCCCGGAGGAGACGCTCAGGCGTCCCGGAGATGCGGACTTCCTCATCAGAGACTTCGGCACGCTGGACCATCGCCTGTACGTAGTGTCGGCGAAATCCACCCTGGTCGTCGCGCAAGCGCCGGCGAGCCTCGAGTGCGAATCGAAAGACGAGCTCAGCAGTGACGGTCTCAGAGCGTGACCGGACCAAGAGAGCGCAACTTTACTCTGGCGTCGTTTTTGCCCTCGGGCGTTCCTGCAGCGGGCGCCTCGTCGCCGCCGTCGATCGGCTGCCTTTGGATTGTCTGATCAGCTCTTTCGACGCTGCTCAGGCGGCCAGGCGATGAAGTTGGATGCGTCGGGACGCAGCTTCGACAGAGAGCCGGAAGTGATCGGCCTGCAGGACGTCGCGCACCTTTGGCGGCCGATAGGCCGCGACATTGATTCCGCCAGCCCGGCGCAGGCTGTCATAGAGGAGACCGTCCTCGCCGGCCGCCCGCTGGCTCTCCCCCCACAGCTGGCCCGCGGCATGACTGTCAGGCGCGTAGAGGTCGGGCAAGTCCGCCTGACGGCCCCGGATGTCGAGGTAAGACCCCTCCAGCGTCGCGACATAGCTGCGGTAGTCCCGGGCGAGAACGGCCACACCCGTCGCGTAGGCCTCACGCCTGAGGTGATGGCCCACTTCCGCCGCAGCCGTTTCAATCGCCTCGGCCGCGTACCACGCGCCCAGATCGGGGCCGTTGAAGCGCATGCCCTGCGGCGCCACGTGGAGGAAGGCCGCCATCACGGCGCTGGCATTGGCGCGCCCAAACACCCAGTCCGCCTGGGGCAACCGCGCCAGCCGCTCGGCGACCAAACGGTCGTTGGTCCAGCCCGCGAGTTCCATCACCGCCTCCAGATCGGCGGCGGTGGTCACCGTGTCGAACAGACCGATCGGCGGGAAACGCGACGGGATCAGCGAGAAGGCCGGTTCGGGCGCCGCGCCATGCGGTTCGCTCACGTGACGAC
>DASRRU010000011.1:0-5322 GCA_035656795.1 Phenylobacterium sp. | reverse complement strand
TGCCGGTGATCGCCTCCGGCGGTGCGGGCAACGCCCAGCACATGGTCGACGCGGTGAAGAAGGGCGGCGCCGATGCGGTGCTGGCCGCCTCGATCTTCCACTTCGGCGAGGTGTCTATCGGCGGCGTGAAGCGCGCCATGGCCGAGGCCCGCCTGCCGATCCGCCTGACGGAGCCCGCCTGATGAGCCGCTTCGCCGAGGTGCTCGCCCGCCTGGCCGCCGTTGTCGAGGCCCGCAAGGGCGGCGACCCGGCCACCTCCTACACCGCCAAGCTGCTGGCCGACCCGTCGCTGGCCGCCAAGAAGCTGGGCGAAGAGGCGATCGAGACGGTGATCGCCGCGACCCAGGGCGACAAGGCCGCGCTGGCCGGAGAGAGCGCCGACCTGATCTATCACTGGCTGGTGGTCCTGGCCGCGGCCGGTGTCTCGCTGGACGAGATCGCGGCGAAGCTAGAGGCCCGCGAGGGGACGTCGGGTTTGGCCGAGAAGGCCGCACGCTCCTCCTGATCCGACCGTCCCGATGAAAGTCGGGGCCCAAGCTGAGCTTGGCCAAGCAGGTCGCCATTCAGCCGCACGCTGCGTGGATCCCGGCTTTCGCCGGGATAGGCGGATCAGGGTCGCGCCTTCCGCTTGAGCGCCACATAGAGCGCGCCTTCGCCGCCGTGGTGGCGAGCGGCGTCGGAGATGCCGGCGACGATGTGGGCCAGGTGCGGAGCGGCCAGCCATTCGGGCGTCCGGCGCTTGAGGATCCCATCGCCCTGCACGCCTTTGCCGGTGATCACCAGGACGGCGCGGTAGCCCTCGTCCCAGGCGCTGGTGAGGAACCGCTCCAGCACGCCCCGTGCGCGGTCCTGGTCCAGGCCATGCAGGTCGAGCCGCGCGCCAATCGTGTCGCGGGCCTTGGCGATGCGGTGGCGCCGATTAGGCTCAATAGGCTTGTTTCCCTCCCGCTCATGGGGCGCGAGGCGAGCGATAGGGAGACGGGGGGGGCTTTGCGGGCCGGGCGCGGGCGCTGGGCCTGAACCTGACTTCTTCGCCCTGGCCGCTGGCGCGGCCTGTCCCTCCCCGGCCGGAGAGGGAAGCGCTTCTGCCGGCGTCGCCTTGCCGGCCAGCGGGTGAACGGTGGCGGCCACAAGACCCCAGACCTGCCGTTCCTCGGGCCGCAGGGGCCGCTTCACGGCCGGGCATCCTTCGGTACGAGCCGGTAGAGGCGAAGGGTGTGGCGCACGCGGCCTGCTTCAACGCCGGCGGCGGCGCCCTGGCCGAGGTAGAGATCGGCGCGGACGTCGCCCTTGATCGCCCCACCGGTGTCCAGCGCCGTGGCCAGCCGCCGATAGGCCGGGAAAGCGCCGTTGAGCACCGGTGCGCTGGCGTCGATCCACAGGAGCTCGCCCATCCGATGGTGGGCCGTATCGATCGCCAGCGAGCGGCCGGGCGGCAGGGCCACGTTGGCCGTCCCCACCGGCTGGCGGCCGTCGTCGGGCGCCAGGCTGAAGAAGGCGTAGCGCGGGTTGAGCTGCATGATCGCCTGGGCGTCCGGCCCGCGATGGTCGGCGAGCCAGGCGCGGATAGTCTCGGCCGAGGTGTTGTCCCGAGCCAGTAGGCCACGGTCACGCATCGGGTTGGCGATGCCCAGGAACGGCCAGCCATTGTTGGCGGCGTATACAGCCTTCACCCGCTTGCCGTCGTCGAAGGCGAGCACGCCCGAGCCCTGGATCTGCAGGAAGAACAAGTCCTCCGGCCGCATCCAGGCAAGCGCCTTGTCCGGCGGGCTGGATTCGATCGCGGTCCGGTCGGGATAGGGCGCAAGGCCGCCATCGCCGGCATCCCGGGCCGCGATCTGGCGGCCCGACTGGCTGGGATCGAAGGTTCCGGCGTCGACCATCTTCAGGTCCGCCGGCTTGGCGCGAAGCGGGGCGCTGAACTCGCCGCCGGATTTACGGCGGGCCGGATATTCCGGCGAGAAGTAGGCGGTGAGCACCCCTTCGCCCGCGATCCGCTCGGCGCGGAAATGGGCCTCGAAGAAGCGCTCCGACCGGTCTGCGTCGAGGGGACCGATGGCGCGGGCCTCGCGGCAGACTTGGGCCATGGCCGGATCACGCGACGCGCCGCAGGTTTCCCGGAAGGCGGCCAGTGCAGCGGCATGATCCTCGGCCTCCCAGCCGCGCAGGCTGGTCAGCGGGACGATAGGTTCGGCGGCTGCTTGCTGCTCCGGCGCCGGGCGGGGCGCCTGTGGGCGCGCCTCGGCCGGTGGCGCGGGCCCGTGACCCGGCGCGGGCGGCGATAGCGGGGGCTTGGGGGTGTGCGCCGAGGCGCAGGCCGCCAGGATGAGCGCGCTCAGACCTGCGCCGATGACCCCCCAGCGCACGGGCGCTTCAAGCCTCGGCGGCGTCGACGTGGACCAGCAGCCAGTTGGGGTCGCGGCTCTTCAGGTGCCGCTCGAAGGTCCAGAGTTCCGCTGTGCGGCGGTCTTCCACGCCTTCGCCTTCCGGACCCTTGGTGCGGCTGCGGAATTCGGCCAGGAACCGCACGGTCAGGCGCGCCAGGTCGGCGCCGACCACATCGGCCTTTTCCAGGTCCGCGCGGGGCGCATGCAGGAATTCGACGGTTTCGGTGCGGTTTTCAGACTCTCGGGCCGCGATGGCGGTATCGAAGCCGGCCATCACCGGCGGAGCTAGCAGGCTGCGCAGCTGGGCCCGGTCGCCGGCCGCGAAGGCCTTGACGATCATTTCGTAGGCGCTCTTCGATCCGCCGAGGAAGCGGCCAACATCGAAGCTGGGATCCTTGGCCTTCACCGCGGCCAGACCGCTCAGCGCCACGCCGTCTTCGGCTTGCGTCGGCGCATCGGGCGTCCGGTCGAGCGGCGCCGCTGTCACAGGCGCCGCAGGCGTGTCCTCAGGCTGACGCCCCACGCGTCGCCCGAGCACCGCATAGAGCTGGTAGAGTACGATGGCCGCTAGGCCTGCGAAGATGATCAATTCGAGCACTTGCAACCGATGAGCCCTTCGGGGTCCTTGAGCGCCGCAGGACGCCAGTCCCTCATATAGACCGAACCAACGCCTGCGTCAGGGGCAGCGTTGCATCGCCTGGGGGGCCATGTTAGCCCGGCGGCCCGACAAGACGCGAACCCTTCGTAGTCTCCACACGGATTTAAGCCGAACTATGACCGACACCGACGCTGGCGCGCCCGACATCGCCGAGACCGCCGACCAGCAGCCCGGCATCCGCATCCTGGCGCAGTTCATCCGCGACCTGTCGTTCGAAAATCCGCGCGCGCCGGAAGCGTTGCGCGGCGGCGTCGCCCAGCCGCAGATCGAGCTGGGCGTGGAAATGAACGCCCGCGGTCGCGAGGACGGCTTCTTCGAGGTCGACCTGAAGCTGTCGGCCAAGGCCGCCCGCGAAGATGGCCCGGTGTTCGTGGTGGAGCTGCTCTACGGCGGCGTGTTCCAGATCACGGGCGTCAGCGGCGAAGACATGGAACCGGTGCTGCTGATCGAGTGCCCGCGCTATCTCTTCCCGTTCGCGCGCAAGATCATTGCCGATGTCACCGCAGATGGCGGCTATCCGCCCTTCATGCTCGACCCGATCGACTTCGCCGGCGTCTACACCGCCCGCAAGGCCCAGTCCGACCAGCAGATCGGCCACGCTTAATATAGTTCCCCCCCTTCGGGGGAGGTGGCCCAGGGGGCCGGAGGGGTTTCCGCTCAAACGCGGTTGAGGACCCCCTCAGTCAGTTTCGCTGACAGCTCCCCCAACGGGGGAGCAACTCGGTCAGAGCCCGAACTTTTCCCAGAGCGTCTCGCTCTTAACCACGCCGCGAATGAATTCGGCATGCGTGGCGCGCTCGGCCTCGGTCGAGCGCGGAGCGAGCGGGTTCGGGCGAGCGCCATAGGCGCTGCGCGCCGCGGCGGTCACGGCCACCGCCATGGCCGCGGTGGTCAGTTCGAGACGCCGTTCGCGTCCGCCCTTCAGTTCAAGATAGACCGCGGCCAGCAGCTTGGCGTCCACGAGCGCGCCGTGTTTCTCGCGTTCCGATAACGAAATTTTGAACCGCTTGCAGAGCGCATCCAGCGAATTGTGCATCCCCGGGAAGCGCACCCGGGCCAGCGCCAGGGTGTCGATCCAGCGCGTCTCGTGCAGCAGGTGGCGGTTTACGACGCCCAACTCGTGATTGAGAAAGTTGCGGTCGAAGCCGGCGTTGTGAGCGATCAGCGGGGCGTCGCCGACGAAATCCAGGAAGGCGTCGACCACCTCGGGGTGCTCAAACCTGGGCTTGCCGCGCAGGAATGCGCCGGAAAGACCATGCACCCGCTCAGCGTCCGGCGGCATGTCGCGGCAGGGGTCGATGTAGGTGTGGAAGCTCCGGCCCGTGGGGATGAAATCGTCGATCTCCAGGCAGGCGATTTCCACCAGCCGATGCCCCTGTGTGGGTTCGAAGCCGGTGGTCTCAGTGTCGAGGACGATCTCGCGGGCCATGACCTTTCTTGCGCCGGTTCGCCGGCCCTCTCAACCAGGCGCGCGGTCGCGGGCCCGTTTGAACTGTGGATCGCGCACGGCGGCGATGATCTCGGCCACCTGCCGCCGCGCCGGCTCAAGGCCACGCGAGGTGTCGACCACGAAGTGGGCGCGGGCCCGTTTCTCGGCGTCCGCCAACTGCTGGGCCAAGATGGCGTCGAGCCGTTCGGGCGTCATGCCGGGCCGGGCCAGCACGCGCTCGCGCTGCATTTCGGCCGGCGCGCTGGCCACCACGACGGCGTCGACGTTGGCGTGACCGCCGGTCTCGAACAGCAGCGGGATGTCCAGCACCACCATATCAGCCCCGTCGGCCTCCGCCTTGGCGAAGAAGCCGAGCCGGTCGCGGCCGACCAGCGGATGGACGATGGCGTTGAGGCGCTTGAGCTCCTCCGGCTTGCCGAGCACCGTCTGGCGCAGCGCCTCGCGGTCGACCTTGCCGTCCCTGACCACCCCGGGAAAGGCCTCGGCCACGGGTCCGACAGCGCCGCCGCCAACATCGTAGAGGTCGTGCACCGCCGCGTCGGCGTCGTAGACCGGCACGCCGGCCTCGCGGAACATGGCCGCGGTCGTCGACTTGCCCATGCCGATGGAGCCGGTGAGGCCGATCAGGATCATGCGCCCAGCGCCTTCAGCGCCAGGGCGCGCACATCGACGCCGCCTGGCGGGAGCTGTCCATAGAAGGCCTCGAAGGAGGGTCGCGCCTGGCCGATCAGCATGGCCAGGCCGTCGACAGTGGGGCGCCCCAAAGCCTGGGCCTGCGCCAGGACGGGAGTCAGAAGGGGCTTGTAGACCATGTCCATCACCACGCA
>DASRRU010000010.1:0-24204 GCA_035656795.1 Phenylobacterium sp. | reverse complement strand
GGCCGCTCGAGCCGACGCCAACCACCCGCGTCACAGCTCCGCTGGGCCCAATCGCCAGCTCAAATCCCCATAGCCAGACAACGCCATCCCGCGGTTCAGCCTTCGAGCTTTCTCGGACACCCGCCTCCGTGGGCGCCCCATACATGCGCCCGGCGGGTGACCAAGAAACCTAAACAAATCCGGTCGTTTTGACCGCAGCAAAAGTTGCATGACTGAGCCGATGTCCCTGCGTGTCCGATCAACGCGAACTGATTGAAGCCGTCGGCCCGGAGGAAGGGACTATGTGGGCGGGGATGGAATCCGCCCGCGAAGGCCGCGCTTGAGGCCTCCGCTCACGTCCGCAGGCGGCTCGATCGGCCTGCGCGGGAGGCCGTCGGCCGAGACATGGCGGCCCGCACGATCCGCGCCTGGCACTACACGCGCATGACCGACGCCGAGGTCGAAAGCTTGCGCCGGGGCGGGATCTATCTCTCGACGCTGGAGACGATTCGACAGCGGTTCGACGCCCAGGTCGCCGCTGGCGTCTTCTCGGCCGAGGTCGCGGACGCCCTGTTCGCGGCGAGCCCCTTCCAAAGCGATCAGCGGCGATCACGGTCTGACAAATTCTGGATGACCTCGCATCCCATGGACATCGAGGATGGCGGCGTAACCCTATTGCTCGGCAATTGGGGCGGGGAGTCCGCCTACTTCTGGCTCCGCGATCTGACGCTGGAGGCCCTGGTCGCGCGCCTCGGCGCCCCGCGCGTCCTCGAAGTCGCCGTACCGCTGGACACGACCCGGCACGCCTATTCGGCCGGGCGGGCCGTGGTGGCGACGTTTGGCCGAACCCTCGGCTACAAGCCGGAGAAGGAAGCGTTCGACCTATATACGACCCGACCGCTTGGACCCGAGGCGATCCTGGCTATCCATAGCGGAGGGGAGGCTGATTTCGCGGCGCTGGCCCGGGGATACCCGCCGGCGTTCGTCGATGTAAATATCGGTCGATGGGACGACTTGATCGCGGAGGACGGGGGATGATGCGCAGGAAGGATCGCGCCTACTGGCGCGCCGGCCAACGATCTACGCCGGAACCTGCACCTTCGGCTTCACGGCGACCCGATCGCGAACCTGCGTATAGACCTCCGCGACGCCCGGCATCGTGACGGTCGTGACCACGGCATAGGAAATCGGGTCGTCGATCTCATCGATCTGGCGCTGGACCATCAGCTCGAAGCTGGCGTTGGCGGCCAGGGCGGCCGCCTTGTCGCCAGACCAGCGGCGGTGGATCACGGTTCCGCGGTGCGCTTGATTGGTGTCCGGCTGGTGGCCGGCCGCCTTGACGGCGAAGCTGGCCGCCGGCTCGTTGGGTTCGACGAGTTTGAGCCGGACGCCACGATAGTTGCCGGCCCCGACACGTGGCGGCGCGAACCAGGCCACGGTCGTCGAGATTTCGTGGAGTTGCGCCTTGCCTGACATGACCGCGGGCAAGGGGACGGCGAAGGTGTGGGATTGTTCCTTGGTCAGTTGGCCGACCGCCCAAAGGGTCGCGCGATCGTTCGCGCAGTCGAGGACCCTGCCCGCGTCGACGGCGCCATAGCCCAGATAGCGCCGCACATTGTCTTTCTGCCTGACGTGCAGCTTGTTGTCGGCCGGGCCGAGGATCTCGACAATCAGATCGCGGGCCGGCGTCCAGCGCGCACAGTGGACAAGGAGCGCCTTCAACAGGGCCGCCCGTTGCGCCCCGGAGAGCGCCAGGAAGTCGTCATAGGACGCCTCCAAAGCTTCATGGGCGCGGGCCGCGACGCCAGTCATGATCGCCGCCGCCACGCTGGTCCCGACGGTGCGGTTCGTCCGGTCGGGATTGACGTCCGTCGGGGCGGGCGGCGCGGCGACGACAATCCCACCCAGGAGGGCGGAATTCTTCCCGATCGGACGCAGCGCATGGCCGACGCCGGCCGGCATCAGCCGCACATGGTGACGCCCTCCCGGTGCGAGCACATCGGGCTTTACGGCGTTGCCCATCCCAGGGCCAAGGCCGCTGGAGATCGTGCAGAGCCCGGTGTCGAGCCAGACGTCGAAGGTGGACGCCGGCAACACGCCTTGGGGAAAGCTGTCGCTGTGCAAGGCGCCGACCGTCAGGGCGTTGATCGACTCCGCCGGTGCGAGGATGCGGCGATGCGCGATGGCGGCGCCGCTGGCGCGCAGGGTGGTGCGGGCCTTCTGCGCGGCGTCGAGCGCTTCGAAGGCGATGGTGTTCATATCGGCCGTGACGAGATCGTCGAGATGGTTGCCGGCGCTGATGATGAAGAGCAGTCCGTAGGTGTGCGACAGATGATCGATCACTCGAGCCCAACCGGACATCCGCCCCGTGAAGGGTTTGTTTCGGTCGCCGAGCGAGGCGTTGATCACGATGACGCTCGGGGCGGCGGGATCCTCACCGGCCTTCAGGCGTAGCACGGCCTCCTCGAACAGATCGGCCGGCAGCCGGTCGGGGAACCGTTCGTCCTGGCCGAGGTCCTGGGGCGCGAACATCACGTTGACGAAGAACACCCGGCGCTCGAGCGCCGGCATGGCCGGGGCGGCAAGGTCGCCGTGCAGCACCGCCGACGCCATGGCGGTGCCATGTATCCGTCGCCCGACGGCAAGCGGTTCAAGGTCGAAGGGATCATCGACCGAGAGGCGGCCCGCGAGACGTGGATGGCCGGCGAGCGGCACTGCGTCGAACACCGCGGCGATGGGATCGCCCTGGGGCAGGGCCGGCAGGGCGGGGGTCGGCCCTTCCTGGCTTTCGTAGGCGGTGACATGCACGGCGCTCTGTGGCCGGATATGCATAACCGACTCCGCGGCGACCAGGCCTTCGTGTCCTCGGGCGAGGACCCGGCCCAGTTCGGCCTGGGGGATATCGGCAAGCAGGGCGTGATACTTTGCGCCGTCGATGCGGGTCCTCGAAACGAGCTCGCCGCCGCTTTGCAAGAGGGCGCCGAGCGCTTCACGCTCAACGCCGGCGGCGTCGGCGCGGAAGACGAGCTCGATCTCAAGGCGGATCATGCCTCGCTCGTCGGCCCGTTCCTGGGCGAGAATCTCGAAGTCCTCCGGCGTGACGCGATCCTGCGGCCCCCAGGGACGCAGATCCCTGAGCTGGGCGAACAGGTTTCGCCAGGGCGTAAGCCCTTCCGGGAGGGGTTGGCCTGCCTGGAAGCGGGTCCACAGGCTCACCATCTGGCGCAGCGCCGCCACGTCCGGGATCATCAGGTAGAGCGACGGGCTTTTGTCGGCGTCGTCGCCGTCGAGATCCTCCGCGCCGATGAACTCCAGCCCCGGCACGAGCTGGGCGGCACGCGCGAAGTTCTGCACGTCGGTCGTCAATTCGAACACCAGCAGGCGTTCGGGCGCGAGGCCCGCAGCGTCCGCGCGAAGTTCAAGGGGATCGCGGCCCGCTGCGAAGGCCTGCGCCAGGCGTTGGAGGGCTTGTCCGGGACGGCGACCGAGTTGTTCCGCGGCGCCGAATTGGCGCGGAGGCGGGAACGCGGGTTTACGCTTCTGGCGACCGCCGGCCTTTGGCGGATCGAGACGCAGCAGCGGAAATTGTGGGGGTTTCGCCATTTGCCCATGGCGTCACGCGAGACGCCCAAAGATCGAGTTCTTCGGCGACGACGCGTTTTAGCGACTCACCACCTTGGGAGAGGATATGGCGCCGGCGCACGTTTTGGCAGAATTCGGACACTTCAGCGAAACTGACAGGGCCAAGCTTGTCCGCCAGCCGTTCGGGGGCGATGCCCGGATCGTCGCGCCAAGCCTCGAAATAGCGTGAAACCAGCACGGCCCGCCGGGCTGCGTCAGGCGCCGGCATGTCGATCCGCAACTGGAAGCGACGCCAGACCGCGCGGTCGAGAAGCTCCGCGTGGTTGGTCGCCGCGACGGCTATCACATAGCTGGGGAGTTGATCGAGTTGCATCAGTAGGAACGAGACGACCCGCTTGATCTCACCGGTCTCATGGACGTCGCCACGCTCTTTGCCGACTGCGTCGAATTCGTCGAAGAACAGGACGCAGGGCGTGGCGCGCGCGTATTCGAAGAGCTTGGCCAATCGCGCATTCGTCTCGCCGAGATAGGCGCCGACCAGCGCATCATAGCGGACGGTCAACAGGGGGAGCGCGACCGCCTCTGCGATGGCGTCGGCGATTGAGGTCTTGCCGTTCCCGGGCGGCCCGGAAAGCAGAATGCGGTGCCGCGGCTGCATGCCTTGGGCGCGCAGCAGATCCGACCGGGACTGTTCCTCGATGAGCTGACGCGCCACGCGATCCGCCGGCAACGGCAGGATGAGGTCGTCAAGCCGAACCTGCGGCTCCGACTCGATGACGAAATCGCGCCCGCCCGTCTGGGGGCGCCGCATTTCGTTGGAGGTTGTGACCGGGACCGTCTGGAGTGCGCGTTCAAGGCGATCAGCAAGGACGTGGTGGCTCTTGGATTTCTCCTCAGCCACGATGGCTTCCACGGTCGATGCAAGCATCGATCGATCCCCGGCCGCACCGGCGCGCACTAAGGAAACAAGTAGGTCGCTTCTGGCCATCTCAACATCCTACCCTTGCATCGAAGCAGGACCTTCAAATCAGGTTAACATGGCGGCCTTGGCGCCGCGAGCCGCATCGACCTGTTGCAGCGGCTACTCACCCGCGCCCGCCGGCCTATCAATATATAGAACAAAATAAGAACAATTCCAGTTCCAAACAGGACGTCGTCTGTGCATCGGCTTCGTCCGCCGGCAGCCCGTCTCCCGCGGGCGAATGGCGTTTGTTCTTGATTTATTCTGGAGCGGGGGCGAGCCTCAGCTAGGAGCGTCGCCATGCGATTCAAGAATCTCGAGCGTTTCAGAACCGGCGGTACGGCCACGAAGCCGATGCTGAACATTCCCTTGCCGCGGACGACGGGCGGCCTGGTTTCTGCAGTCGCCCATAGCCTGGTCGGCGGCGCCACGCCGGTTTGGGTGACGCCATGAGCCGTGCGGACCTGATCAGCAAGCGAACCCGCAACGCGTTCCGGGAAGTGATGGTCGGCTGGACTCTGGCCGAAATCCGGACCGAGTTCGACAACGAGGGCTTCCGGCCGGACTACGAGTTCGCGCCGGATGTTACCGGCCAGCGGCGAACCCTGATCGAGCAGCTTTACCACCCCATCGATTGGTCTGATCACCGCAGCGCCTCGCGCATGCTGGGCGTCTATCAGACCGTCGTTGCGATCACGCGCAGGACCGCGCCTGAGGCCGCGGTGGATCTGGTCGAGAACATCCATCGGGATGGAATCGAGACCGACGAACCGTCCTTCACCCTGCTGGCGAGGACCCACAGCGCCCTGCAGCCGCTCACCGCCGTCGCGGCCTCTATTACGGCCGACCAGCTCCACACCCAGATCGAGCGGATCAACGCTTCGATCGACACCGATCCTGCCTTGGCGATCGGCACGGCCAAGGAGTTGCTGGAGACGACCTGCAAGACCATCCTCGCTGACCTCGGCGAAGAAGCCGGGACGCTCGATCTGGGCGATCTGGTGAAGGCCGCCAGCAAGCAGCTCAAGCTCGTGCCGGACGGGGCGCCTAACGAGGCGAAGGGGGCGGACGCAATCAAGAAGACGCTGCGCAGCCTCGCGGCCGTCGTCGCGGGCCTGGCGAGATGAGGAACTTCTATGGCTCCGGTCATGGCCAGGACGGACGGGCCCGGGGTCTGACGCCCCGCCACGCGCGGCTGGCCGTAGGCGCGGCGAGCACCTTGGCGCTGTTCCTGTTCGACACCCACCAGGCGCACAAGTCGTGACCCAGCCCAGATCGGCGGCAGGATAAATGCCCCATCACATCTTCTTCTCTTGGCAGAGCGACCTGCCAAACCGCGAAGGCCGGTCCTTCATCGAGGGATGCCTTGAGCGGGCGATCGGCGTCGTCCAGGCCGACGCCGACATCGATCCCGCCGACCGGGAGATGGCTGTTGATCGCGATACTCTGGACGTGCCGGGGTCTCCGCCGATCATGGAAACGATCTTCGGAAAGATCGAGCGGGCGTCGGTGTTCCTGGCCGACCTGACCTATGTGGCCGAGCGCATCGGGGGTGGCGGGCGCTCCCCCAACCCCAACGTCTGTATCGAGCACGGCTACGCCCTGAAGGCCTTGAGTTGGCGTCGGGTGATCGCGGTGATGAACACGGCGACCGGACACCCTGATCAATTCGAACTGCCCTTTGACGTCCGACATACCCGGCGGCCGATCTTCTTCGACTGCGCGGAAGACGCGGACGCCGACACGCGCCGCGCCGCCAAGGTGGCGCTGACCAAACAACTCGCCTCAGCGCTCAAGGCGGTCTTCGGCGATGAGGCGGCGCGCGCAGCGATGCAGGGCGCCGTGTCGGCACAGGCCCATCCGCACGACGTCGAGCTGCTGGAGCGTGTCCACCGGCAATTGCCGATAGGGTTACGCCAGTTTCTTCACGCGCACAGTTTCGGAACCCCGTTCCTGGTCGCGAAGCTCAATCCCCTGCACGAGATGCGGCAGAACTGGGTCGGCGCGGCGTTCGAGTTCCACGATCAGGTCCTGCAGGCCAATTTCGCCGACCTGCAGCGCATCGTGGCCGAGTTCAGCGACCTCATTCTCGAGCGCACCTACGCCATGCCGAACAGCACGACGATGGCTTGGCCGAAGACCGACATGGATATGCGGCAGGGCCTCCAACCTCGGACGGAACAGGGCATCGGAGACATGAACGCGAAGGCCACGGAGCTCAGCGGCGCAATAGACAGCTTCGACCGGCTGGCGCGAGACCGGGTCCGTGTCGCCACCGGCGCCCATGCCGAGGCGGGACGCCCTGAGCCCGACAACCGTAAGGAAGCCGCGACGGCGGCGCTTGGGACGCGCGCCACGTGTTCGGCAGCCTAGTCGGGCGCCGTGGCGCGATTGGGGGCGTTGCGGCGCGGAGCCCCGCTGAAGGGGTTGGACGAGTACCTCGCCATGTACCTCGGCCGCGGGACGCCGACGCAGGCCCAGAGAGATCTTCGAGAACCGGCTCGCCGTGCTGATGACGCCGGCCCTGAGCGACGCGGCGCCGACCGACGACCAGGTCGCGGAGCTGTTCAACGTCAGCCGCTCCCCGGCGCGCACCCTGCTCCGCAACACGATTTCGAAACGGCGCTTCCAGTTCGACTCCGTGGTGACCGCGTCCGCCAAGGCCGTCTTGAAAGCGGCCGCGGCCATCGACGGCGGCCACGCGTTGACAATCCGGCCTAGCACATCGGGCGAAGAAAGTTCTCCGTTGCGCGCGCCCCTTCGGGGGGCCAAGCCCAGAACCTTAGTCGGGACGCGGACGGGCGAAGCTTGGCGATTGGGCGAGGGCCGCGTGGCGAGAGGACCTAGCGCGGGAGACCGTCGATCTGCGCGGGCGTGACATTTGCACCGAGCCCGGCCAAAATGATCTTCGGGGGTCCTGAATGGCTATAGACGTGGTTTCCTCGCCGCCGCATCGGCTGGACGTTGCGATCGGCCAGCGCATCCGGCAGCGGCGGCGGACGCTTGGGATGGCCCAGACGGCGCTGGCCGAGGCTGTCGGCGTCACCTTCCAGCAGATTCAGAAATACGAGCGCGGGGCCAATCGCATCAGTTTCTCGCGTCTGCTGGAAATCGCCCAGGCGCTCGGGTGTCAGCTCGGCGATCTGGCCGAAGGACTGGACACGCCGATGCCGGCGGGCAGTCTCGACTATCTCAATGACCTGTTGGCGTACGATGGCGCGCTCGACATGCTCTCCGCCTACGCGGCCCTGTCGACCCCGGAATTGAGGCGCGCCGTGCTGCTCCACGCCCGAACGCTGAGCAGCGCTCTGGATCCTGGTCGCGGGGAGGCCCAGGTGGAATCCAGGTGACCGCGTTCGACGATGTCGAACGGTTCGTGAAGGCCGCCAATCGCGCGACCCGAATGGACGAACTGACCGGCCTCCTGTCCGACGCGATGGAATGCTTCGGGTTCGACTACGTCGCCCTGGTGCATCATATCGATCTTGCCACGCCGGCCGTGGAAGGTCGGACGCAGTTCATCAACTATCCTGACGCCTGGCGAGCCCTGATCCGCGCGCGCGGCTATCTTGGCGACGACCCGGTGCTGGCGGCTTGCCAGAGGTCGGCGACGGCCTTTCTCTGGTCGGACCTGCCCGGCATCCTGCGCATGAACACCCGGCAGATCGAGATCCTCGGCGCCGCCGCGGCCTGCGGTCTGGGCGACGGCTTCACGATCCCGATCAATGTGCCTGGCGAGGTGCTCGGCTCCTGTTCCTTCGGCGTGCGCGCCGGCCGGGCGGTGCAGCGGAGAAGCCTGCCGGCCGCGCAGTACATCGGGTGCTTCGCCTTCGAAGCCGCGCGGCGCCTGCGCCTGGAGAGCGGCCCAAGGCGCGACCCGAGGCCCGTGCTCACAAGCCGCCAGTTTGACTGCGTCGTCCTGGCCGGACAGGGCAAGAGCGACTGGCACATCGCTCAGATGCTGGGCATCTCGCCCGAGACCGTCCACCAGCACATCGAGTCGGCCAAGCGGCGCTATCAGGTCGCCTCGCGCACCCAGCTCGTCGTCCGGGCGCTGTTCGACAGCCAGATCACCTTCGCCGATCTGATCGGGTCAGGTCGCCTATCCCCTGATTAGGGGAATGGCCGTCCTGCGGACGGCCCTGTCATCTGCCCCCCACGGAGGCGGACATGATCCAACTGATCGCGGCGGCGGACCGACCCACATTCCAGAGCGAGCTGGCCGAGATGTACCGGCAGCGGAAGCGCGTGTTCGTGGACCGGCTTCAGTGGGAGGTCCCGGTGGTCGACGGCGAGTTCGAGATCGACCAGTTCGACACCGAGGCGGCGGTTTACCTCGTGGCCCTGGGCGCGGACGGCGCGCAGCTTGGCTCGGCCCGACTGTTGCCGTCGACGCGCCCACACCTGCTCTCCGAGGTGTTCCCGCATCTCTGTGAGCGCGGCGTGCCACTGGGCGACGACGTCTGGGAGATCACCCGGATGTGCACCACGCCGGGTCTGCAACCGGCTCAGCCAGTGCGGCGGCAGATCATGATCGCCATGGTGGAGTTCGCCTTGCTGAACGGCATCCGCCGTTTCACCCTCGTCAGCCACCTGGCTTACCTGTCGAACATCCTGGCGGTCGGCTGGGATTGCGAGCCGCTCGGCCTGCCCCAGCCGCATGGCGACCAGACGATTGGCGCCGTGGTCATCAACGTCACCCCCGACACCCTGATGCTGCTTCGCAAACGCGCCGGCGTCACGGGGCCGGTGCTGCACTGGACCGTGCCTCATGCCGCCTGATGGCGCCGCCGCGCTCCAGCCCCCAACGCGCCCCGATTCGGCGCTCGCCCGCCGCGCGCTGACGTCCCTGCGGCGCGAAGGTTATGGCATTCTGCGTGGGCTCGTCGATACGGCCCTCGTCGGCCGCCTGGCGGACGATCTCGCCGAACGTTTCGTCCGCACGCCCTTCTGCGACGGCGAATTCTATGGCGATCGCACCAAACGGTTCGGCGCGGTGTTGAAACGCTCCGCCGCCGCCGAGGCGTTCGTGCGCCATCCCGTCATCCTGGAGATCGCCCAAGCGGTGCTCGGCCCGTCCTGCGACCGCTTCCAGCTGAACCTGACCCAGGCGTTGCAGATCCATCCCGGCCAAGGCGCCCAGCCGCCACATCGCGATCAGGACATGTGGGGCGGTTCGAAGGGTGAAATGGAATACCTGCTCAACGTCATGTGGCCGCTGGGGCCGTACCGGCGCCAGAACGGGGCGACCGTTGTCTATCCCCGCAGCCACAACGGCGGCGACGGCGGCGATGACCCGATTTTCGCGGAGATGGCGCCCGGCGACGTCCTGCTCTTCCTCGGCTCGACCCTGCACGGCGGCGGGCGCAACGACACCGACGAACCGCGTGTCGGGATGATCGTCAGCTACAGCCTGGGTTGGCTCAAGCCCTACGAGAACCAGTGGCTGGTCTATCCGCCGCAGATCGCCAGCACCTTCTCGCCGGAGTTGGCGCGCCTGGTGGGGTATCAGCAGCATCGGCCGAATCTCGGCAACGTCGAAGGCCGCTGCCCGTCCGTCCTCCTGACCGATGCGGCGGTCGACTATCTGGGCGCGGTGGATGAGCTGCTGCCGCGTCAGATTGAAGCGTTGCGCGCAAAGCGCGCGGCGATGGCGAAGGTCGGCCCGATCTCGGACGCGGCCGCCTGATGGCGCGCGCCGATCCCCCGTGGCCGGCCGACCCCGTCGACGACGCCGTCGGGCGCCTGGAGGAGGCGATCGCGATCCTCGACTCGATCGAGGCCGCTGACCTTCTGGGGGAGTTGCCGGCCAAGGCCGCGGCGCGTCGGAGCCACCAGCGCGCGGTCTCGCTACTGGCCATCTTGAGACGGGAGTTGGCGGGCGTCCGCAACGATCTGGCGGCGGCCGGTCAGCTGCAGGACGTACTGGCCCGCTCGGTCGTATCGCGCCGGCGCTAGGCCGCCGATCAGCCACAGGCCCAAGGCCGAAAATGCTAGGCGCGCCCGTTCCGCCCTCAGTCCGCCCTTGCTGCTGAAGGGTCTGGAGGCGGAGGCCGCGGTGATCCCGAACGCCGCCGAACTCGACGCCAAGAACCTCTATGTGGCGATGACCTGGGGGTCGCACGCCCCGGTGATCTGCTCCCCAACGTCGGCGCTGAAGGGATAGGCCCGTGGACGCGGCCGCCTCAACACCAGAGACCGATCGCCGCAAAATGCATGCGCGCCTTCACGGCGTCCTCGGTCCGCGCGAAACGCACGTCGAGCCAGTGGCCGCGGCCCTGAGCGGCCCAGGCGCCCGTGCAGTTCAGAGTCAGCCATTCGGTCTCCAGCGTGTTGGGCGTGTAGCCGGCGGGAGCGGAAGCGGGTTTGAGGATGCCGCCTGCATCTCGCCACCCAGCTTCCAGCGCTTGCCCAAAACGGACCCGCACCTCTCCTCGCCCCCGACTCGATGACGACAGGGCAGCAGGGTCGCTGCGCGACGGCAAGGATGATTCGCCATCGGCGGAGCCCGAGCCTGTCCGAGGGTTAGAAGTTGCGTCTCACCGCGATGCGCCCGACGAGCCCCGGCGAGGGAAACCCGATCGCCTCTTCGAACCGTCGGTTGAGCGCATTCTCGAGGCTGGCCTCAACCCCGGCCCCGTGGGGCAGATCGAAGATCAGTCGCGCGCCGACGGTCGCGTAGGGGGGCAAGGTGACCGTTCCCGTCGGGACAGAGATGTCGAGCCGGTCGGCGACGAACCGGGCGTCCAGACGGCCTTGGACCCGGGTTGAAAAGCGCCAGTCGAGGACGGCCGTCGCCCGCCAGGGCGGCAGATCTGCCAGCCGTCCGTGAGTGGTTTGATCGCGGGTGTCGACATAGCTCGTGGAGACGGACAGGGTGCCCTTTTCGACGATTGGTACGACGATGGTGGCCTGGGCACCTTGAGACAGCACTGACGATCGGTTCTCCAATCTCGGGGGCGGGCCTGGTACGAAATCGATGAGCTCACGGAACTGGGTCCTGAACAGGCTCACGTCCAGCGTCACGCCCCCCACATCGGTCCAGGCGGCGCCCAGCTCGGTGGTATCAGCGGTTTCGGGACGCAACGCGGAATTGCCGACGAACCCATTGCCCAGGGCGTAGAAGCTGGGCGCCTTGAAACTTCGTCCCCACGCGGCATGGATCCTCAAGCCGCGGATCACCTCGAACGCCGCGCCCACGCGGCCGGTGAGGTGGTCGCCGAGGCCTTCCGGGTCGTCGACCCGCAGGCTGGCGTCCGCCGACAGCGCACCGCGTTCGAAATCGGCTTCCGTGAACGCGGCCGGTGTGGTGCGGCTCAGGCTGTACCGGCCCGGAAACGGCTGGCCGAAGAACTTGAGGTTACTCTCATCGCGTCCCTCCTCCTGCTGGCTTTCGACCCCGGCGAGAACTCGCCATCCGCGTCCTGCGCTCCACCTGAGGACGGCCTGGATCCGGCCGAACTCATACCGGTCCCGGCTCACGCCAGACGGCAGTCCCGCAGGCTGTCCCGGTCCGGGCGCGGCCCCCGGCGAAGTATCGTCGAACCGGCTGGCGGTTCCGGCCCCGTTGAGCTCCAGGGTCCAGTCCGGCGCGATTGGAAACCGCCAGTGCGCTCCGATCAGCGCCTGTTCGGCGCGCGTCCGCTCGATGGCCCGGAGCACGGCCAGTCTCGGCCCGCCGCTTTCGTCCGGAAAGGCGCGTGCGTCGCTCTGCGCCAGATGGACGACGAGGCCGAAGGCGTCTGAACCGTCGAGCGGTCCGATCTTTCCGCTGACAGCCCAGTTCACCCGAGAGGAGCCCTCGACCGCGTGACCCGCATCGTCCCAATCGGCGCCGAGCGACCCGCCGAGTCCGGCGGCGAGCGGTCCTCGCGCCAGGACCGCGGCGGAAGCGCCCCGGTCGATCGCCGCATCCACCGCGAGGGCGACCGCGGGCTCTGGCGCACCGCTCGGCAGGATGAGATTGACGGCGCCCTGGATCGCGCCCGAGCCGTAGATGCTGGACAGCGCGCCACGGACGACCTCGACCCGATCGACGCCGAGCAGGGTCAACGCCGAAACGTCGGCCGATCCTCCCCGGCTGTTGGTCTGGTCGTTCAGCGGAACGCCGTCGATCATCACCAGCGTGAAGTTCGGCTTCGCGCCGCGCACGAAGATCGAGCCCACCCCGGCGGCGCCTCCCGGCTGCTGGACCTCAATGTCGCTGAGGATGGACAGCAGCTCCCCGAGGTTGGCGCCCGGCGGGGCGTCCACGGGAGACAGGACCGTCGTATCGGCGGTCGGGCTTCCGACCGTCTGAGGGAAATGTGACGCAGTCACCACGAGGTCGGAGACCCTGGCGCCGTCCTGCGCCCGGGCGAAGCCCGGCGCCGCGACACCGATGACCGAGAGCGCCGCCAGCCATTGGCCCGGCCGCCAGGGGGCAAGACGAAGGCTGTCGCAAACGCCGCGCGCGCCCATCAATGACGGCCGAGGCTGTTCCAGGTGGGCACGGGCCGCAGCGACGTCAGGGCAGCCGCCGACGCCGGGCTCGCGGCGGCCGGAGGGTCGAAGAGCCGGCTCTCCGGCAGAGTCTTCGGATCAAGCGAGCTCACCTGCGCCCAGGTCTTGGCGGGGTCTGGCCTGATCATCGCAAAGTCGGTGTAGTTCTGGCTGACGATGGGGGCGTCCGGCAGTGGCGCCTGGGGCAGTTTCGGCACGCCCGAGAAGTAGAACGATTGCGGGTGACGGTAGGGCGGCGCGGTCTTGTCCACCCGATCCGGACGCGCCTGGCGCTCGAAGGCATAGCCGAAGAGAATGCCGCCCTGCTCCGTCATGTCGGGACTCGCGCCGGCGCGCAGGACCCGACCTGCCTGGCTGATCCAGAACGAATAGCCTTGGATCTTCAGCCCCGGCCGCCGGCTGTCGCCGGGCGCGTAAGGGAGATGCCTGACGAAGTCACGCTCCGGCGGGTGATTGCGGGGAGAGAACAGGCAGGCTTTCGGCATCCAGCCCGGTCGGTCGTCGAAGGTGACGAAGTACGCCGTCTCGCCGAGCGAGATGAAGGAGCAGCTGTAGTTGTTCGGAATCGGAAAGATTGGCAGGCAGAACCTGTCGTAGTGCTCTTCCATCGCGCCACGGCCACTCGGCCCGGTCCAGGTGGAGTCGTAGTAGGTGATCCCCCAGGACGTCTGATAGTCGATGCCGTCCCTCAGCGCCGCGGGCGGCTTGCCCGCATAGGGCCGCAGGTTGTCCGTAAACTGATTGAAGACCCGATACATGGCCCAGTGCGAGGTCCACCATCGGGGATATGCGGGGTCCGTCGGCTCGGTCGGCGCCCGCTTGTAGACACAGCCCATGGCGGCGCAGTCATCTGCGTGGGCGTCGCTGTGAACGCCAAAGGTCGCGTAGACATTGTCAGGCTCGGCCGCCGTGGCGGCGGCGCCCGGCATCTGAACGGCCAGGGCGGCCAGGAGGCCGGCCAGCGCCGAGCGGACAGGTCGTGGCCTCTGCATTCGGACCTCTTCGGGATCGGTGACGCGGTGGTTGGCGAGCGGCGCCGGGGCTCACGACGGGTTTGTCGGCTGGTACTGGAAGCTCGGGCCCGTGATCACGGCCGGGTTGGGGGAGCCCGACATCATCGCCTTGGCCTGGCCCTTGAGCGACATCATCAGCCCAAGCGTGCGGTCGAACTGTTGCTGGCCGGGGTCACGGCTGAACAGCGCCTGAAGCGCCTTGAGAAGACAGGTGTAGGCGTAGTTGAAGTTGTCGTTCGCGAACGCCTGGGCCGATCCTGCGGGGTAGCCCGGCGCTGCGCCGGGGTCCGTCGGCGCCGCGTAGACACCTGTAGGATCGAACGGCACGGCGGCCCCCTGGTAGGCGTAGTCCAGTTCGGGCTGAACGCCGCCGGGGGTCGCGACCAGCAGACGCTGCTTCTGGATCTGCATGAAGCGGTAGTAGTGCGCATATCCGCCGCCGACCCCCGCGTCCGGCGAGGTGGACGTCCCTTCCCCCTGGTCGATGATGGTCTTGATGGCCTGCTGCGCGGTCGCCACGTCCGTGACCACGATGGCGTTGGGCATCACGTCGGGCCCGACCTGATTGCGCGGGGGATGGACAAAGGCGGCGTTCCCGAGGCGTGCGATGGCGTCGGAGATCGCCGTGTAGAATTGACCGATCGTGATGGTCTCCTCCGCCGTCAAGCCGGCCTTGAAGTTCAGCGGATGCTCTGGCTCCTCGATCTTCAGGAAGGTCTGCAACTGGGGCATCGAAAAGGGCGCAAGGTGGACCATCAGGTCGCTCTCGACGCCGCCCGGAAGCGGGCCTGGATAGGTGGGAATGAAGTCCGGCGCGTCGAGCCGCGGCGTGCCGCCGAGGGCGTTCAGGACATTCGACGACAGGGTCATGTGCAGCATCTCTTCGAGCACCACGGACTGGATGATCTGGGCGATCTCGACATTGCGGCCGGGCGCGAGGGAATAGAGCGCGTAGAGGTAGGGCGGGATGGTCGCGTGCTCGAGGGCGATGGCCTGTTGCAGGGAGTCTCGCACCTTCCTGACATCCACCGCGGGTCCGGTGAGTTCCGCGACGAGCGCGCGCTGGAGAAGGATCATGACGCGGCTCCCCGACCGACCTGAAGGATGAGGCGGCGGGCGGCCGCGGCGGCCTTGCCGCCGCGCGGCGGCGGAGGCCCGGCGATCAGCGGAGCCACGGCAGCAGCCTCCAGCGCCAGCCGGGGCTTGGGCGCAGGAACCGGGCCCGCCAGCGGGTTCTTCAGCCAGGCGAGGATCGCGTCGCGCTTGGCCGGCGACAGGTCGCGGGTGACCGGCATCGAGTTCGGATCGGCCGGATCGAGGCCAAAGGCTAGGCGCAGCAGGTCCCCGTGGCCGACGACCGAGTCAAAGTCCGCCAGATTGAGGAACCGGTTCATCACCGGATAGAGGTTGGCGTATTGCTGCAGGATGGGCTGGATGTCGGTCCAGGTCGGCGGCGTCGACGGCGCAAACCCGCTCCAGATCAGGAAGCTGATGAAGTTCCACTGGTTGTCCGGGCCCGAATAGGTCCGGGTGTCCGCGAACGTCGGGCGGACCCCATAGACCTGACCGTCGATGCCGTAGTCGGCGCCGCCGTTGAACCATCGTGGGGTCCCCGGATCGCCGGCCAGAACATCGACCAGCGCCACGCCGTCGCCGTCGGTCCTGACCGTGGCGCTGAACGCCAGGGCGGCGGTCGGCGCCGCCACCGTGGGTCCGGCCCCCACATAGGGCGGCGCCGACAGCGTCTGTTGCAACTGGGACGGATCGAACGCGACCGCAACGTCGACGCCGGACAGCGGTCGGCCCCACTGCATGGCGTAGACGGGAATTCTGGCCCGGTCGCCCGGGCTCATGCGGAACACAAAACGGTCGGCGCGCACAAACGCCCCGCTTGTCCATTCGGCGATCCGGGCGGTCCCGGCGCCCGTGATCGAGAGCGGGGCCGTCGCCGCCAGCTGCACCTGGGCGGCCGTCAGCGGCAGCACCACGACCCCCGCCGAGCGCGCGTACCAGTCGGAGTCCGACACATAGCCGCCGGCGCCGGTGGCTGGGATTTTCCCAAGGGCGACCGGTTTCGCGCCCGAGCCCCCTGGCGTCGCGGCCGGGACCAGGACGGTGACCTCAAGGTCGCCGAGATTGTTGATGGGCCCGCCGGGAGAGGCGGTGCTCAGGGCGTTGCCCAGATCGAGGTAGATGCGTTCCGCGGCGGCATCGACGACGGCGGTACAAAAATTGATCCCGCCGACCGGCGTGAAGAAGTTTCCGCCCGCCGCAGCTTGGGCCATGAATTGCCGGCCGACAACCAGGTGCTTCGGCTCGGACGAGGTCGCGGAACCGATCGTTCCGACGATGCGGCCACACATGAACTTCGGCGACTTGAAGTCCATGTTCAGGCCGTCGAAATTGAACTTGATCGAGAGCAGGCCGTCGCCCGCCGCCGCGCGCAATGCGCTCAGGACGGGCGAGGCGGAGACGTCCGCCCACTGCAGGTTCTGCAGCACGGACTGGTACGTCGCGCCGGCGCCGATATCGCCATCCCCTCCGCCGGTCGCGCGGTCCCAGATATCGGCAAACGCGGCGGGCGCAAAATCACCCCGCACCAGGGTCTCGCCCCTGGCATTGGCGATCCGCACTTCCAGGCCCCAGATTTCGGACACCAGCTGCTGTTCGCTGTCGAGATCGACCAGCTTGGCGGGGACCCTGACGTCGGAGTCGGCGATGGCGCAGCTGAACACCGGATCGGACGGGGCGGCAGCGCCAGCCGCGGTCCAGGCGCCGGTGACCCGGCAGCCCAGGAGGCGAAAGGACGCGTCGCCCTCCGGGTTGAACCAGCCGTTGGGCGGGGTCATGCCGTCGCCCTGCATCAGCTGGTAGCTGGACTGAAACGCCGCGTTGTGGAAGTGGGCGGGGTCGTTGTTGACAGTCGAAACATTGGCCTGGAATTCGCCCGCGAAGTGCAGCCGAAGGGCGTTGAGATAGCTCATGGCCGGGTGTCTCTCAGTGAGGGGAGGAACCGTGGCGTGGGCATGGGCGGGCGCGACGTCACGCAAGCGCGCTGGTCGCGGCCGTCCCGTCCTGGGGACACACCGCCTGAATCGCCTCGTGGAGTTGGCTCAACCACTTCGCGCCGTGTTCGCTGAGGAGCTCAGGTTTCTTTGATATCTCCCCCAGCGTCAGCGCCGCGCCGGACAGCACCTGGCGGGCGCGGGCGGGCTGGTTGGCGCGCCGCAGGAACGCGCCCAGGCTAACCGCCACAAAGAGCGAGTGAAACGCGATGTTGAAGTTCCGCGGATACTTGAGGATCGCGGTGACGATGAGCGAGTCCGGCGACATCTCGTAGTGAGGCTTCGCGAAGATCTTGCGGCTCAGGTCCGCGACGAAGATCGCGTTGTGGATATATTCGTGGACGATGTATTCCGCATAGTCGACGACCGACCACTCGCTCGACGGGTTCAGCCACATGAAGCCCACGAGTGAGGACACGCTTCCGCTCTTTCCCGGGCGGCGGAAACAGACGAGGCTTCCGATCGTTTCGACGATGAGGTCGTGCAGCGGCCCATCGACCGCCCGAATAAATTCCATCGCGTCGCGGACCGCACCGAATGTTCGGAAGCGTTCGGCCGCATCCTCGATCCAGGGGTGCTGGCCGTCTGTCAGCAGCCCCTCGCGCTGGAGGCAGTGGCGCGTTTCCGCATCGTCCGCAAAGGAGACCACGATCTGGTCGCGTGTTTGCGGGATCGTCGACTGCTGGATGCGGTTCAGCGCCGCAATGAACCGCGATTTGGCGGTCGCCGGACCAGGGGCGACCCCGGTGACAGCGATGCAGAGCGCTATCCGGTTGTCGAGCTGGTAGGCGCGATCGAAGGCGACGAGCTGCTCGAGCGCCAGGCCGGACAGTCCGGCGTACTGCGCTTCGAACACCTCTCCGTCCGCCAGCAGCGAGGCTGGAGCGTAAACATGACGCGCCAGTTCGTCGGGCGCCAGCCAGGCGCCGCCGTCGTCAACATTCCTGAGCACGCCATGCATCATGTTGATCTGGCTATACTCAAGAATGTTGCGCCGGACGGCTTCAAGCGCGCACGGAACCTCGGTTGTCAGCATCCGAACGCCTGCTTGCCCCGGTTTCGGTTTCGACAGTTTCGTGCCGGCCTGCCTAGGTCCCGATCCCGCCGTCCACCCGCACTTCCCCGTCGCCGAGGTCCGCGCCGGGGGCCGCCTGACCGATCTCGAGCGTGACCGACGGCGTCGGCCGACCGGCCTCCGCGACGTTTGTGGTGCCCCAAACATATTGGGCGCTACCCACCGCCGCCGCATCCGCGGAGAGCTTGCCCGCGGTCGTCACGAGCACCTTGCCATCGCTGCCGATCTTGATCTCGGCGACGAGCTTGCCGTTGTCGTTGATGGTGAAATCGATGTCCATTTTCGCCTCCCGTACGCGGCCGCTGGGGTGCGCCCCGAACGCCGCACATCACGTGCACATCTACACGTTGCAATTCACGCTAATGTAACCTGAGGATTAGGCAAGGAGCTAAATTTCACCGTTCTGCGACAGCGACTGGACACGGCGGCAGCGTCGGAAGTCCAGACGATCGTGACGGCCTCGAGCCCTGAGGCGTCGGTCAGCCGTTGACCAAGATGACCATGATCGGTTCGTTCAAGCTGATTTTCGACGAGCGCTCACGCACCGGCGCCGATGTCCTTGCGGAGAAGGACCGCGCGAAACTCGCCAACCGATTTCTCCTGGGCTTCGAGCTCCGTATCGATCGCCAAGACCTCGGCCAGGACCGCGAGGTTTTCAGGTCGCGCCAGCCAGGGTGTGAAGTTCGCCGCCTCGCTGATCCAGACGTCCCGGAGTTCGACCCTTTCGGGACGGCCCAGGTTTTGGTCACTCTTTCCTTCCTTCCCACGATCGTCATCCCCTGAAGCCGTTCTCGGCGCCGGGGGGTTAGAATGGCCGAGAAGACCGCTGACCTTGTTGTCGTGGTGCGTGGAGGAGCCAGACGCGACAAGCGCAGCGTTCTCCCGCCTGGTCAGCGGCCGAAGGAATTCGTCAGGCCGTCAGGACGCCGGAGCGCACGCGTGCGCTCCCGGACACGCACGCTGGTCAGCGTCCGACAATCCGGCCTTCGTGCACACCCTCTCGCCGCCGGCTGGCCTCGTCGATGTGCTTTAGGCGATTGATGAGCGCGCTTGTGAGCGCCGCCGCCAGGAACACCAGGAACACGACGCAGAGCCAAAGCATGCGCTGAGGCTCGAACGTCGATCCCGTCGCCATCGCGAGAAAGGCGCGCAGTATGGTGATCGCAGCAATCGCGATGATCGATCCCATGAGCTGAACCTTAAGACCGCTGTAGTCGAGATGGCTCATCCACGGCGGGATATCGCCTTCTCTGGCCTCCGGGTCGACCGGCAGGTTTGCCTCGGCAAGCCGCTCCCGCTCCTGGGCAAGGTGGACGTACTCCTTGAAGTCAAACACCGAGACGAAGTTGGTATACCCGACGAACAGCACCATCAGGACCAGGTTCATCACCAGGACCACATCCACCACCGTCAGGGCCTGGACGACCGTTCGAGACTCGTCGAACGTGAAGACGACACGCCCCAGCTGGACCACCTCGAACCCTATAGTGATGATGAGGAAGAACAGCACACCGGCCAGCGCGAGATAAGCGGGAGCAAGGAGCCATCGTGCCCTGAAAAGCCATTTTTCGAAGAAGTGCTCGAAGACCTTGAGCAGGCGGGGCACGTCGGCAGCGCGCAATTTCACGATCGCACCGACGCCATGATGCTGAGCAGCCACTGCTTCATATCGCCCCCTGCGAGTGAAGGCGAGGATATGCACGCATTTGGCGACTTGAACAGGGGTCACCCAGAATGAGACAAAGCCCCTCTTCGGCAACTTCAGCCGCACCACGGCCGGGCGCGGCGTCCGCGACGGCTGGCTGCCCCGGCCCGTTCAGTTGAGCCCCGGCCGCGGCGCCGGGCGGGCCTCAGACGTGGCGGAGTGGCAGAGCCAGCTGCAAGCCCGCCTCGCTCAGCGGCTACTGGTCAGAGTTTCTGGCCCTCGGTGAAGCTGAGGACGCCCGCGACGCCAATCTGCCCGCGAAGGCCGCGCTTGAGGCCTCCGCTCACGTCCGCAAGCGGCTCGATCGGCCTGCGCGAACCGGCTGCAACAGGGAGAACCGACCTGGATGCCAGATTCGCCTTGTGACCTAGGTGTGACCTTGGACACGAATCGCGACTCCTTGGGTTGGAGGTATCCGCAGGTATATCATTGATTTAGAAGGTGAAAATTGGCGCGCCCGGAACGATTCGAACGTCCGACCCTCAGATTCGTAGTCTGATGCTCTATCCAGCTGAGCTACGGGCGCGCATCGCCTAGTGGCGAGGGCGCGGAACCTAGTCGCGGACGTGGCAAAGCGCAAGCCGCCCGGGCGCTAGAATTTCAGGGGCCCGTCAGTGAGGGATCAGGCCGCCCAGGCCGTTGAGAATGGCGCGGCGGCGCGCCGCGGCGGCGTCCTGGGGCGACGCCGGGTCCTGGCCGGCTTGGGCGCCGTTGGGAGAGCCGCCCGGAGCGCCACGGCCGCCGCCCGTCGTGGGTATGGTCATGCCGAGCAGGCCGCCGGTGGCGGAGCGGTACCTGACCTTGACCTCCCACTGCCGGTTCCAGGCGACCTTTGGATCGGCGGGCCTGGGCGGATAGACGAAGTTCGCCTCTGCGCCATAGGCGACCATCTGCACGAAGCCCTGCGGGGCGGCGTCGACCACTTCCTTGGGCACCTGGCAGCTGGTGGCCTGCGGACCCATCAGGGTGTGGGTCTCGACGCCGCGCGCGAGGTCGGACGGGGCGATGTAGTCCGGCAGGGCGAAGGCCGCCGCCTGGGTCTCGGAAGAGCTCCACAGCACCACCGTCGTCTCGTCGCGGCTGCGCCCGGCTCCCGCCCCGACCACGGTGGCCGCATAGGCCTGGGCGCCCTGCACCGGGGCCCAGCCGAGTTGGGCCGACCCGCCCGGGCTCTTGGTGTTGGTGGTCAGGATCAGCGGCCCCAGGAAGTCCTGGTTCGGGCTCAGGGCGAACTTGATCTCCGGGCTGTAGTCGCCGTGGATGGTGTGCTGGCCGACCAGTGAGCCCGTGCCCGGCACCGTGGTGCGCGACTTGGCGTTGGGCCAGTCGCCGTAGGCGGCGTAGCGCCTGGCGGACGGCGGCTGCATGCGGCGGACGTCGAGGCCCTTGCCGAGCAGCGCCATTCCTGGCGGGACCTTGCCGGCGCTCATCTCCGCGAAGTCGAGGACGACCGGCTGGCCGGGCCTGGCGTGCTCGCCGCAGCCCCAGAAGATCAGCATCCGGCCCTTGGGCCTCTGGAACTCCGGCGGGATCTGCGGCTTGTCCGGCGCCTCCTCGTGGGTCGCGCGCGGAGGAGTCTCGGGGCTCACCAGCGGCAGGCTCGGACCGGCCCCCAGCCCAGCCGGCGGCAGGTGCTCGGCGCTGGGCGGCCCCGACGGGTGATCGGAGGAGCCGAGCTGCAGCAGAAGGCTGTGCTGCGCCCCGCCGCCGCCGTTCATCATCGCCATGATCTGGCCCATCGAAGGCCGTCCGCCGCCCGTGCTCGGCATGCCGAAGCCGCTCTGGGTGGAGGCGCTCATCCAGTAGACCGCCACCGGTCCGGTCACCTTCTGCGCCGGCTGCGCGACCGCCGCGCTCGCCGCCACCGCCGCGCCGGTCAGCAACAGAACCCTGTGACCCGTCCGCATGCCAGCCTCCCCCGCATTCGAAGAACAATGCTATCAGGGGCGCGGCACAGGTAAAGCCTGCCGATTCAGGCTGACCAGGACCGCCAGCAGGCGACGTCGGCCCCCGGCCAGGGCGTCGCCTCGAAGATGGCCCGCGCCACGGCCCGCGCCAGGCAGTCGGCGGCCAGCGATCCCAGCCGCGCCAAGGCGAGGTCGGCGGCTTCGGGCAGCGGCCGTCGCGCGGTGGAGAGCGCGAAGACCACGTCGCCGTCGAAGGGGGCGTGGATTGGACGGATGGCGCGGGCCAGGCCGTCCTGCGCCATGATCGCCACGCGCCGGGCCTGGGCCGGCGTCAGGGCCACGTCCGTCGCCACGCAGCCGATGGTGGTGTTGCGCAAGCTGCCGGGCGCCTTGGCGAGGCCCCAGTCCTCCGGTGACGCGGAAAGGCCCGCCGAGCCCAGGCCGCCGTATTCCGCGCCGATCTCGTAGGGCGACGCCCAGAACGTCCGCCCGCCCGGCGCCACGACCGAGCCGAAGCTGTTCACCGCAACGATGGCCCCGACCGTGATCCCGTCGGTGGCGACGACCGAGGCCGAGCCGATCCCACCCTTCAGCGATCCGGCCATGGCGCCGTAACCCGCGCCGGCGGTCCCCAGCGCGAAGCCCTCGCCCGCCGCCGCCACGGCCGCCCGGCCCAGGTCGCGGTAGGGCGGATCCTCGCCCCAGATCTTGTCGCCGTCATTGGCGAGATCGAAGAGGATCGCGGCCGGTATCACCGGCGAGGGCGGCGCGGCCGGGTCGCCGGACAAGCCATAGCCGCGGCCCCGCGCGCCAAGCCAGGCGGTGACTCCATCGGCCGCCGCCAGGCCGTAGACCGAGCCGCCTGACAGCACCACGGCGTCCACGGAGTCCACCAGGTTCTCCGGCGCCAGCGCATCGGTCTCCCGTGTACCGGGCGCCCCGCCGCGCACGTCGACCGCGCAGACGGCGCGAGCGTCGGGCAGGATCACCGTCACGCCGGTCCGCACCCGCGGGATGTCCGCCTGGCCGACCTTCAGGCCTGCCACGTCGGTGATCAGGTTGCGGGGCCCGGGTCCCGCATGCGATGGCAGTCCGCTCATGGACGAGCGACCTCGCACGCTGGCGGGTTTGTTGTCCACGCGCCGGCGCCCACTATGTAGGCGCTTCCTTTTCAGCCCGCTCCGGAGCTCCCTCGCCCGTGTCGTCAGTCCTGCCCCAGTTCAAGCTTATCCTTCCCATCGCCATCGTGGCCGCGCTGAGCGGCGCCGCAGCGGCCGCTCAGGCGCAACCCAAGGCCCCTACGGCCATGGTCGCCGCGGCCGAGCCGGACGCCGTGGATGCGGGCCTCAAGGTGCTACGGGCCGGTGGCTCGGCAGTGGACGCCGCTGTGGCCGTGCAGGCGGTCCTGGGCCTCGAGGAGCCGCAAAGCTCCGGCCTCGGCGGCGGCGCGTTCATGACCTACTACGACGCCAAGACCCATCAGGTGACCGCCTACAACGGCCGCGAGACCGCCCCGGCCGGCGCAACGCCTGAGCTGTTCTACGGCACAGACGGCAAGCCCATGCCCAAGGGGCAGGCGGTGGTCGGCGGCCGCTCGGCCGGCGTGCCCGGCGCCATCGCCATGCTCCACCTGGCGCAGAGCCAGCACGGAAAGCTCGCCTGGAAGGACCTGTTCGGCGACGCCGAGCACCTGGCCGGCGACGGCTTCCACGTGCCCGCCCGGATGGCTGCTGCGGGGTCCTCCAATGCGCCCCAGGCCAAGCAGCCGGACGCCATCGCCTATTTCACCAAACCCGACGGGACCAAGATCCAGGCCGGCGAGGTCATGAAGAACCCGGCCTACGCCGCCACCCTGAAGAGGCTCGCGGCGGAGGGACCCAGGGCGATCCTGGAAGGCCCCATCGCCCAGCAGATCGTCGCCAAGCTGCACGAGGGTCCCTACCCCAGCGCCATGACGCTCAAGGATCTCGCCGGCTACAAGCCCGAGGCTACGCCCGCCGTCTGCCGGCCCTATCGCCAATACACCGTCTGCGTGCCGCCGGCGCCGTCGGGCGGCCCCGCTGTGCTGGAGGGCCTGGGCATCTTGCAGCGCACCGACATCGACAAGCACCCGAACGACGTCCAGGGCTGGTACCTGTTCAGCCAGGCGAGCCGGCTGATGTACGCCGACCGCGACCGCTACTACGGCGACCCGGACTTCATCTCCGTGCCGATGGAGGGCCTGCTGGCGCCCGACTACCTCGACGCCCGAGCCAAGCTCATCAACCCGGACAAGGCCGGCCCGCCGCCCGGGCCCGGCAATCCGAAGGGCGCCGGCGAGCGAGCGCCCGACCGCACCCGTGAACCCGGCGGCACCACCCACCTGGTCATCGTCGACAAGGACGGCAACGCGGTCTCCATGACCACGACGGTCGA
>DASRRU010000009.1:0-29918 GCA_035656795.1 Phenylobacterium sp. | reverse complement strand
AACCGCGCCGAGCGCAGGGCGATGCCCATCGCGCCCGAGACCTGCGCCAGGAGCTCGACGACGCGATCGTCCACGGCATGGAGGAAACCGAGCTCGATGACGGCGTTGACCAAGTCGTCCGCCAGGGCCGGGACGATGACGAGGTGCCTTGGCGTGTCCTGCCCCAGAGCCGAGCCGATGGTCAGATAGCCCTTCGGCACGTCGCGGACGACCATCGGCCGCCCGTCGGCGGCCACCTGGCCCAGAAGCCCCTCCTTCCGGCCGAACCGTTCCGGAATGTCGGCCTCGGCCGGGACGCCAAGCGTCGCGGCGCGGACATATTGCTCAGCATCCCCGTAGAAGAGCGCGCCGGCCTGGACGCCGAGATAGTGCGCGAGGAAGGCGAGGATGCCATCGGCCAGCTGATCGACGGACTTGTCGCCCATCATGGCGTCCGCCAGACCGACCTGGCCGGCCTGCAGCCACTGCTGGCGGGCGCGGCCGGCGGCGTCGCGGCGGATCAGGACAAACACCACGACGGTCAGGACCGCCCCGAGCAGGCCGGACAGGAGGCCGCTGACCAGGGCGGTCTTGAAGGCGGCGTCCATCTCGGCGAGGCGGATCTGACGAAGCCGCAGCTCCTCCTGGCGCATGGCGTCGGCCTGGGCCCGGATGGCGTCCATCTCGGCCTTGCCGTGGCCGGTGGTGACCACGGCGAGCGCCGCGTCCGGCCCCTTGGTTCTGCGCAGGTCGATGGTCTGCCTCAGTTCCGCAAGCTTCGCGTCGATGTGCGGACGTAGCAGGGCCACACTGGTGCGCTGGGTCGGATTGTCCGCGGTGAGGGACGCGACCGCGTCGATACGCGATGCGGTCTGGGCGGCGGCCCGGTCGTACGGCTCAAGATATTTCTCGTCGCCGGTCAGAAGATATCCCCGCTGGCCGGTCTCGGCGTCCTGCGTCGTCGACAAAAGGTCTTCGAGGGCGATCAGCACCTCGTGCGAATGCAGGACCTTCTGGTTGTTTAGCCGCAAGGTCTGGATGTTGAAGTAGGCGACCAGGCCGCTGAGCAGGAAGAAGGCCAGGACGGTCGCCAAACCGATCACAGTGCCGATCTCGGCGCCTGATCGAATGCCGAATGACGTGCGGACGCGGTTCTGCGGCATGTCGATCCGATTCGGAAAGGTTACTCGCGCTTGCGTAGCGGTCCCGCGGCAACACAATCAAGCATGGAACCCGCCCGGCCGGATTTCCGCGCTGCGATTTAACGATGCAGGCTGTCGCAAAAGCTTGGCCGACGGATGTGTCGGTTCAGGCCTGGCTGAAGGCGAGCAACGGCCTCAGGTGAACGATCGTCAGCCTTCGCAGGGCTACCCGCTGCAGCTGTTGGCCATGTCGCGCACGAGGTCTCGGACGCGATGACGAAGCTGGGGGCTGAGTCGCGCGAAATCCTCGACGAGCTCGGTCGCGCCCGACACACCGAGATTGGTCAGCAAGGCGGTCTCCCCGGGGGAGAATCCCGCGGCTTGGTCGATATCGCCCACCAGGTCCGACACGCGCAGTCCCAGGGCGTGGGAGATCTGCACGAGGCGGGAAAAGGAGACCCGGTTCGCCCCATTCTCGTACTTCTGCACCTGCTGGAAGGTCACGCCGCAACGCTCCGCCAGCATCTCCTGGGAGATCTTCAGCTGTTTGCGACGCAGGCGGATGGCCGCGCCAATGGCGACATCAAGCGTGTCCGGGCCGGTGCGGGCGAGAGTCTGGATCATGGTTTTGCGCCGATCTGAAACGGGATGGGTCACTCCGGTTGCGCATCGCGCATGCCACGACTCCTGAGCGACTCAAAGCTAAATCGCCGCAGCTATTCAACGTCGGCCCGGCGCCAAGATCTGGCCTTGGAAGAGCCCGCGCTCGGGGCCAAACACCAAGGCCGGCTTTCGCCCCGTTCAGAGGACCTTCGAACGGCAGCGACCTCCACAGAACCGGAAGGCGCAGCCGCTACAGGTAAGTCCACCGGCGAAGCAGCCGGTGATAGAGGTTGGTGAGCTGCAGCCGGGCGCTGTTCGCCTCGTCCTGCGGCGGCAGCTGCTGAAGTACGGCGTCGAACTCGAACAGCAGTTGCCGATCCGCGTCGTCGCGCACGACGCTCTGTATCCAGGTGAACGCGGCCAGCCGCTCCCCCCGCGTCACGGGCGTCACCTGGTGAATGGTGTTGGCGGGATAGAGGATGGCGTCGCCGGCCGGCAGCTTGATGGCGCGCCCGCCCAGCAGATCGTCGATGACCAGCTCCCCGCCATCGTAGTCGGCTGGGTCGCTCAACATCACGGTGATGGAGAGGTCGGTCCGAATCCGCTGGCTTGTCCCATCGACGGGCCGCAGCGCGCCGTCGATGTGCGGACCGTAGTGGCCGCCGTCGGCGTAGCGATTGAACAGCGGCGGCAGGATCGAAGCCGGCAGCGCGGCCGACAGGAACATGGGGTTCTGCTCCAGCCGGGCCCGCACCAGCTCGCCCAGCCGGATCGCCAGCGGGTCCTGCCAGTGGAGTTGGGCGTTGTGCTTCACCGGCGCCGAAAGAAAGCCGGCCGTGCCCCGTCCATCGACCCAGGTGGCCGCCCGGAGCGCAGATTGGCATTCGGCCAGGTCTTCGCCGCTCAGAACCTGCGGGATGTGCAACAGCATGGGCTGAAGGCTAGTCGCTGTACGCCAGGGTGAACAGGGCCGTGCGGCCTTCGCCGGGGACGACGTGGAAGCCGTGGATCTGGTCGTAGTAGAACTTGTCGGTGAGGTTGTTCAGGTTGACCTGCAGGCGGATGTGCTCGGTCGCCTGCCACTTCGCCATCAGATCCAGCGTGGTGTAGCCCGGCACGCTGGTGAACGGGGTGGTCGTCAGGGACGCGAAGCGGCGGGACAGGTAATTCAGGCCGCCGCCGATCTCGACGCGCATCGGGAGCTGGTAGGTCGTCCAGAGGGCCACACTGTCGCGCGGCGCGTTGAACAGCGGCGAGTTGAGCGGCGGACCGCCCGGGACCGTCTTGATGGTCTTGCCGTCGAGGTAGGTGTAGCTCGCACTCACCTGCCAGGCGTCCGTCAGCCGGCCCGCCAGTTCGACCTCGCCACCGTTCACCCGCTGGTCGCCGGCCAGGATGTTGAACGCGGAATTGGTGGGGTCAGGCACCCGCGCGTTCTGTTTCTCCTCGCGGAAGATCGCCGCCTGAAGCTGCAGGCGGCTGGTCAGCAGGTTCCACTTCGTCCCGACCTCGAAGGTCTCGTTGGTCTCCGGGGCCAGGCCGATGTTGCCGCTATTGAGCGAGCGCACCGCGACGATCTGCGACAGGGCTTCCGCCGACGGATTGAAGGACGTCGAATAGTCGAAATAGATCGAGCCGTTGGGCATGGGCTTATAGACGACGCTGCCGCGCCAGCTCGGCTTCTCGTCGACTTCCTTCACGTTCTGGCTCGTGGTCGGCTGGCCCAGGGTCGCCACGACCGGCGAGAAGAACTGCGCCGCATAGTGCGACGAGAAGCGGTCCCACCGCGCGCCGCCGGAAACCTCCCACTGCGGGCCGAACTTCAAGGTGTCGATCACATAGACGCCGAGGGTGTCCGCGGTCGTGGAAACCTTTACCCGCGCGAAATCCAACCCCGAGAACGGCTGATTCTCATTCGGCGTCAGCAGCGGGGTGGAGGGGATGTTGAGCCCGTTGTCATAGGTCGGCTTGGAGCTTTCGGGTCCGATCTCCCACCCCGCCGCCAGATGGTGCTCGATGGCCCCGGTGTGGAAGGTGGCCAGCACGTCCATCTGGTTCTGCAGGAAGGTCTCGCGGCTTGTGCCCCCCTGCAGGGCGCGGTTCACGGAGATTGCCGAAAGCGGCGTCGCGGCGGTCACGCCGGTGGTGATGACCTGGGGCTCCGAATCCCGCCAGTGCCGGCCATAGTCGGCGTAGCGAAGTTGATCGCGGAAGGTGATTTCCGGCGAAAAGTCATGCTCGAACTTCGCCGTGGCGACATTGGCGCGGGTGCGCAGATAGTCGCTCTCGAAGCCATAGAAATTGTTCTGCGCCACCGGCGCCGGCGCCCCCCTGAAGTAGGGCAGGCCGTAGTCCGGGATGTCGTCTTCCCACTGGTAGAGATAGCTCAACGTCAGCCGGTTCGCCGTTCCGAGCCCGAAGGCGAGGCTCGGCGCGACGCCCTCGCGGCTGTAGCGGACCTTATCGCGGCCGGTGAAATCCTGGGTGTGCGCCATGGCGGCCACACGCAAGGCTGCGCCGTCGCCGAGCTGGGGAAGCGGCGCATCGAGATCGACCGTGCCGCGGGCCATGTCGTCGGTTCCCCCGACGGCCTCGGCGCGGATGAAGCCCTGCAGCGTCGGCGTCTTGGACACCTGGTTGACCACCCCGCCGGTCGAGCCCCGGCCGAACAGGATCGACGAGGGGCCCTGCAGGAGCTCGACCTCCTCCAGGTCGAAGGGATCGCGGGTATAGCTGCCGAAGTCCCGCATGCCGTCGTGGTACATGTCATTGCGGGCGTTGAAGCCCCGGATCGAGAGATTGGTCCCCTGCCAGCTCGATTCCCCGGCTGCGATCGAGATCCCCGAGCTGTTGCGGAACACATCGGTCAGGCTGGTGGCGCCGCGGTCGTCCATCACCTGGCGCGGCGTGATCGAGATCATCTGCGGAGTGTCGATGACCGATTCCGTGAGCTTGCTCAGCGCAGGCTCGTCGGCCTTGTAGCCCTCGGGCGGCTGGCTCTTCACGGTGATGCCGCTGACCGCCGTCGTTGTCGCCGACTGCGCCAACACGGGCCCGGCGTCGCAGAGAAACAGCGCCGCGGCCACCGAGCCCGCGAACTGCGGCAGCCGGTTCGGCCGCTCATTCCTGTTGTTGTCAGCCATGGCGTCCCCCCCGTTTTTCGCTGTTGTCCGCAGGTTGCGATGTGACCCGCGCCGTTCGCCATATTCCGTTATGCAGTTTACCTGCAAGTCGCCTAGTCGCGAAATGTGGAGAATTGAGTGGAGGACGTCGAACGGCTTTTCTTTGAAGCGGCGGACCTGTTCCAGGCGCGCGACGCCCCCGGCGCCGAGGCTTTGCTGCGACGGGGTCTGGCCGCATCGCCCGAGCACGCGCCCAGCCTCAGCCTGCTGGGCCTGATCGCCGGTCGCGCCGGGCGCGATGTTGAATGCGTCGCGTTGTTGGAACGCGCGATAACGCACGCTACGCCGGCGCAGGCTGCGGCCGCGGGCCTATGGCTGGGCGCCGCGCATCGCCGCGCCGGGCGCCCATTGGAGGCGATCGAGGCGCTGCGCGCGGCCGTCGCGGCGGATCCCGGCCTGGCCGCGGCGCGTGGCGCGGTGGCCTCGGCGCTCTACGCCGCAGGTGACATCCCGGCCGCCGCGGACCATGCCGAGCGCGCCGTCGCGCTCGCCCCTGGTGATCCGGGCTTCGCCGGCGACCTGGCCGTGGCGAGGAATGCCCAAGGCCGCTGCGCCGAGGCCGCCGAGCTGTGCCGCACGGCCCTGGCGGCGGGGGAGGAACCTGAGCTGCTCAACACCTTGGGCGTGGCGCTGAGGGAATTGGGCGACCTGGCGGCGGCCGGGCAAGACCTTCAACGCCTCGACGTTCGGCGCGCTGCGGTTTCGGGTGGTTACAGATAGCGGCGCCAGCGATTGGCATCCCCTTGTTACGCTCGTCAGACTTCCCGCCTTGCAGGCGCTGACCTGCCAGCCGGATGCCGACAAGCCTTGCCAACTGACCGGCTCGAACCTCTTCCTGATCGACTCCGTTTCCAGCGACGCGGGTTTCGACCGGGCGGTGAAGGTCCCGGTGGGGTTTGCGGGCCAGGCCCTCGTCGTCCCGCATCCGACATCTGGTCGTCTGTACCTGAAGCTCCACGACGACCCAGCGGTGATCAATCAAACGATCGTGCCCGTCGATCGCGATGCGGCGCCGCCGCAGCCTAGGTTGGCGGGGGCGATCCCCTAGGCAGCCAGGTAGCTGAGTGCCGCGGTAGCGTACGCCGAGAGGGCGATGGTGAGCGTCGGGGTCAGGAAATTCTCGTGGTCGGCATGGTCAGGGGCCCAAGCTCGATGGCCGTGATCGTCCCGCGTTGACCTCGGGGCTTTTGCGCGAAACCATATCGTGCTGTGATATAGTCCTCTGAAAAAGGGTGGTGTTATATCGTGTCGCGATCTGTTGAATCGAGGAGCCTTGGGGGAAGTTTTCGGCCGCCGATTTGGTCAATTTTCGCCCTGGGAGTCCTGGCGCTGCTCGGGGTCGCCGACGCGCGCGCTGCGGAGCGACCCGGCGTCAAGTCGCCGCCGGACTATGGCCAGGATCTGATCTCGGTTGTCACGGGCCAGCACGAGCCGACCCCGACCGGCAACTGCATCGTGTGGGCCAACGCCGAGGGCCTCGGCGTCGGGCGGGCCCAGCTGGGCGGCTACCATGGCGTCTCGATGAACATCGATCTCAAGCCGATGGGCAAGGATGGCCCCGTTCAGGTGTCTTTTCCGTCCGGGTTGGCTGAGTTGAAGTCACGCATTCCGACCACGCCGGACTGGCTCGTGAAGACCCTTCAGAAGCATCAGGCGGCCATCGAGGCGGCGTGCGTGGAGGACCACGAGACCCCCTTCGTGATCCACAAGATCATCGCGGCCGACCAGCATGACTGAACCGCGCCGATCCGAGGCTCGAGGCCGCCGGCCCCTGCGCGCCCTCAGGCGACAAACGTTGGCCGATCTGTCGCGCCGTCTGGTTCTCGCTGCCGCCCTGGCGATATGCGCCGCCGGGACAGCCGTGGCCGCGCCAAAGCTCGGTGAACCGGCGCCCGCATTCCGGGCGATGGACGCCGAGGGCCATCGGCGCTCTCTCTCCGACTTCGCCGGCAAGATCGTGGTCCTGGAGTGGACCAATTCCGGCTGCCCCTATTGCGGAAAGCATTATGGGTCGGGGACCATGCAGGCGTTGCAGCGCAAGGCGGTCAAGGCGGGTGTGGTCTGGCTGACCGTCGCCTCGTCGGCGCCGGACATGCAGGGCTACTTCACGCCCGCCACCGCGCGCGCATGGAAGGCGAAAGTGCAAAACTCGGCGACCGCCATCCTGCTCGATGGCGATGGCAAGATCGGACGCCTCTACGAGGCGAAGGCCACGCCCCAGATGTTCGTAATCGATCGGGCAGGGCGCATCGCCTACATGGGTGGGATCGACGATCGGCCCTACACGGACCCCGAGAGTCTGAAGGGCGCCAAGCCCTATGTCGCCCTGGCGCTGGCGGACCTCGAGGCCGGTCGGCCCGTCGCGACCGCCGTCTCCCAGCCCTACGGGTGCAGCGTCAAATACAACTCGGCCGAATAGGCCCGATAGATCGGGAGGTTGACCAACATGCGAAACACCGTCTTGGCGATGATATTGGCGACGGCCCTCATGTCTCCGGCTGCCGCCGCCGCGCAATCGGCCCCCGCGGGCGTCAAGGCGGCCAGTGGATTCTGGACCGATCCAGGCGGCAAGCCGCTCTACACCTACGACAACGACACCATGAAGGGCATGAGCCACTGCGAAGCCGATTGCGCCAAGGCGTGGCCGCCCTTCCTGGCCGATCCGAAGGCCAAGCCGGCGGGCGACTGGTCGATCGTGGTGCGCGAGGGCGGCGCCCATCAGTGGGCCTACAAGGACAAGCCCCTCTACACGTTCCCTGCCGACAATCCTGGCCAGGCGGGGCGTGGAGAGGCCGCGGGCAAGTTCAAGCTCGCGAAACGAGGGTGAGCGGCGCCGTCCAGGCTGAGAAAGCAGCGCGCTTCGGAGGTCGGCCGATGGCCGGCGCTCAAGTCCGGAGAACCCAGCGGAAGGCGCGCTTCAACTCAGTGACGGCCCCAATCGGATACCATCGGCCGTGGGCGATGATCAGGCGCTCAGGATCCCAGGCGATCATCCTCTCGACAGCCTGTCTCACCGTGGAATGGCCTCGGGCGAATCTGAGCCGCATGTCGATCGGCGCCTTGTCGGCGCGATCGAGCGCGCGGCTCGCCCGCAGCAGCACTCTGAGCCACCACGGCCGGACCTTTTCGATCTCGAAATTCTCGATCAGATCGGTGAGGATGAGAGTCTTGGACGAATGGTGGAAAAAGCCGACTTCGGTCAGTCTGGCTCCGCGCACCACGACGTGCCCGATCTCCATCGCCCACACGCTGGGCGCGACGTCCGAAAGGACATGCTGCAGGAACCCACCCCGCTTGGCGCAGTAGCCCAGGCTCGGCGCTCCGAATGCCTGGGCGCGGGGGAACAACGCCTGCCACTCCGGAAGCCACCAGTAGTGCAGGCTGTTGGGGGCGATCAGGAAGCGGACCCGCCCCAGTCGGTCGAGATCGCGGACCAGGGTTTCGGTCGGCTTGAGGGGACAGTGGAGCCAGAGATCCCCGTTCGCCAACCGGGCGACCGTCATCCGGGTCGGAAATGGCAGCCTGGCGCCGAGACAGCCTGACTTTCTTTCCGGGCCATCCACGATCCACAGGCGTTCGGCCACGGGCTTCAAGGCGTACAGCGGCACATTGGAGACGAATGCGCCGCCCTGCGGCGACGGGCGATTGCCGACGTGTCGGCCGCGCCAGGCTTGGCCGGGCGGGTTCATGGCGGGCAGCGCTTCTGCTGTTCGACGAGTTGGGCCGATAGCGGCTGCCGGCACATGGCTTTCCAGATCTGCGGGAAGACGCAGTCGGCCATCGCATCATCAATGGCCGGAGGCTGGTTGGGGACCGCTGGCGGCTTTGGGACGAAACTCAGGGCTTGGGAGTTGATCACAGCGGAATAGGCGTCGCCGTTCGCGATGAACTCGACGTTGTCGATGCGGCCATGCGGGCTGTCGGCGGTGACGAGGCCGCAATCCACGTCGGGGCTGTACCCCCGAGACTCGTGGCCGAACCGGACGTGAGTCAGGTGGAACTGAGTCTTCACCAGGTGATGGGCCTTCGCCTCAGCGCCGCCGAAGGTCGACCGGGCGTCGTCACATCCGGCGAGCAGGCCCAGGCTCAACGCGAGCAGGGCAAGGCAAATCTGATTCGCCGCACGCTGCTGTGTTCCGTTCGGCGCCGACGTCCTCCGGCCTCGACCGCGGCGGCTATCGCCCAAGATCGACGCCCCTCAGCACTATTCCAGGATCCTCAGACGCCAGGGATCGGCTCCCGGATTCGTCGACCAGCGCTTCGAGAATCGCCACCAAAGCGCGCTGGATCTGGGCGTCGTCGATCGGCCTGTCGCGGCGCAACTCGCGCAGGCTGGCCGTCAATTGCTGGCGGCGGTGATCGCTGAGCGCCATCGAATGCTCCTTCGAGTCTTGGCGGACAGTCGTGGGCGAGGGCAGCGTCCGTGTCCGCGGGGTGGATCGTATCACTAGATGATATATATCCGGCCTTCCAACACGAATCCCAAGAAGGCGGCGTCCAACAAATGACAATGACCTCGGCGCGCTCCGGCCGCCGCCTAGGCGCCACGCGCCCTCCTCAAAACGCAATGGAGGCTGAGGACAAACAGCGGCTCCCGCTGCCGGTCCTGTCGCTGCTGGCCCTGGCTCTAGGCGTGATCACCGGTTTCGGCGCGGTGCTGTTCCGCGACCTCATCGGCCTGATCCACAACCTGTTCTTCACCGGCCATCTGGCGCTGCACTACGACGCCAATGTGTTCACTGCGCCAGCGCCATGGGGCGCGCTGGTCATCCTGGCGCCAGTGATCGGCGCGATCGGCGTCACCTTCCTGGTCAGCAACTTCGCGCCGGAAGCCAAGGGGCATGGCGTGCCGGAGGTGATGGAAGCGATCTACTACCGTGGCGGGGTGATCCGCCCGGTGGTGGCGCTGGTGAAGTCCCTGGCCTCGGCCATCGCCATCGGCAGCGGCTCATCGGTGGGCCGGGAAGGCCCGATCATCCAGATCGGCTCGGCGTTGGGCTCGACGATGGGGCAGATCATCCGGATGCCGGCGGGCCAGCGGATCGCCCTCGTCGCCGCCGGTGCGGGCGCAGGGATCGCGTCCACCTTTAACACCCCTATTGGCGGGGTGATGTTCGCCATCGAACTGATGATGCCGGAGGTCAGCGTCGAGACCTTCCTGCCGGTGGCGATCGCGACCGGGGCGGCGACCTTCGTGGGCCGCTGGTTCTTCGGTGACGCACCCGCCTTCCAGGTGCCGGCCCTGCAGGCGCTGACGTCGGACCCGAGCGCGCTGCTGGTCCTGATCCTGTTCGCCGTGCTCGGCGCGATTACGGGCGTCGCCGCGGCGGGCTTCATCCGCGGCCTGCACCTGGCGGAGGACATCTTCGACAAGATCAAGCCGCGCTACCTGCGCCACATGCTGGGCATGCTTGCGGTTGGCGGGCTGATGTACCTGCTGTTCCGGACGCTCGGGCAGTACTATGTCGACGGGGTCGGTTACGCGACGGTCCAGGCGATCCTGTCAGGCCAGGCCACCGCCTTCTGGCTGCTCGGCCTTTTGTTCCTCTGCAAGGTGCTGGCCACCTCGCTCAGCCTTGGCTCCGGCTCCTCGGGCGGCATCTTTTCGCCGTCGCTCTACATGGGCGCGACACTGGGCGGCGGCTTCGCGGCCCTGCTCAACTGGCTGAACCTGCCGGTCCATCTCAGCGTGCCGGCCTTCGCCATGGTCGGCATGGGGGCGATGGTCGGGGGCGGCACCGGGGCGGTGATGACCGCCGTCACCATGATCTTCGAGATGACCTTGGACTATTCGATCGTCATGCCGATGATTGTCGCAGTGGCCATGAGCATCGGCGTGCGCCGGGTGCTGAGCCCTGAGAACATCTACACGCTCAAGCTGGTGCGTCGCGGCCGGGCGATCCCCAAGGCCCGGCACGCCAACATGTTCCTGGTGCATGCGGCGCGCGAGGTGATGGACACCGACATCGAGGTGCTGCCAGCCGCGATGAGCTTCGACGACTACTTGGCGCGGCCTGAACACGCCGGACGAATGCGCCACCTGGTGATCACCCAGAAGGGCAGGATCTTCGGAGTCATCCGGGTCAACACCGGGCTGCGTCAGGGGGGGGAGGGTTCGCATACCGGCGCGACCCTGGGCGATGTCGCCAACCGCAACTTCACCGTCGTCAGCGAGGACGACGTGGTGTTCGACGTCATCCGCCGAATGTCGCGCAAGGACGCCAACATGGCGGTGGTGATCCGCGGGCGCGGCGTGCCGAGGGCGGCCGACGTCGTCGGCCTGATCAGCAAGGAGCATGTCGCCGACTCCGTGGCAGCCAGCGTCAGTATCTATCCGCGTCGGGATCGCTCGCCGACCTGAGTCGGCGCAGGCGCCGAAGCGACGTGCTGAGGGCCGGTTCCCGACGCAACATCTCGGCCAGGTGCAGGCTCGCCAGCTTGTCCAGGAGCGCTGTGCCGCTCTCTGTCAGGCTGAGTTCCACGCTGCGCCGGTCGATAATGGAAGGCGATCGTTGCGCCAGCCCCGCCTTGGCGAGCCGGTCGACGAGTTGAACCGCCGCGTGGTGCGTGAGCAGCAGGTCCTCGGAGAGGTCCTTCACTGACATGGCGCCGTCCGGCCACGCGGCGATCGCCAGCATCGCCTGATATTGCTGCTGGGTCACCCCGGCCTCGCGGCTGATGGTTTCGCTGGCCGCCAGGAAGCGCCGCAGCGCGTGCCGAAAGCTCGCGAGGGGAAGGAATCGATCCGGGTCGAGCGCCATGATCATAGTCTAGGGCGGCCAGCGCCCGCGGTCAGCCCGATCTTCGGGGAAGGCCGCCGGCCCATTTGGGTCTCGCTGACTATCCCTTGGCCGAGGGCACCTCGAGCGGCACGAAGAGGTGCTGGCCACGCCGTGACAGGCGCACAAGGATTTCGTCGTGATGGCCGCCGCGGGCATCGGTGATCGCGTGCGAGATGTCGGCGGCGGAATTGATCGGATGGGACCCGATCCGTTCGATCACATCCCCGGGCTGCACGCCGCGCTCGCCGGCGTTGGAATTCGGTGCGACGCGCTCGACGCGGACGCCGCCGTGCGGGTCGGGGGCCACCAGAAGGCCGAGGCCGCCAGCGCCGGCCGACCCTGAACCGCTCGCATCGTTCATCGCCAAGTTGATGTCGGCCGGCCGGGCGCCGGAGCGCACGTCGATCTGGCGAGGGGCGCCGTCGCGGCGAATGTCGAGGCGAATGCTGTCGCCGGCGCGCGCGCGCGCGACCTGACGGATCAGGTCGGAGGCGGAGGTGACCGACTGGCCATCGACCTTCATCACCAGATCGCCGGACTGCAGGCCCGCCCGCGCGCCGGGACCGTCGGGCATGACGTCGGCGATCAGGGCGCCCTCATGCGGTCGACGGCCAAGACTCTCGGCGATGTCCGGCGTCATGTCCTGGATGGTCGCGCCGATATAGCCACGCACCACCTTGCCGCTGGAAATCAGCTGCCTGGAGACCGAGGCCGCGACGTCGGCGGGGATGTCGAAGCCGATGCCCACCGATCCGCCGGAGGGCGTGAAGATCGCCGAGTTTACGCCCACGACTCGGCCGTAAAGATCGAAGGTCGGTCCGCCGGAGTTGCCGTGGTTGATCGGCGCGTCGATCTGCATGTAGTCGACAAATCCGGAACCGCTGACCCCTGGCCGCGCCATGGCCGAAACGATGCCGGCCGTCGCCGTGCCGCCAAGGTTGAAGGGGTTGCCGACGGCCACGACCCAGTCGCCGACTCGCGGCCTGGCCTGGTCCTCGAAGTTCACGAACGGGAAGTTGCGGCCATCCACCTTGATCACTGCGAGGTCCGTCTCAGGGTCTCGGCCAACCAAACGGGCCGGCATCGAGTGCTCGTCGGCGGTCCGTACGGTGATCTTGTCGGCGCCCTCGACGACGTGATTGTTGGTCACGATGTAGCCGTCGCCGGAAATGAAGAAGCCGGAGCCACTGGCGTGCCGGGGTTGAGCCCGTTGCTGCGGAAGCCGATGAAAGAACTGCTGCAGGCCGGGTGGCAGCTCGGGCGGGCCGTCCTCGTCATCACCCCCGCCGTTCGGCCCGTCACTGAATGCGACATCGCTCCTGCCGGCCTTACCGACGATGTCGATGGAGACCACGGCAGGCGCTACCCGCTGTACGATGTCAGCAAAGGAGGACGGCACTGCTGAGGCGGGCGCCGCCAGCGGCGCAGGGTTCACAGGGCCTCGGGTGCTGGCCAAGGCCCATTCGCCGCCAGCGCAGGCCAATAGGGCGGCCATCGCGCCAACCTTGGCGCTGGAGAGGAGTGCTTGGCGGTTCATTTCGCGGGCGCCTTCATTCTAGGCCGTCGCGGGGTCCGCTGCGGAAGACGGCCCCGGACCGCGGCCGACGCCGCGGATAGTGGGATATAATATCATATTATGATATAAAAGGGTCACCGTCTGGCGCTTTCCAGGGCGTGGGGCGCAGCATTGGCGCTCAAGGATGTGAAGCGAAGACCGATCTCGTTGGCTGGCTCCACCGGGTCGACCAGTTCGATGGAGCCATGCGGGGTGGTCCAGAATTCCGTTATGCGCGGTTCAGGCCCGACCTCCATCATCACCTTGTCCCGAACCAGGCGCGCCGCCGGTCCATAGAGCCGCGTGAAGTCTCCGATGAGTGCGTCGAAGCCATCCAGAGCAACGTCGGCGCGGATCTGCGTCAGCCGCCCGCCCGCGAACCAGTACCGCAAGTGGTCGAGTTGGTATTTCTGGTCGAAGGTGAATCCCACAGGCAAGCTGAGCTTGCCCCAGGCGTCGACATAGGCGCAGACGACGACACCGGCGGAACGCTCGGCGGCGGTCAATGTCAGCCCCGCGGCGTCCGGGTCGTTGGAGCAGGTCGGCTTGGTGTGCGGTGAGAGCTTTCCCGGCGGGGGAAGGGCGTTCCATTCCGCCTGAGATATGCCCAGGCGCGCGCCTTCGAACACGATCTCCGCGGCAGGACTGGCGCGCACCGGTCCCGCGAGACAGGCGGCGGCCACAAGTAGCGACGCGATGAAGGGGCGTGCGACGGGCCGCCGGAGTCGATCGTTCAGGTTTGAGCGATTCACGGAATTCGCCTCTGGATCAGTCATGATTTTGCAGGTCTCCGCCGAGCGCAGGCCGCCAATGGACATCCTCGGACGGGTGCTGCGACGCCTGACGTCCCTCGCACTCCGCCAGGCGCCGGCCAAACTCTCGAAGGCGTTCGACATCGCGCGCCAGGGCGGCTGAAGTCCGGCCCGCTTCGATGTCCGGACGGCCTTTGGAATCGGGATGCGACATGCGACCTCCAACTTGGCGCGCGCCATCGGCGCAGGCAGCAGCGGGATCAGGCGCGGGGGCCGGAGATGACCCTGCGGAAAGTCCTGATCCCGCTGCGCCTGCGGCGTTTGCCCGCTCGCAGGAACAGAGGCCATGCGGGGAAGGAACCCACCGGCGGCGTTAGGCGTCGCGCCACCTGAACCATGTCGCTGCGGTATGCGCCCACCGGGCCCCACAGCGTTTTCATGATCACGACCTCACCGGGCTCGATCTCCCTACTCGCCCGGCAAATGTATCCTGACGGGATATGAATTCGCACGCAACCCCTGCCGAGGCCAGGCCGGGATCACAGTCTTGGCGCCGGGGGTGGCGGCGCGCCGAAGGGCTCCGCATACGGAATTTCGCCACTCTCAGCCCTCGCGTTCACGCATGGAATCCTAGTCCCCCCGCGCCGAGGTTTTTACTTTTGTTATATCATTGCATGATATAGCAGTTGGCCTCAGCTCGATAGGAGCATGGCCATTGAGGACCTTCATGACGTTCGGCGATTCGACCTTCTCGCGTTCGGTTCGGCAAACCGCGGCGGCGGCGCTGATGGCAGGCCTTGCAGCCTGCGCGTCGCATCCCAAGCCCGCGCCGGCCGTCGCGCCACCGCCACCGCCTCCGCCGCCGGCGGCGGCGCGGCCCGCACCCGCTCCGCCGCCGGCGCCCGTCAGCACCAGTCCCTTGCCGGGCACCGCCCGTGACTTCGTCGTCAATGTCGGAGACCGGGTCTATTTCGATGTGGACCAGTATTCCGTCCGGTCCGACGCCGAGCCGCTCCTTGCCGCCCAGGCCACATGGCTCGCCCGCTACCCCAGTGTTCAGATCCGGATCGAGGGGAACTGCGATGAACGCGGCACGCAGGAATACAACCTCGCGCTCGGCGCCCGCCGCGCCAGTTCCGTGAAGGCCTTCCTGGTCGCCCACGGCGTGGCCGGTTCGCGAGTCGCGACGGTCTCCTATGGGAAGGAGCACCCCGTTGATCCCGGGGACGGCGACTCGGCTTGGCAGCACAACCGCAATGCCCACACCGACATCATCAGCGGCGCACGCCAACCCTAGGGAGACCGAATGGCTTCCCAGTGCGGTAGGAGCGCTGGCAAGGAGACCTAAAGATGGACGACCTCCAGGAAAGACGCATTCACGACAGCATCGGCATTGCGGGCTTGCGGGCCCACGCCACCGCCGTCGGCCTGCTGCAGCTTTCCTTGGAGCTCGTCCGAGCCGGCGTGCTGGACGCCAATGCGATCGGCCGGATCAAGGACGCCATCACCCATGAGCTGGTGCTGCAACGTCCGCGGTCGGCGCCGAAGCTTGAATTCGAGCAATCGATCCGCAGCCGGCTGGACTCCCTCTTCTGCGAGGGCGACGCCTCTGAAGCGCCGCCCGCCAGCGAGCTGCACTGATCGGACCGTTCGGCCGGTTATGCTTCCGGGCGCGCGCAAACCGGCCTAGGCACGGGCCATGAGCGCCTTCGACCTGGCCGCTGCGTTCCTCGTACTGATCGCCGGTGCGGGCTGGTTGAACGCCAGATTCCTCCATCGGCCACCCGCGGTCGTGATGGTGTTGGGCGGGCTCGCCGGCGCGGGCCTGTTGCTTCTCGCGAAGGAGGTCCTGCCTGCGCCGAACGCGGCGTCTACGCTCGTGCAGGCCATCGAGTCCCTCGATTTCCCGCGCACGGTCATCGGCTACATGCTGGCCTTCCTGTTGTTCGCCGGCGCGATGCAGGTGAGCCTCCCCGAATTGCGACGGCGGCTCACCGCCGTTGCGAGCCTGGCAACCTTCGGCGTCGCCGCATCGACCGTCGTGGTCGGCTTCGGGCTCTGGCTGGCGGCGCATATTCTGGGGCTGGCGCTGACTATGCCCTGGGCCTTCGTTTTCGGGGCGCTGATCAGCCCCACGGACCCCATCGCGGTGCTCGCAGCCGTACGCCAGGGCAGCCTCTCCAAGGGTCTGGAAGCGGTGCTGCAGGGGGAGGCGCTGTTCAACGACGGCGTAGGGATCGTCGTGTTCTCCGCGGCCCTGGCCTTTGCCGATGGCGCCGGGGCCCTCAATCCTGCTGCGGCGCTCGGAGAGGTCTCGATTGAGGCCCTCGGCGGCTTGGCCTTAGGGTGGGCCGCCGCATGGGTGGTGATCCGCATCATGCGCGCCATCGACGACTACGCCGTCGAAGTGAGTCTCAGTCTGGCCCTGGCGGTCGGGGTCTACGCCTTGGCCACGGCGCTGCATCTGAGCGGTCCTATCGCGGTGGTGGTGGCTGGCCTGATGATCGGAGATTGCGCGGCGAGCGACAGCGCCATGAGCGAGACGACCCAGCGTCACCTTCGCGGCTTCTGGACGCTCATCGACGAGAACCTGAACGCCATGCTTTTCCTGCTCCTTGGCCTCGAACTGCTCGTCATTCCCTTCGACCTGCGGCTCGCCGGTCTCTGGCTGGCGGCGATCCTTCTCGTGGTGTTGACCCGAGTGCTCGTGGTCCTGCCGTGGGGAGCCTATTTCCGGTTCCGCCATCAGGAGCGTGGCGCGAGCCTGCTGCTGACCTGGGGCGGGCTGCACGGCGCGCTGTCATTGGCCATGGCGCTAAGTCTGCCGCCGGGCGCGGCGCGCCAGATCGTGCTTTCGACGACCTTCGCCGTCGTGATCTTCTCGGTTCTGGCCCAAGGCTTGACGTTCGGCCGACTGGCCGCCGCGATTGCCAGGCGAAGCGGGATCCCGGGGCCGTCACAGGCCTAACCCGAGCACCGGAGGGGCCGATGACCCTCGCCGATGGCAGGCCGCAGCCGTCCCAGGGTTGCGCAAGCGCTTCCGTGGCCGTTGAGATGGCGCCGGAACGCCATCTGACCTAGCTGGGCGGCGACCGGATCTGGCGCATCGGCCACCAGTATTCCTGCCGGTGGCCCGCCTAACTTCTCTCTCCAATATTAGGCCTACGCAATGGCCATCGTTATGAAGGCCGCGATGGCAAGCATGAGTATGAGCGCCGCTGGAATGACCGCCCACTCACCCACTTTTTGGATATTTAGGAGTGACCTGTCGTCGGAATTTAAGTGCTGTAACATTTGCATCTCGCTCCCTATCTGTTCTGCGAGCGATCGCCTTCAGTTCTACGTCCTGTCGGCTTATGACGATCGCTCATCCTCGCTGGGAAATAGCGGCGTCTTTGCGCCTCAGCGAAAGAATATCATAGAATGATATAAAATGCTAAGCGAGTTCGGTTTGGCGTTTGACCGCAGCACGGGTGTCGGACGCCCCCGACCTTCATGTCGCGGTGGGTAGCCGCGTGGCCTCCCTGGATCGGCGCGGCGCCCTGCCCACCTTCACGTCCTCGATGCGCAGGTCCACGCCGATGATCGGGCGCCGCGGCGTCATGTCCCTTGGCCTTCAGCCCAAGCGGCGAGGATCATCCAATGGCGGCAGACGGTTCAGAAGGCCCGAAATCTTGCGCTCCAATTCGGCGCGTCGGTACGGCTTCGGCAGGAAGTCGTCGCCGCCGTGGCCGCCGTTTCCGCGCAGAAACGCGTCCTCGTTGTGGCCGGACGTTAGCAGGATGCGCATGGCCGGCGCGATCGCCCGCGCGCGCTCGGCCAGCTCACGGCCGTTGATCCCCTCCGGCATGACGACATCGGTCATCAGGAGATCGAACACCTGATCGGAGGCAATCAGTCGAAGCGCTTGCGCGCCATTTGAAGCGACGGTGACGGTATGCCCCCGGCCGCGAAGCTGCCGCTCGACCTGGGACCGCAGCAGATCGTCGTCCTCCACCACAAGCACGCGCCCGGTCACCGGCCTGGTGGAGGCCCCCTCGGCGCGCGGCGTCAGCTTCAGCTTGTCCAGGGTCTCCGGAAGATAGAGTTCGATCCGCGTTCCCGACCCCGGCTGCGAGTCGATCTGCAGCCGCCCGCCCGACTGGTTCGCAAAGCCGTAGACCATGCTCAGGCCCAGACCGGATCCCTCCCCGACGGCCTTCGTCGTGTAGAACGGCTCGATCGCATGCTCCCGTGTGTCGTCCGACATTCCATGCCCATTATCTTCGACGACAAAGCGGACGAATGCATTGGCGCCGGCCTTCGCACGCCATCGAGACGGAGCGGCGCCTTCGCCTCGGGCGGCGCGAAGTGTCAGCTTGCCTCCGTCGCGCATGGCGTCGCGCGCATTAATGCAGAGGTTGAGGAGCGCCGTCGTCAGTTGGGTCCGATCGGCGATGCACCGCAGACCTTCAGGCCCTTCTTCCACCGCGACCTCGATGTCTTCTGTGAATGTCTGGCCCACCATCTGACGAATGCTTTCGAGGACCTCGTTGCAGTCCAGCACCTGCGGCGCGAGCGACTGATTGCGGGAGAAGGCGAGTAGCCGGGCGATGAGTTCTGTGCCCCGGTCGGCAGCTTCGAGCGCGAGCTTGGCCTGGGCGCGGAGTTCGGGACGGTCGTCCAAGCCGTCCGCCAGCGCCTCGGTGCTCCCGATGATCACGGTCAGCAGGTTGTTGAAGTCGTGGGCTACGCCACCCGTCAGCCGCCCGACCGCCTCCATCTTTTGAACTTGGCGCAGCCGCTCCTCAGCGGCGATCTGCATGCGCATGTCGCGGGCCACCGCGAAGATCATCTGGTGGCGCTCGGACCACATCGCCGACCACGTCATCGGGATGGGCGAGCCTTGCTTGGACAGGCAGCGGTTCATCAAGCCGTCGCTGACACTCCCGATCCTGATCTGGGTCGCGTGCGCCAGTGCGGCTTCGCGGTCGTCGGGGTGGAGCAGGCTCAGGAATTCGACCCCTGCCAGTTCGCCCGGGCCGTACCCCCAGATTTCTTCCGCGCGCCGGTTGATCTGCACGATCCGCCCATCGCGGCCGATCGTGCAGATGATATCGTGAGAGTTGTCGAGGATCGCCTGGGTGGTCGCGAGCGCGGCGCTCACGTCGTTCTGACCCCGCGTCAGCACCTCGTGCAACTCGGTGGTGTCTTGGCAGGTGCCGATTGCGCGGGTGATCGCCCCGTCGGCGTCGGCGATGGCCTGCCACCGTTCTTCGACGTGCTTTACGCGGCCGTCCGGAAGGAGCAGGCGGTGATGGAGGGAGCAGACGTCCAGGCTGGCCAGGGACCGCGAGAAGGCAGCGTCGACAGCGTCGCGATCCTCGGGGTGCACGAGTTCCTGGATGGTATCGTATCGCGGACGGAAGGACGCAACGTCCTTCTCGAATATCCTGAAGGTCTCATCCGACCAATCCACCTCGCGCGTTAGGAGGTCGGTCTCCCAGTTGCCGATCTTGGCCACCGTCTGAACCCTTACGAGGCGCGCCCGCTCAGCCTCAAGTTCCTGCGTCAGGGCGTCCTGCCGGCGGTGGGCGGCGATCCTTTCGGTCACATCTCGCGCGATGCCGTAGACCATCTGATTGATCTCGCGTGCTCGCCATTCAAGGTGGAGATAGTGCCCGTCGCGATGCCGATATCGGTTAATGAAGTTGTCGGCGATCGTGGCCGGTTCGGCGTCGACCTGCATCATCTGAGCCTGGGTCGCGGCGACGTCGTCGGGATGGACCAGCGACAGCAGCGGGACCCCCTGAAGGTCCTCAGGACGATACCCCAGGACGGCTTGCCAGGCGGGATTGACCCTGACGAAGCGTCCAGCGCGGTCGCGAATACAGAGCAGGTCGAGTGAGACGTCGAAAAAGGATTCAAGCTGAAGGATCATGGTCCGTCCAAGGTGGTCCTGCTGGGCGAAGGGCGTCCTCTTGCGGGCGCCTCGCCAGCGTCCGGACGTTGGAAGGCCCGGTCAGCGCCAACACCTTTTGGCTCCTCCTCACGTCGGCGGGACCGCCCAAGCGAGAGTAGCCCAAGGTCGTGGCTCCGCTATGAGGTGCGGGAGCAAAAAAGTCAGCCCGAATCGTCTCCGCGGTCGCGTCCCCGGTGGTGGTGTAGCTGACGGGCGGTAGCGGAGCCGCGCGCGACGCGCGCCTCCCCATGGCGCCGTAGCGAGCGAGCGGCGTAGCGATGGTCATCCACGATTTTCGGTAAGGTCGGGTTGCGAACTCAAACCTGAACCGAGGAACCGAGGATGACCAATGACATGATGGCCCTGCGCGGGCTGATGGAAAAGAGCGCCGACGCCGATTTGCTGCGCGAGATGATCGGGTACGGCCGCGCAGCGGCTGATGAAGCTGGAGGTGGGCGCCCTGACCGGGGCCGCGCATGGCGACAAGAGCCCCGAGCGGCGGGTGCAGCGCAACGGCTAGCGTGACCGCGACTGGGAGACCCGCGACCGTGCTCCATCACCTCGGTGTGTCCGGTGCGACCGAACTGCTCGCGGACGACGCCGGCCTGAGCGCGCCGCTCCGCCAGCGCGTCCGGGACCTGGTCCGGGAGATCGCCATCGGATGCGGCTAACGCAGCGCGCCGCAGGTGGCTGAGGGCCGCTGCCGCGAGGCCGCCGTGCGCCGAACTCAAATCGGATTGACGCGGGATCGCGGCGAACTGGGGTTAGGCGACGGTGGGCGAACTGGGGGCCGACAGGGCCATGGTCACCTTGAGCTATGCCCCGACCGGCGTCCCTCCTATTCCTGCACGCTCGAAATGAAGGCAGGCTATCCACCGCTCGAGGTGTCGGCCCCTGCGGTAACCTCATCGAGGACCGCGGCCTTTCGTTCACTGGGCGCTTGCCGCGCGCCGACAATTGCGCAGGGTGGCGTAGAGGAGCCCATGACCTGGAAACCGATCAACACCGCGCCAACCGTCGGCGGAGGATCTGCGCCTCCCTACCGCTTTGGACCTTGGATCCTGGTGCGCAACGCGACGCGCAAGACCCAGGCGCGCTGGCGCGCCCGGACCACCGGCCTCGACAGCGTCACCGGCGCCGCGACGGGGCGGTGGGAGGACCGCGACGGCGATCCGTTGGCCTTCGCCCCTGAAGCGTGGCGTGAGATGAGCGAGCAGGAAATCGCGGACGTGACCGCCGTGCTGGCCCAGATCGCTGAGACCATTGACGAGCCGCCGTCTACCGCGGCCTTCGTGGAGATGGTTGGCCGCAAGCTCGAGGGCGGCCTGGAGAGACTTGGCCGCACGGGCGACGCGGCGTGTCTCATTGCGATGGATCCCGGCGACTTCCAGACGATTGTCACGCTCAGGGCTTTGGGCGAGCGCCTTTTTGTTCTCGGACGCAGCCGTGGTCCAGGCGCGGGCCTCGACATCATGAACGAAGCGCTTTCGACAGTGTTGAGGGGGCGCGATCGCCACGCGAGCGCAAGCTTCGACGTCATCGCCTCGGCGTGGAACGGCATCGGCAAGAGCGCCAACGACGGCGGGTGGCAAGCGCCACGCTGACCTGGAAGACGCCCACGACGGCCGGCATGGACAGGGTTGGATGTTGAAGTCGCCGGCCACGGCGCTGCGCGACCGCCCGAACCGCCACCAATGGCCGGATAGCGAATGCGACGTCGGTTGATGTCACGGACCGCGCGGGCCGTTTCCTCCGTCCCGGGCGGCGGGCTTTACGGCGGCGGGCTTTACGGCGGCGGCGCAGGCGGTCGCCCCAACAGCGCTTGCGGATGGCTTGTTCGGCCCTAGGCGGACGGCCCCAACCGGGGCCACTGGCGTGGACAGGTGCGGCCGCGAGGCGCCCTCGGGTCTTCTACGCCTGCGGTGGCGCCTGTCGCTCTCCTCGTTCGGCGGTCTCAGCTCAGACCGCCCAGCGCGTCGTGGATGACCCTCGGCGGCCCCATCGTCCGGCCCTAGCCAGGTAGGTCGCCGAACCGGCCCGCAACGGCCCGACGCCCAGTCATCGACCTGTTGGCGGGGCCGCTGCGCGGCCGATCGCCGGTTTTCACGGCGCCGGGTTGCGCCAAAGGCCTCGGCCGTCCTGACCGATCGGTGGTCGATGGGGACAGGGCGCTTGCGACCGGATATGGCGACCGCCTAGTTGAAGGATCGGGATCAGCCGTGAAGGTCTTGTTCGTCGCCGCCGGCATGGCGGCGCTTATCTGTTCGCCCGCCGCCGCCGCCTCCCGCGGAAACTACACCGCCCTCGGCGCCGGCACCCAGACATGCGCGGCGTGGGTTCAATTTCGCCAGCGGGATCCCTCGGCCGCGAATTTGGTCGTGTCGTGGGTGCAGGGCTATCTGACCGCGAGCAACGACTATCTGATGCAGGATGGCGGTGTGAACTCGCCGGACGTGACGGAGATTGGCGCATGGCTCGACGGCTATTGCTCGACCCATCCCCAATCCAACATCGCCTATGCGGCCGCCGATCTCGCAGCCGAATTGTTGCCGCACGCGAAGTAGCTGCGGGACCGGTTTCGCCTGGGCGTCGTGCGCCCAAGAGGCGACCGGCGCTAAGGGCGAAGGGGCCGGCGCGCCGCGTCGGGCTGGCCGGCGACATTGACACCCGGGTGGGATGCAGCGTTTGTGACGCGCTCGGGTCACAGTCTTGCCGCAGGCGGTGGCGCCTGATGGCGCGTGGCGCTGGTCGCCACCGGGAGTGAATGGGTGCGTGCGTTTCTAGACCTGCAGGGTGCCTCGGGCGCGACCTATCGGTATCGGTTGGCTCCGGATGGCGACGTCGGTTTGCCCACGGCCGGCAACTATGTCTGTGTGCGCGAGCAAGGCGAGGATTTCGGTCTGCTTGCCTCGGGGACGACCTTCGATCTCTCCAGCGCCACTGCGGACTGGCGGCGCGCCGTCGCCCAGCACGGCCCGGCCCAGCTCTTCGTTCGCCTCAATGTGTCAGCCTCCGTTCGGGAGGCGGAAGAACAGGACATCGCCGCGTACTACGCAACGCGACGCGACCGCGGCAGCGCGCCCGAATCCTCGTCTGGGTCCTCCTCGGGGCCTTCGCCAAGCGGCGGCGGCGTCTAACCGCCGGATCGGCGCGCTCGGGGGGCGCCGATGTCTGCCTTCAAACGGGGGCGTAAGCGCCACCCGGCGAACGCGCCCTTCCGGAGGTTATCAACCGACACGCCTTGCGACCGGCAGATGCATTTTGACGCCCCCGCCGCCGGACTCGTTGAGTCCTCGTCGCGAAGCTCGAATGAATGAGACAGCGCGGGGAGCCAGCCGATGCGCCGGTCTGGCTGGCGCGGGTGGACGAGCGCTACGGTGGCGCGCGAGCTCTTCGATCAGACCGCCTTCCCCAGAGGCGTGAGCCCGGTTGATTGCAACCAAACCCGATCCTTCGACCTGGCCAATGCGCCCATCGGCGCGGCGCTCACACGCGGTCCGTGGATCGGCCGAATTCGATCTCGCGGATCAGGTCTTCGTTGGGATGGATCAGGCGGGCGGCGAGGGCGGGGGAGGCGCTGTCCAGCCATTGCCGTGGCCGCCCGACGCGGAAGAAGCGACCGGAGGCGGCTGTTGGGGAGCATTCAGCAAAGCCATTGACCTCTTCCTGGGCCCGAAGCACCTCGAAGGCCGCATAGCTCGCCGCGGCTCGGATCCGCGCCTCGTCCCGCTCCAGGCCCAGGAATTCGACGAGGCGCGTGAGCGCGGCGGCTGGATGCTCCACCATTTCGAAGTATCGCAGCCGCACGACCGGCACGCTGCACGCGGCGAGCCAACTGCGCGTATGCTGCTCCCAGGATCCCATGACCTCGAATCCATTGTCGGGCCGCCCGTCAATCAGATGACCGGGCGTCAGCATTCGCTCGACGGAGGTCTCCAAGGAAATGCCGTAGAAATCGGCGCAGCTGATGGCCACGTCGCACGGATGGCGCACAACATGGATCACATGGTCGCCGTCCTGGAAGTCGAATGCGGCTTCTCCGGAAAGCGCCCCGTTGATGGTGTGGGACTTCACCAGTAGCGGGCCATCGCCAAGCGTACGCCTCAGGGCCTCGAAGTACCGCCGCCGATACGACCAGTCCAGCTCCAGCGATCGCGCGCTCGCCGGCAGGCCGGTCAGTTCGGTCCAGATAGGCTGAGAGTGTTCGCCACGGGTCGAACGCACCAACTCCTCCAGCGACAACGGCCGGCGCTCGCCGCTGAGATAGTTGGCCAAAAGTGCGCGAAGGTATGTGTTGCCCGACCGGGGGTAACTCACGAGCCAGACAATCGGCCGCATTCAGCTGCGCCCCCAAAGACGAGATAAAATTGCTATAAGAGAGCGCGGGCGGGGCGGCAACGGGGGGCGCTGGAGGCGCCGACTGCAGGCGCTGAGGGAGCAGGTGGCGGTGTTCGCCGTCCCAGCAAAATGTGGGGGCGCGGACGGCGCGGGCCGCCGCGAGTCGAGCCCAGCCGACCTGGGAGGCCCGTTCGGCGGCCCGCATCCCGACGTGCCCGACCATTGTGAACGCCGTCTGTAGCGGGCCGAGCCGCCGCACATAGGTCCTACAGCACGGGAGGCCGGGCGCGGCGTCGCGCATCTTGGCGCAGAGGCAGCCCCTCTCGTCCATCAGGGCGGCGAGGCGGCGCAGCAGTTCGGCGTCGGTGAGGATCGCCGCCGAGGCCTGTGAGAAGATCAAGGCCTTCTACGCCATGGAGGCCGATATCCGTGGCCAGGGTCCCGACGCGCGTTGCGCCATCCGCCAGGAGCAGAGCCGTCCGCTGACCGAGGCGCTGGAGCCCTGGCTGCGCGGAAAGCTCGAGACCATCAGCCAGAAGACCAAGCTCGCCGAGGCCATCCGCTACGCGCTCCCGCGCTGGACTGGCCTCACCCGGTTGCTCGGCGACGGCTGCATCGAGATCGACAACAACAGCGTCGAGAGATCCATCCGGCCCCTGGCGGTGACCGGCAAGAACAGCCTCTTCGCCGGTTCCTTCGCCGGCTCCTGCGGCGGCGCCGAGCACTGGGCGATCCTGGCTTCGCTGATTGAGACCGCCAAGCTCAACGCCATCGATCCTGAGGTCTACATCACAGACGCCATCACGTGGATCGTCCAGCGCCATCCGCAGAGCCAGATCGATCAGCTGATGCTCTGGAATCAAGCGCGAGGTCTTGGCACATTGGCTCCATGAGCTCGGCCACCGACAGCCTCTGCGAGATCGCCGCCCTGCGCATTGAGCTGCTCGACACCGATCCCCTGATCTGGCGCCAGGTCGAGGTCCCGACGTCGATCACGCTGAAGGTCCTGCACGACGTCGTCCGCGCCGCTATGGGATGGTACGATCAGCACCTATGGGAGATGCGTCAGGGCAAGCAACGCTACGGTCAACCTATCCCCGGTGACAACTGGGGATCGCCCGTGGTCAAGGCTGACAAGCTCCGACTGCGCGACATCCTGGAGCCCCGCAAGACCGTCCTCGATCACACCTACGACTTCGGCGACAGCTGGGCGCATCGGCTCATCTTGACCGACATCCGCTCCGGTGACCCGGCCGCCGACTACGCTCCGCCTCCGCCAAGCTGTGCGGGCCGTCGTCGCCGCGCCAAGGGCGCGTCGCGGAGGCTCACCGGGCGCTCCTTCGTCCCAACCGTGTCAGCGCCGTCGCAATCCGCCTTGAAAGCTCCGCAATTCGGCGGCAGTTGCCGCCCGGCGCCCCGCCAAAGCGCTGAGCTGAGGGCCCATGAACACCAATCCGCCTGACAGGCCCTCCGGCCCGGCCCGGGGGCTGCCTCCAAAGACTCAGCTGACACTTCTGGGACTGTGCGCCCTGGCGGTCGTTGCGATCTTCATCGTGGGCCCGCTGATCCGCCGGGGTCTGGCGCGTCCTGCACCCGCGGCCGCGGCTTCAAGTCCTGACGCGATGCGGTTCACGGCCAAGCAGTGGCAGTCCCTGACCCTGCAGGCCGCCCAACCGCAAAGCTTCGCCGACATGGCGACCACCGACGGCAAGATCGCTGTGGACGACGACCTCACCACAGGTGTCTTTTCCCCCTATTCGGGACGGGTGACCCGGGTCTTCGCCAAGGTCGGCGACCGGGTCGCCGCCGGCGCGCCCTTGTTCGCTGTCGAGGCCCAGGAGATCGCCCAGGGGCAGAGCGACCTGGCCACCACCGCAGCGCAGGTGAAGCTGGCGACCGCCGTCGAGGCGCGCCAGCACGAACTCTACGAGGCCCATGGGGCGGCCCTCAAGGACTGGCAGCAAAGCCAGGCCGACCTGATCAACGCCCAGGCGGCCTATCGCGTCACCCGCGATCGGCTTCGCATCCTCGGGGTGTCCGACGCCGAGCTCGACGCCTTCGCCGACCGGGGCCAGGCTGCTGCGCCCCGGCCCGAGACCATCGTCAGGGCGCCGCGCTCCGGGGTGGTGATGCAACGCAGCGTCGGCGCGGGCCAGAACATCGCGAGTCTGTCGAGCGGCGGAGCGGCCGCCGCCTTCATCGTCAGCGACCTCTCGAAGATCTGGCTGGTCGGCAACCTGCGCGAAGCCCAGGCGCCCTTGGCCAGGATTGGCCAGCCGGTCGAGGTCTCGGTGACCGCCCTGCCGGGGCGGACCTTCTCAGGGCGTCTGGATTTCGTCTCCCCCAGCGTCGACCCGGTCACCCGTCGCGTGGCCGTTCGCGCGACCATCGCCAACCCGGACGGACTTCTGAAGCCGGAGATGTTCGCCGATTTCAGCGTGATCACCGGGGCCGGGCGCAACTCGGTGGCCGTTGCGGCAGACGCGGTGATCTACGAGGGCGACGCGGCCCGCGTCTGGGTGGCGCGCGCGGCCGACCGGAGTGTCGCGCTGCGCAACGTCACGACAGGCCGCTCCGCCAACGGCGAGGTGGAGGTGCTGTCCGGGGTGAAGCCAGGGGAGCTCGTGGTGACGGGCGGGGCGCTGTTCATCGACCGCGCCGCACGGGGCGAGTGAAATCATGAACGGCGTCATCGCCTTCGCGCTTCGGCATCGCGGCCTGATGCTCGTCTTCTTCGCTGTGGCTGTCGTCGCCGGCGTCCTGGCGTTCCGCCAACTCAATATCGAAGCTTATCCTGACCCGGTGCCGCCGCTCGTGGACGTCGTCACCCAGAGCACGGGCCAATCGGCCGAGGAGATCGAACGCTACGTGACGATCCCGATCGAGGTGCAGCTCGCCGGCATCCCCCACGTCAAGACGATCCGGACGATCTCACTGTTCGGCCTGTCGGACGTCAAGGTGCAGTTCACCTACGATTTCACCTATGATCAGGCCGAACAGCGGGTCATCAACCGCCTGTCGCAGCTGGCGCCGCTGCCAAACGGCGCGAGCGCCCAGATTTCGCCCGTCAGCCCCATCGGGGAGATCTATCGCTACCGTCTGCGGGGCCCGAAGAATTACTCGGTCACTGACCTGAAGACCCTGCAGGACTGGGTGCTGCAACGGCGGTTCAAGGCCGTGCCGGGGGTCATCGATGTCACGGGCTGGGGCGGCAAGACCAAGACCTACGACGTCACCATCGACAAGGCGAAGCTGATCGCCCACGGCCTGACCCTTCCCCAGGTCATCCAGGTCATCGGCAACAGCAACGTCAACGTCGGCGGCCAGACCGTCAACTTCGGCCCCCAGGCCGCAATCGTCCGCGGCATCGGCCTCATCCAATCGATCGATCAGCTGCGCAACACGATGGTCGCCAACACCGCCGGCGCCCCGGTGATGCTGGGCGATGTGGCCACTGTCACGGTCGGTCATCTGCCGCGGCTCGGCATCGCCGGCCAAGACCGCGACGACGATATCGTCCAAGGCATCGTGCTGATGCAGCGCGGCGAAAAGAGCATGCCGACGATCCGCGCGGTCGAGGATGAGGTGAAGCGGGTCAACACCAGCGGCATCCTTCCGCCGGGCGTTCAGGTGGAGAAAATCTACGATCGCAGCGATCTGATTGCGGTCACCACGCACACGGTCCTGGAAAACATGCTGTTCGGGATCCTGCTGATCTTCCTGGTCCAGTGGGTCTTCCTCGGCAACTTCCGAACCGCGCTGATCGTATCGGCCACGGTGCCCTTCGCCCTCTTCATCGCCGTCCTGATCATGGTCTTGCGCGGGGAGTCGGCGAACCTTCTGTCGGTCGGCGCCATCGACTTCGGCCTGGTGGTCGACGCCACCGTCATCATGGTCGAGAACATCTACCGCCACCTTGCCGAGCCGCGGACGCCGCCGCCCACCGACACCGTCAATGCGGCCGCTTCTCGGGAGTTGACCACCATCGCCGACGCAGCGGCCGAGGTGAACAAGGCGATCTTTTTCTCCGCGGCGATCATCACCGCCAGCTTCGTGCCCCTCTTCACCCTTACTGGGGTCGAAGGGCACATCTTCGGTCCGATGGCCAAGACCTACGCCTATGCCATTGCGGGCGGCCTCATCGCCACCTTCACGATCTCCCCCGCACTCAGCGCCATTCTCCTGCCGGAGAAGGTCGCCGAGACCGACACCTGGGTGGTGCGGCAGCTGCGCCGCGCCTACCAGCCGCTGCTCAGGTTCGCGCTCGCCAACCGCATCCTGATCCTCGGCGGGGCAGGCCTCATGCTGGTGGTCGCCCTTCTGGCGGGTCGCACTCTGGGACTTGAGTTCCTGCCGCACCTTGAGGAAGGCAACTTCTGGATCCGGGCCACCATGCCCGCGGCCATCTCCCTTGAGGCCGGGGACGGCGCCGTCAACCGGATGCGCCGGGTGATCGGTGCGTTTCCGGAGGTTGAGACCGTCGTGTCGCAGCACGGTCGTCCGGATGACGGCACCGACTCCACGGGCTTCTTCAACACCGAGTTCTTTGTGCCCTTGAAGCCCTTCGACACCTGGCCGCGGGGCATGGACAAGGCCAAGCTGACCAAGGCGCTTGACCAGGCGCTCAGCGCGAATTTCCCCGGCGTCGACTTCAACTTTTCCCAGAACATCCAGGACAACGTCGAGGAGGCGGCGTCGGGTGTGAAGGGCGAAAACTCGGTGAAGCTCTTCGGGCCAGACCTGGTGGTCCTGCAGTCTACCGCCGACAAAATCAGGGACACCATGGCCAAGGTGCCGGGCGTGACGGACCTCGCGGTCTTGACCAGCCTCGGCCAACCTACGGTCCAGATCCAGATCGATCGGGCCAAGGCCGCCCGTTATGGCCTCGCGCCCGGCGACATCAACGCCACCTTGCAGGCCGCGATCGGCGGACAGTCGGCGGGGAATTTCTACGAACAGGGCAGCGACCGGAATTTCCCGATCATGGTGCGTCTGCAGCCGCAGGACCGCCGCGACCTGGCCGCGATCCGCAGCCTGCCGGTCGGCGCGGTCAATCCGAACGGCGGGGTCGTGCAGGTTCCTCTGGCCGATGTCGCAGACGTTCGGCTCGTCTCGGGCGCCTCGTTCGTCTATCGGGAAAACCAGGAACGCTACATCCCGATCAAGTTCAGCGTCCGCGGGAGAGATCTGGGCGGCGCCGTCCTGGAAGCCCAGCGCGCGGTCGCCCAGAACGTCAAGATGCCGGGCGGCTACCATCTGGAGTGGGTGGGCGAACTGGGCGAACTGCAGAGCGCCCTGGCGCGCCTTGAGGTGGTGGTGCCTTTGAGCCTCCTGCTCATCGGGCTCTTGCTGTTCCTGAATTTTTCGCGGATCAGCGACACGCTTCTCGCCGCGAGCGTCATGCCCATGGCGATGATCGGCGGGGTCCTGGCGCTGTTTGTGACCAGCACGCCGCTCAGCATCTCCGCGGCCATCGGGTTCATTGGCCTGTTCGGCATCTCCGTGATGAACGGGATCATCGTTCTGTCCTCGTTCAACCGGCTCGTCGGCGCAGGCTTTCCGCGCGACGCCGCTCTCCTGAGGGCCTGTGAGACCCAGCTGCGGCCTGTGGCCATGACCAGCATCGCCGCCTGTGTGGGCCTCC
>DASRRU010000008.1:0-2788 GCA_035656795.1 Phenylobacterium sp. | reverse complement strand
GCGCAGCCGGCCAGCCCGCGGTCCCCGTCTATCCCGCCGAGATCATCCCGCCTTCGCAGTCGGCCATGCCTGTCCGGGCCTATGTGCCGACGACGATCTCGCCGGAAGCGGCGGCGGTCTACGCGCGCTTCCGCCCCTTCGTCCTTGGGCCGCGGCCTGCGCCGCCGAAGACCGCCACGGACTTCGATGCGCTTTACCAACACTTCGAGAAGGAGAACCTCGCGCTGTCTGAGGCGAAGCTGAAGGTGCTGCAGCCCACGGTGACCGAGCTGCACATCAACGGCGTCCAGGTCTTCGAAGTGAAACCTAGGGACTTTCACGACGACGGGACCGTCATCATCCACGTCCACGGCGGCGGCTTCATCCTGGGCAGCGCCAAGTCCAGCCTCGGCGAAGGTGCGGATATCGCGACCACGACGGGCAAGCGGGTCTTCACGGTCGAATATACGGTCGCGCCACGCGGGAACTGGCGCATCGCCACCGACCAGGTGATGAGCGTCTACAAGGGGCTGCTCGACCAGGGGATCAAGCCCCTGCACATCGGGATGACCGGCGGCTCCGCCGGCGCCACCATCGTGGCGGCGACCACCTTGAAGATCCGCGACAACGGCCTGCCGATGCCGGCGGCGTTGCTCCTGATGTGCCCGATGAGCGATTTCACCGAAGGTGGCGACACACGCTACGACCTGATGGAGGCCGTTCCGGCGCTGTGGGCGCCTCAGGTGCGTCCGGGCCTGGACGCCTACGCCGCCCCGGCCGACCAGAAGAACCCGTACGTCTCACCGGTCTATGGGGACTTCAGCAAGGGTTACCCGCCCACGCTCATCCAGGGCGGAACGAAGGAATGGTTGCTGAGCGACATGGTGCGGCTCAGCCGCGCGATCAAACGCGGCGGCGGCAATTCCGACCTCGAGATCTACGAGGGGATGCCGCACGGCTTCATGGGGCTGATGGCGGATACGCCGGAAGGCAAGGAAGCCAAGGCCGAAGAGGTGGCGTTCTGGAAACGCTTCCTTCCCCCGGCCAGCCCATGAACCGGCCGCCGATGCTGCGCAGCGCAGAGCTGTGCTCACTCGCTGTCGTCGCGATGGTGGCCGCCTCGGCGCCCGCCACCTGGGCGCAGGGCCCTGCGAACAGCGCCGCGGCCGCCGAGGTCTCGCCCGCCTGGTTCGCCGATCCTCCACTGAAGTATCGGCCGGCGGCCACGGTGAAAGTCGGCCTGGCTCCGGTGGAGGAGATCCCCGGACAACTGCAGGCCGCGGTCGACCGCGGCTTCGGCGCGCTGATGATCAGCCCCGGCGCCGCCAAGCCGGTCGCGCCCACGGCAAGCCGCGATCCCACCATCCAGCGCGTGGTCCGCGCGGCCAAGGCGCTGGGCCGGCGCCGCGGCGAGCCGGATCCCTACCCCGACATCGGCGAGCACGGCTCGGGGCCCCCGCCCGCCTACCTCGGCGAGGAGTACTTCCGCCGATACGAAGCGGCCCTGTCCTTCGCCCGGTCCAAGGGCCTGACCACCATCCTCTATGACGAGCTGGACTATCCGAGCGGCTCGGCGGGTGGTGGCCGCATCGACCCCGCCAACTACCGCAAGCTCCTGGTCCGCACAAAGGTGGACGCGCCCGCCGGGGGCGCGCCGTTCGCGGTCCCGAAGGGAACCCTGCTGGCCGCCGTGGCGATGAACGAGGCGACCAAGGCGCGGATCGACCTCACCGCCCAGGTCACGGACGGCGCCCTGCGCTGGTCCGCGCCCGGCCCCGGCTGGACGGTCCAGTTCTTCAGCTTGGCGACGGCGGAAGCCCAGGGCGGGGCCGAGGACTACTACGCGGTCACCGACTATCTCGACCCGAAAGCGGTCGAGCAGTTCATCGACGTCACTTACAACGCCTACGCCCGCCACGTCGGCCGCTACTTCGGGGGCACGGTCGCCATGACCTACTTCGACGACGTGGGCATCTATTCCGCCGACCGTACCTGGGCCGCGGGGCTGGACAAGCGCTTCGAGGCGCGCACGGGACGCAAACCGGCCACCTGGTATCCCGCGCTCTGGGAGGACATCGGGCCGGACACCGCGGCGGCTCGGGTCGGCTTCTTCGCCGCGCGCGCCGACATGCTGGCCAACGGATTGCCCAAGCTGGTCACCGAGTGGGACGCGCGGCACGGGCTGAAGGCCACGGGCCATACGCCGGGCCAGTACGAGATCCAGCCCACCGACATGAACGGTGACCCGTTCAAGTTCTATCAGGCCCAGCCCGTCCCGATGCTCGACGTGATCTTCACCTATGGTTTCGGGCGCGACGGCTACAAGCTGACCACCTCCGCCGCGGAGGCGCAGGATAAGCCGATGGTCGTCGCCGAGCAGTTCACCACCTGCGGGACGCCCACGGGCTACCGGCGTGCGATGGATTCGCTGGTGCGCGGCGTCAACTATCTGATCACCTGCACCAAGAACGAGATCGGCCCGCCCACGGCCTTCGCCGACTGGGTCGGCCGCGCGTCCATGCTTCTGCGTGGCGGGCGACGCGTGGCCGACATCGGCGTCATCTATCCGATCGCCTCCCTGCAGGCCTTCTACCGGTTTGACTCGCCGGACAACCAGGAAGGGCCGCTCGGCCGCTATGCGCCGAAGAGCGCCGACTACCTGGCCATAGGGGACCGTCTCACCGGCGACCTGCATCGCGACTTCACTTTTCTGCATCCCGACACCGTTGCGAGCGACCATCTCCGCGTCGGCGCCGGGCGCATGACGCTCGACAACGCCGTCAACCGCCAGGACTTCCGCGTGCTGATC
>DASRRU010000007.1:0-12031 GCA_035656795.1 Phenylobacterium sp. | reverse complement strand
GAGGCGCGGTGGTGCGCCGCCAGCCAGTCGGCGATCACCCCGTCGATGGTTGGGCGCACCTTCAGGCCGCCCGCGCCGGTGTCGAGCAGCAGGGCGCGGTCCTTGCCGAACAGCAGGTAGAGGAAGGGCGCCTCGAAGTTGGTCTTCACCGACTGGCGGATGACAAAGGTGTCGGCGTCGTAGCGCTGCACCTGCATCTGCGGCTCGGCGGCGGAGGCGCCGTTGATCCAGGGCTGGAACAGCGGCTTGGCCAGCACCGATCCCGGCAGCGCCAGGATCAGGGCGAAGGCGACGGCGGCGAGCCTCATGCGACACTCCCAGGGATTTGCGCAGGCCGTTCCAGGGCCTGGATTCGCACCACCAGGGAAGGCCCGTCGGTCACTCGTCGAGGTATTTCCAGGTCTCGGCGCCGTCGAAATGGCGGACCGGCATGTTCAGCCAGTCAATGCCGTCCATCAGCCGCGAATTGATCGCCATCCGCTCCTGCGCGCCGTCGAGGCTCTGCCAGTGGGTGGTGACGCCGCAGGTCTTGCAGCGGTGGAAGGCCAGCATCCGGTCACCCCAGACATAGGGCTGGGTCGAGCCCGCCCTCGGCAGGCCCACTTCGGACGGCTTGTAGTAGGCCCAGCGCGCGGCGAGCTTGCGGCAGATCGAGCAGTTGCACTCGGTCACAGCCTTCGGCGCGCCGGGCGCCGTCAGCGTCACGGCCCCGCAGTGGCAGGTGGCCTCGATCATAGGATTCCTCCGTACCCGCCCATGGGGGACGAGCCGGCGAGGCCTGTCCAGTCCGGATATCTAGTTACGCGGACCGGTTTTCTTCAGGACCGAGGAAAAACTCATCATGGGTTCGCCGCCGCGCGAGGCGTTGGAGATGATCCCGCGCACGAAAACCATGGAACGCCCGGCCTTCACCACCTCGCCCACGCACTCGACCCGGTCGCCGACGCCGGCGGAGCCCACGAACTCGCCGTTGAAGGTGGCGGTCACGCAGCGCACGCCCTCGATGGCCTCGCGGGCGATCCAGAACAGGCAGAAATCGGCGAAGGTCATGACGCAGCCGCCGTGCATGAACTGCCCGCCGTTCATATGCTTGGTCTCGGCCTTGAAGGCGCTGACCCGGCGGCCCTGGTGGTCGATCCGGCAGTAGAACGGCCCGGCCAGGTCCTCGAAGGGATCGCCGCCGGGATACCCGTGCCAGCCGGCCCACTCGCCCTCGGTGACGACCTGCAGCTTGGACGCGTAGTTGTCGATAGTCTCGGCGCCGTCCACGAGTGATGCACTCCCAAAGCTGCAAAGCCGGGCTCGTAAAGCATGGGCGAGCCGCTCGGGGAAGAGTCGGGCGATGGCCGCATGATCTGGCTTGGACGCCGCGCCGGGTGACGCGCTATAGGTCCGCTCCCGTCTCGACCTCAACGCGATCAGGACATCATGAAGCGCGCCGCCATCGTCTCCCCCATCCGCACGCCCGTCGGCAAGTACCTCGGCGCGCTCTCCGACATGACGGCGGGCGAGCTTGGCGCGGTGATCCTCAAGGCGCTGGTGGAGCGGACCGGCATCAACCCCGAGAAGATCGACGACGTGATCTTCGCCCAGGGCTACGCCTCGGGCGAGGCGCCTTGCATCGCGCGCTATTCGGCGCTGGCCGCGGGCCTGCCGATCGAGATCCCCGGCTATCAGCTCGACCGCCGCTGCGGTTCGGGCCTGCAGGCGGTGATCGACGCGGCGATGATGGTGCAGACCGGCGTGGCTGACGTGGTGATCGCCGGCGGCGTCGAGAGCATGAGCAACGCTGAGTACTACACGACAGATATGCGCAAAGGAGCCCGTGCGGGCTCGGTGACCCTGCACGACCGCCTGGCGCGCGGCCGGGTGATGAGCCAGCCGATCGAACGCTTCGGGGTGATCTCCGGCATGATCGAGACGGCCGACAACCTGGCCAGCGACTACCAGATCAGCCGCGAGGCCTCGGACGAATACGCCGCCATGAGCCATCAGCGCGCGGCGGCCGCCTGGGCGGCGGGCAAGTTCGACGACGAGCTCGTGCCGGTCTCGGTGAAACAGAAGAAGGGCGACCCGATCGTGTTCGCCATGGACGAAGGCGTGCGCGCCGACGCCACGGCCGAGAGCCTCGGAAAGCTGCGGCCGATCGAGAAGGACGGGGTGGTCACCGCCGGCAACGCCAGCCAGCAGAACGACGCGGCCGCCGCCTGCCTGGTGGTGTCCGAGGACAAGCTGGAAGAGCTCGGCCTGGAGCCGATGGGCTGGTTCGTGAGCTGGGCGGCGGCCGGTTGCGATCCCTCGCGCATGGGCATCGGCCCGGTGCCGGCTGTGAAGCGCCTCTTCGAGCGGACCGGCCTGGGCTGGAGCGACATCGATCTGGTGGAGCTGAACGAAGCCTTCGCCCCGCAGGTGCTGTCGGTGCTCAAGGGCTGGGGCTGGGATGAGCGCGACCGGCTGAACGTCAACGGCTCGGGCATCAGCCTGGGCCACCCGATCGGGGCGACCGGCGGGCGCATCCTGGCCAACCTGCTGCGCGAGCTTAAGCGCCGCGACGGCAAGTACGGCCTGGAGACCATGTGCATCGGCGGCGGCCAGGGCATCGCCGCGATCTTCGAGCGCGCCTGAGCCATGGCGCTGGATCTGGAAACCCGCGAGCAGCTGATCGACACCGTCCGCCGGTTCGTGGCCGAGCGCTTGAGGCCGCTGGAGGCCAAGGTCGCCGAAGACGACGCCATGCCGCTCGAGGTGGTCGAGGAAATGAAGGCGCTCGGCCTCTTCGGTCTGTCGATCCCGGAAGGCTATGGCGGCCTGGACCTGTCCATGGAGGACGAGTGCCTGGTGGCCGTCGAGCTCGGCCGCACCAGCCCGGCGTTCCGCTCGACCTTCGGCACCAACGTCGGCATCGGCAGCCAGGGGCTGGTGATGTTCGGGACCGAGGATCAGAAAGAGAAGTACCTGCCGGGCATCGCGTCCGGCGAGATCATCACCTCCTTCGCGCTCACCGAGCCGGAGGCGGGATCGGACAGCGCCAACGTCCAGACCCGCGCGATCCTCGACGGCGACGCCTATGTCCTGAACGGGTCGAAGCGGTTCATCACCAACGCCAACAAGGCCGACCTGTTCACGGTCATGGCGCGCAGCGATCCCGACAAGCCCGGGGCCGGCGGGGTCTCGGCCTTCCTGGTGGAGCGCAACCTGCCGGGCCTTTCGGTCGGCAAGCCCGAGAAGAAGATGGGCCAGCAAGGCGCCCACATCTGCGACGTGATCTTCGACAACGTCCGCGTGCCGGTGGAAAACCGCCTGGGCCGCGAGGGCGAGGGTTTCAAGGTCGCCATGCAGGTGCTGGACCGTGGGCGGCTGCACATTTCGGCGGTCTGCGTCGGCGTCGCCGAACGGCTGATCAAGGACTGCGTGGCCTACATGTCCGAGCGCAAACAGTTCGGCCAGGCCCTGTCGAACTTCCAGCTGCTGCAGGGGATGATCGCCGACTCCAAGACCGAGAGCCTGGCGGCCAAGGCCCTGACCCTGGAGACCGCCCGTCGGCGCGACGCCGGCCAGTCGGTGACCATGGAGGCCGCGGCCGCCAAGTACTTCGCGTCCGAGATGGTGGGGCGCGTCGCCGACCGGGCGGTCCAGATCTTCGGCGGGGCGGGATACGTCGCCGACCACGGAATTGAGCGCCTCTACCGCGACGTGCGCATCTTCAGGATCTACGAGGGCACGAGCCAGATCCAGCAGGTGGTCATCGCCCGCGAGACCCTGAAGCGGGGTGGCTAGATGGCCGCTGACGTCGAGACCGCCATCTTCGATCTGCTGAACGCCAAGATCGCGCCGGGCAAGTCGGTGTCGCCGGAGGAGGTGGCCCGCGCCGTCGATCCCGAGGGCTGGCGGCGCCTGCTGGGGCATGTCCGGGCGGTGGCCCGAGGGCTTGCTAGGCAGGGTAAACTGGTGATCCTGCGCCACAACAAGCCGGCCGATCCGGGCGACTTCAAGGGCGTCTATCGGCTGCGACTGCCGATGCCTGGCGACCCCGCGCCGCCGGCATCCCCTCCGGAAGCGGAAGAAGAGGGATACGCGCCATGATCATCTACGGGTCAACCCTGTCGCCCTACGTGCGCAAGACCGCGGTCTTCGCCACCGAGAAGAGCATCGACTTCGAGCTGGTGATGGCTGGCGGCCAAGGCGGTCCGCCGGAATTCAAGGCGGCCAGTCCGTTCGGCAAGATGCCGGGTTTCAAGGACGGCGACTTCCTGATCTCGGATTCCACCGCGATCATCACCTATCTGGACACGATCAAGCCGGAGCCGAACCTGATCCCGACCGAGGCCAAGGCCCGCGCCCGGACGATCTGGTACGAGGAGTTCGGCGACACCATCGTGGCGGCGTGTGGCGGCAAGATCTTCTTCAACCGCGTGGTCTCCCCGAAGTTCTTCGGGCGGCCCGGCGACCTGGCCGCGGCCGACGAGGCGCAGAAGGTCGAGTTTCCGAAGTTGATGGATTATCTGGAGACGGTGATCCCGGCGTCCGGCTATCTGGTCGAGGATCGCTTCACCCTGGCCGATATCGCCGTGGTGAGCCCGCTGCTGACCATGAGCCTCGCCGACTGCTCGGTCGATTGCGGCGCCCATCCGAAGGCGGCGGCCTATGTTGCGGCGATCGGCGCCCGACCATCTTTCGCCAAGTTGATCGCCCAGGAGAAGGCGCAACTCGCCGCGTAAGGACGCGGACGATCCGCCGCGCTCGTGAACGCGTCGGCGTAAGCTAGGATCGTGGCTCGATGATGCGTTTCCTCTCCGTCTGCCTCGCCGCCGCGATGCTGGCCGGCTGCACGCCGCTGATGGTGCAGCGGGCCGGCCTGCCGCCGTTGGGCTTTTCCGGCGCCCACCTCGAGCGCGACGCAATCGTCAGCTTCGACGGCGCGCGTCTGGGCCTGTCGGAGTGGGACGCCACGAGCGGCGATCCCTGGGCGGTGATCGTCGGCGTGCATGGCATGGACGACTACGCCAACGCCTTCCACCTCTCCGCGCCTTGGTGGGCGAGCCAAGGCGTCACCACGATCGCCTATGACCAGCGCGGCTTCGGCCGCTCGCCCGACCGAGGGATCTGGGCCGGCGACGACCTGATGGTCGAGGACCTGCGCACCGTCGCCGCGCTTGCTCGCTCCAAGTATCCGCACGCCCTGATCGTGGTGGCCGGCGAGAGCCTGGGCGGGGCGGTGGCGGCGGAGGCCTTCGCCAGCGACCGCCCGCCGACCGCCGACCGGCTGGTCTTGCTGTCGCCCGCCGTCTGGGGCTGGCGCGAACAGCCGCTGCCGTTCAAGGCCCTGCTGTGGCTCGCGGCCAATTTCACGGCCCCCAAGGTGTACACGCCGCCGAGCTGGCTCACTTCGAAGGTCAGTCCCTCGGACAATTACGACGAACTGGTGGCCATGGGGCGCGACCCGCTGATGATCTGGGGCGCGCGGTCGGACACGCTCTATGGCCTGGTCACCACGATGGACAAGGCGGCCGGCGACGTGGGCAAGGCGCAGACGCCGACGCTCTACCTCTATGGCGCACACGACCAGATCATTCCCAAGGACGCGGCGTTCAAGGCGGCGAGCCAGCTGAAGCGGAGCGACCGGTCCGTCTATTACGCGCACGGCTATCACCTGATGATGCGGGACAAGCAGGGGCCGACCGTCTGGAAGGACATCCTGGCCTTCATCCGCGATCCGCACGGCCCGCTGCCCTCGGCCTCGCCGAAGATTCCGACAGCGCCGACCGCGGCGAACGGGCAGATGCAGGCGTCCGCGGGGTCCTAAAGCGGGTTGTCCCGCCAACCGGTCCGGCGTAGAGGCTTTCGGCGCAAATCCTTCCCCAGCATCAGTGATGTCCGCGGCATGACCTTGTTCGATTCTCCCGCCTTCGAGGGCCACGAAGGCGTTCATTCGTTCTTTGACGAAAAAACCGGCCTGAAATGTATCATCGCCGTGCATTCCACGGCCCGCGGGCCGGCCGCCGGCGGCTGCCGCATGTGGCCGTTCGCCAGCGCCGCGCTGGCGCTGGAGGACGCGCTGAAGCTGTCGCGCGCCATGTCCTACAAGAACGCCATGGCCGACCTGGAGCTGGGCGGCGGCAAGGCCGTGATCATCGGCGACAGCCGCACCATGAAGAGCCCGGGCCTGTTCGAAGCCTTCGGCCGCGCGGTCGAGGACGTCGGCGGCAAGTACTGGACGGCCGAGGACGTCGGCGTCTCGCCGGCCGACCTGATGCATGCGCGCAGGACCACCCGCTATGTCGCCGGCCTGACGGGCCATGCCGCGGCCTCGGGCGACCCAAGCCCGGTGACCGCCGAGGGTGTGTTCCGGGGCGTCACGCTCGGCGTCCAGCGCGCGCTTGGCCGTGACCTTTCCGGCGTCACCGTGGCGATCCAGGGCGTGGGCCACGTGGGCGCCTACCTGGCCGACAAGCTGCACGCGGCCGGCGCGAAGCTGGTCATCGCCGACGTCAACGAAGACGCCCTGCGCCAGGTCGCCGAGCGCACCGGCGCCAAGATCGTGCCGCCCGCGGCCATCTTCGACGCCGACGCCGAGGTCTTTGCGCCCTGTGCGCTCGGCGGGGCGATCAACCCCGACACCCTGCCGCGGCTGAAGGCCAAGGTGATCGCAGGCGGCGCAAACAACCAGCTCTCCGACCCGGAAACCGGTCGCGCCGTCTATGACCGCGGCATGCTCTATCTGCCCGACTACGTGATCAACGGCGGCGGCATCATCAATGTGGCCGGCGAGATCCGCGCGCTGGACCGGGGCGAGGCCTTCGACCCCGCCTGGGTCGAGATGAAGCTGTCGAGACTGATGGAGACGCTGGGCGAAGTGCTGGACCGCTCCAAGGCCGACCACCGCGCGACCGACCAGGTGGCCACCGAAATGGCCAAGGCCCGCATCAGCCTGGCAGCGGAACAGAAGGCGGCGGCCTAAGACCTTGCCCCGGCTGACGTGAATCAAGTCAGCCGGGATCAAGCAGGGTCGTCGGCTGTGTCTGGAGCCCTTCTCGTCCCCTCAGGCTGATCCATCCTGAGTGGGAAGGGCTAAAGCGCCGCCAGCCGGGCGGTCCTGGGCTCCTTGACCAGGCCGATCAGCACCGCGAGGCCGACGCCCAGGACCCCGAGCGAAAGGCCGAACACGGTTCCGTAGCCAAGCAGGTCGGCGACCTGGCCGCCGATCAGGGGCGCGAGCGTGGCGGTGATGCTCTCGGCCGTGGCCGAGACGGCGATGCGCATCGGCAGGTCGTCGCGGGCGCCGAATTCCAGGATCATGGTCTGGGCCGCCATCATGTAGCCGGCCTGGCCCGCACCCAGGCCGAAGAAGGCCAGGAAGATGGCCCAGGTCGTGTGGACCTCCAGCAAGAGGACGGTCGAGGCCGCCCAGGCCGCCAGCGAGAACAAAAGCACCAGGCGAAAGCCGGTCTTATCGCCCAGGTAGCCCCAGATCAGATTCGACAGCGCGTCCGCCCCGATGAAGGCGAACGACAGCGCGCCCAGCAGCTTGCCGGTCATGTGCATCGAGGATCCGACGTAGAGGATGTAGAACGGCGTCGCGATGCGCGCCGAGCTCGCCAGCATCTGCACCACCAGGAACCAGGCGTAGGCGCGGTCCTCGGTGATCAGGCGCGGAAATTCGCGCAGCCGGTCGCGGAACCGGGCCTGGGTGCGGGTGGTCGGCGGCTCGGGCTCCCTCAGCAGCAGCTGCAGCGCCCAAAGGCCCATGGTGGTCAGGATGAAGGCGAAGACGAAGGTCGTGCCGTAGCCGTTGCCGAACAGGTTCGGGCCGATGAAGTAACGCCCGGCGACATAGGCCAGGGCGGCGGCGATCACGCTGCCGGTGAAGTTGCGCCAGGCCTGCAGGCGACCGCGCCGGCTGATCGGGATCACCTTGGCCATCAGCAGCGAGAACACCACCCGCTGGGCGCCCATGAAGAGGCCGAACATCAGCATGAAACCGAGGATCGAGCCGACCAGAACCTGGCCCTTGAGCAGCCAGCCCGAAAGCGCAATGCCGAGCACGGCGGTGCGCGCCAGGCCGCCCATCCACATGGCGGCCGGCATCACCTTGGTGCGATGCTCGATCCGGCTGGCCCCGAAGATCGGCGAGATCACCCCGCCCACCTGCTGCAGCGCCAGACCCAGGCCCACGATCCCGTTGGAGCCGGAGATCATGTGCAGATAGGCGGGCAGGAAGGTCGGCGTGTTGACCAGCCGGAAGCCGGTCATCCCCAGCATGCCGTGCAGGTAGTTGCCGAGGTAGTTCCGCTTCAGATTGTCCCAGACGAACTTCTCGTAGGCCGTCTCGCGCGCGGCGAGATCGGTCGCGTCTGCGGCCGGGTCGGGAGATGCAATCTTGGCGTCCAAAATGATCTAACGCCGCGGGGGCCGACCAACAGACAGCCGGCTGCGGCGTCCTTCAGCAAAGGGATGGCTTCAATAGCCCCTCGTCTAACAGACTCCCGCCGGGCCGCGAATGCCCGCCGTCAGACGCGGCGGTATTCCACATGGCTGCCGTCGTCGAGCTTGCCGGTCAGCGACTGCCAGGCGCCGGCGTCGTCATAGAAATCATCGATCTCCGCCTCGCCGCGGATGGTCACATGGTTTGCGGTGACCTTGGCGGTGCGGACCTTGAGGATCTTGCCAGTCTGCGGGTTGAACAGCGGCGGGCCGCCGAAGATCTGCGGGTTCCAGTGGGTCAACGGGTTGGCGTCGGCGGCGAGCAGGGCCTTGCCGTAGGTGCAGTCGACGTGGACGCCCGCGCCCGTCCGCTCCGCCTCGACGCGCTCGGCCTTGCCGTTGGAGCTGGTCGAGGTCTCCAGCGAGGCGAACACCCCGTCAGCGCGCGTCTCGACCGCATGGTGGTGATACTTGAACACCGGCACCGGGCCCAGCTTGACGGTCATGAGCGCGTCGGTGGTGGCGGTCAGCGCCGGACCGTCGCCTGCGAAACTCACCTGATGTTCGCCGATCTTCGAGCCGTTTCGGAACACCGCAAAGGTGAGGTTTCGGCTTGCCGCCAGAACCAGGCCGGGCGCCAGCGGCAGAATAAGCCCGCCGGCCAGGATCAGGCGGCGGGACAGGGCGGCAGGCTCGGACATCGCGGACCTCGTAGCGCACATCGCAACCGCGGCGCCGGAGCGCCGGGTCACGAGGATTACGAAGCCCGAACGATTAAGGATGCGCTAGGGGGGTCGCGGAATTGCCGCAGGTCCTTAAAAAGCGAGCGCCCGCGGGCGCTCAGTGGCCCGGACGTGGCTCGAACGAACGCGGAGGTTTGGGCGGCGGGGGCTCATTGCGGTCGGTCTTGCCGCCGTGCTGTGGCAAGGGGACCGACTTCAGGAAGCTGGAGTTCAGCCCGGGGTCTTGCTGCTGGAAGCCGTGCGTCACGATCGCATCTCCCTTGCATCCTATTGGCCCTGCCCAGTCCTCTTGGCCCAGTCGGACCTTGCTCCAAACGGCGTCGGGAATCGATTGGCCGGGGGCGCACGTCTGCGTGAACCGAGAGCGCCCGCGAAGCTGGAGGCCGGGGCGCCTCCGGCTCAGCCGTCGTCCCGTTCGGCGGTGGGGCTGAGCGGGAGCAGCACGCCGCAGTCGGAACAGACGAAGCCGACCACAGTCGGCACGCGTCCCTGCCAGACCCGGGAATCGGGGTCCGCGGCGATCCGGACCGGCCGCACCTTGTAGATCGCGGCCTTGCCGTTGGGGCACATCGGGGCCGCCATGGCGCGACCCTAGAGCGCGCGCGACACGTGGAAGCCGGCCAGGTCCCAGCGCCGGTTGGGGTCACCGGGTCGCGGACGACAGCCTTGCCGCGATGTAACTTGTGGCGCCGCCTGCGATCGTGAACGTGGTCCGCGCGAACGGGGGGCGTCATGCAGCACAGATCCATCATCGCCATCGCAGTCGCGGCCCTGGCCGTCTGCGCCGGTGGCGCGCGGGCGGCAGGCGAGACCTTGACCGACAGGACCCGGGCCTTCCTCGACGCCTACGCGCGCGGCGATGAGGTCGCCGTGATGGGCATGGTGGAGCCGGGGATCACGATCTTCGGCAGCGACCTGGCGGAAGTGGCCCATGGACGTGAGGGGGTCTCCACCATGCTGGCCAATGACCAGAAGCTTTGGGGCGGCCACGCCCGGATCGGCGAGATCGAGCATCTTGCCGTGGTCGACGATGCGGCGCTCAGCGCGATGACCTTCGATGCGCCGTTCACCCTGGCCGGGCGACCGCCGGTGATGGTCCGCTTTTCCCTGGTCTGGCGGAAGAGCGCCTCAGGCTGGCGGCTGGCGCAAGGCGCCAATGCGACCCCGACGACGGGACAGAGCGCGGCGGAGCTGCTGCACAGAGCGCCCTAAGGCGCGTTGAAGCCGGCCTCGGCGAAGTCCAGCATCCGGGCGAGCAGGGCCGTCACGTCGCCCTCGCGGGTCAGGCCGCCCGACAGGTGGTGCAGCCGGTCGAACTCCACGAAGCGGTTGTTGTGGACCATGCCCAGCACGAAGTGCAGCCGCCAATAGACGGTCTCCGGCGGCAGTTCGGGCCGGGCCTTCTTCAGGGCCTCGGCGAAACGCGCCAGGTGGGAGACGTCGTTCTGCAGCGCCTCGCGAATCTCCGCGGCGCCCTCGGAGCGGGCGCGGATGATGAACTGGACGCTGATCCGCCGGTCGTTGGCGGGATCGGCCCAGCGCAGGGGCGGCGCGAACAGGGCCTCGAGGATCTCGCGCACCGGCGGGGCGCCGCCATGGCGGTCGGAGGCCTCGTGCAGCATGCGCGCCCGCTCGCGGTTCAGCTCGCCGGTCCGACGGCGGAAGATCTCGAACAGCAGGGCGTCCTTGGAGCCGAAATGATAGTTCACGCTGGCCAGGTTCACGCCCGCCTCGGCGGTGATGTCGCGCACCGAGACGTTCTGGAAGCCGTGCAGGGCGAACAGCCGCTCCGCGGCGGTGAACACGGCGGCCTTGGTGGCGGCCTGGTCTTGCTCGGCGTCCTGGTCGGCGTCGGGGACCTCGTGGGTCAGGTCGTCGCTCATTGCTGCCCCGCCTAGCGGGCGAGCTCCTTCATGGCCTTCTCGAGGCCGGACAGGGTCAACGGGAACATGCGCTCGCCGACCAGCTGTTTGATGAGGCCGACGGAGGGCGTGTAGTCCCAGTGCCGCTCAGCCGTGGGGTTAAGCCAGATCATGTGCTCGAAGATGTTCGACACCCGATCCATCCAGACGGCGCCCGCCTCTTCGTTCCAATGCTCTACGGAACCGCCCGGATAGGTGACCTCGTAGGGGCTCATGGTCGCATCGCCCACGAAGATGACTTTGTAGTCGTGGGGGAACTTGTGGAGGATGTCCCAGGTGTTCAGCTTCTCGGCGTGACGGCGCCGGTTGTCCTTCCACACGCTCTCATAGAGGCAGTTGTGGAAGTAGTAGAACTCCATGTTCTTGAACTCGGAGCGGGCGGCGCTGAACAGCTCCTCACAGACCTTGATGTGGCTGTCCATAGAGCCGCCGATGTCGAAAAAGATCAGCACACTGATCTTGTTGCGGCGCTCCGGGCGCATCTGGATATCCAGGTAGCCCTTCTCGGCGGTGCCCTTGATGGTGCCGCCCATGTCGAGTTCGTCGGCGTGGCCGTCGCGGACCCATTTGCGCAGCCGGCGCAGGGCGACCTTGATGTTGCGGGTGCCGAGCTCGACGGAGTCGTCGAGGTTCTTGTACTCGCGCTTGTCCCAGACCTTGATCGCCTTGCCGTGGCGGCCCTTGTCCTGGCCGATGCGCACGCCCTCCGGGTGATAGCCGTTGGCGCCGAAGGGTGAGGTCCCGCCCGTGCCGATCGCCTTGTCGCCCTTCTCGTGGCGCTCCTTCTGTTCCTTGATCCGTTCGGCCAGGGCTTCCATCAGCTTGTCGAACCCGCCCATGGCCTCGATCTGGGCCTTCTCCTCGTCGGTCAGGAAGCGGTCGGACAGCGCCTTCAGCCATTCGGCCGGCACGTCCATGTTCAGGCCCAGGTCGACCTTCTCCAGC
>DASRRU010000006.1:0-13241 GCA_035656795.1 Phenylobacterium sp. | reverse complement strand
CTGGCCTTGGTGGTGTTTTCGCGCAGGCACATGAAGCCCTCGCGGCCCTCCTGTCCCGGGCACAGTTTCTTCATGTCGGGGTCGCAGGCCTTGCGCAGGGCCTCGCGGGCGGCCTGCACCTCTGGCGTCATGGTGAAGCTAGCGCCGCCGCCGGCATTGCCACCGGCGCCGCCCGTAGCGACGCCGGCCGCCGCGCCACCCTTGGCGCCGCCAGCGCCGCTGGCAGCACCGCCACCGCCACCGCCGGCGGACCGGCTCGGCATCTTGGCGAGCGCCGCCTGGCAGGCCGCCGTGGCCTTGGTGCTGTTTTCGCGCAGGCACGCGTTGGCCTCGCGGCCTTCCAGCCCAGGGCACAGCTTCTTGGTGTCGGGGTCGCAGGCCTTGTGCATGGCCTCGCGGGCCGCCTGCATCTCCGGCGTCATGGCGAAGCCGCCGCCGCTGGCGGCCCCCCCGGCGCCACCGCCACCGCCACCGCCACCGCCACGGGAGGCGCTGGACATGGCGTCCTTACAGGCGGGGCTGGTCTTGGCCATGTTCTGGCGCAGGCACATGAAGGCGTCGCGACCTTGCTTGCCGTCGCACAGCTTCTTCATGTCGGCCGCGCAGATCAGCATCGGGTTCTTGTCGGTGGGCAGGGTGACCTTGCCGCCCTCGGTCAGGCGGTCGCCGCCTTCGGTGATCACTTTCTCGCCGGGGGTCAGGCCCTCGGTGATGCTGGTCGCCAGCGGTGTGGCCGGGCCGCGGGTCACATTGCGCTTGGTCACGGACTTGTCGGGACGCAGGATCCACACGAAGTCGCCCTGCGGACCGGAGCGCACCGCGGTCACCGGCACGACCACCACGTTGTGCAGGGTCTGCAAGGCGATGCGGACGTTGACGAACTGGCTGGGGAACAGGACCCCGTTGGTGTTCGGGAAGCGCGCTTTGGCCTTCACCGTGCCGGTGGTCGGATCGATCTGGTTGTCCAGGGTCGAGAACACGCCTTGGTCGAGCACCACAGTCTTGGTGCGGTCATAGGCCGTCACGGCCAGCTGGCTGTGCGCCGCCTGGGCCTGCAGGTTCGGAACTGCGTCCTGCGCGACCGTGAACACGACGTCGATCGGCGAGACCTCGGTCACCACCGCGAGCCCGGTCGTGCTGCCGGCCTGCATGAAATTGCCAAGGTCAACGGCCCGCAGGCCGATGCGCCCGGCCACCGGCGAGATCACGCTCGAATAGCCGAGGTTGAGCTTGGCTGTCCCGACGGCGGCCTGGTCGGTCATCACCGTGCCTTCGAGCTGCTTGACGAGGGCGGCCTGGGTGTCGACGTCCTGGCGAGCGATGGAATCCTGGGCGAGCAGGGTTTGGTCGCGGGTCAGCAGCAGCTTGGCGTTGGCCAGCTGGGCCGCATCGCGGGTCTCGTTGCCCTGCGCCTGCAGGAGCGCCATCTGCAGCGGCCGGGGGTCGATCTGGGCGATCGCCTGGCCCTTCTTAACCAACTGGCCTTCCTTGAAGAGGATCTTGGTGATCACACCGGAGACCTGCGGGGTCACAGTGACCGTCGCAGGCGGCGTTACCGTGCCCAGGCCATCCAGGGTGACGGGAATGTCCGAGATGCTCGCGGTGGCCACGCCGACGGTCGTGGGCGGCCGGCGACCGCGTCCGCCAGCGGCCCCGCCGGGACCACCCGCGCCGCCGCCGGCCTTGCTGCTGTGGGACAGCGAGACAGCGAACCAGATCAGGCCGCCAAGGGCGGCCAGCACCAGCAGGATGACCAGGGTGCGCCGGAGGGGATGACCCTCGCTCCAGAAGGCGGCGCGCTCTCGATTATCCATCATTCCTCCGGGGGTCACCTGCGGACCGGCGCGCGCAAGGGCGCAAGCTTCACCACATCAGTCTCGCAGCAAACGCTGTTCCCCCGCTCCATTGCTGAATGGGAGGGCTTTGCCAAGCTTAGTCGCCCCTTAGTAAGGCGCCCCCATGACTGGCGTCTTTCTGCGCTGCGTCGGAACCTTCCGGCATTGCAACTGGGTAACGGCCTCGCAATGCGCCCCTCGGGGAGCAACGGCCAGTGTGCAGCCTGGGCCGCGAAATCTGACTGAAATTTAATCCGGCCTATCCTGGTCGGCAAGAGCGCTGCGGCAGTCGGCGCCGAAGAAACATCGGGGGCGGGAATGAAACTGGCATGGGGCGCGGCCGTTGCGGCGGTCGCGGTCGCGGTTGCGGCCATCGGGGGGTCGGCCGCCGGCCAGACGCCGGGTTCGGCGCAGGCCAATGCGGTCGCGGCGCGCGCGGCCCAGGCCGCGGCGCTGGCCAAGCTGCAGGCGCACGGCGAGGATCTGTTCAACGCCCGCTGCAAGGGCTGCCACATGCCGCCGGTCGAGCACGCGCCGTCCCGCACCGAACTCGCGGCGCAATTCCCCAACGTCATCATCGACGCGCTGCAGACCGGCAAGATGCAGCCCATGGCGGCGGGCCTCTCCGAGGCGGATATCGGGGCCATCGCGGCCTTCGTCACCGGCCAGGAGCCGGACGCCAGGTTCGATGTGACCGGCGAGGCCAAGAACGCCTGCCCGACGGGCGCGAAGTTCAACCCGGCCGGCCCGGCGTGGAATGGCTGGAGCCCCGACAAGCAGAACTCGCGCGCGGCGGCCTCGACCACCATCAACGCCGCCAATACCCGGAAACTGAAGGTGAAGTGGGCCTTCGCCTACCAGGGTGGCCGCTACGGCGAGCCGACGGTGGTGGGCAACCGCGTCTTTGTGACCTCATCGTCCGGTCAGGTCTATGCGCTGGACAAGGCCACCGGCTGCGTGGCGTGGGGCTACAAGGCCAGGGGCCCGGTCCGCGTGACCGTCTCGGTCGGCAGGAATCCCAAGGCCGCCTCGGGCTGGGCCGCCTATTTCGGCGACATGGGCCGCAACGAGGTGGCGGTCGACGCCAACACCGGCAAGGAACTCTGGACCGTCAACATCGATTCCGGCCCGCGCGGCGTCCTGACCGGCGCGGCGACGCTGTGGGGCGACACCCTCTTCGTCCCGCTGTCGTCCTTCGAGGAGTCCGTGGCGAGCCTGGCGGCCTATGAGTGCTGCAAACAGCGCGGCGCGGTCGCCGCCGTCGACACCGCCACCGGCAAGATCAAGTGGAAGAGCTACACCATCCCGACCGCGCCGGCGCCGTTCAGGAAGAACGCCGCGGGGACCCAGATGTACGGCCCGGCCGGCGGGGCCCTCTGGTCGTCGCCGACCATCGACCCCAAGCGCGGCGTCCTCTACGTCGCCACCGGTGACAGCTACACCAACGTGGAGGAAGGCAATTCCGACGCGGTCGAGGCGATGGACCTCAAGACCGGCGAGATCAGATGGGCCCATCAGATGACCGCCCTGGACCACTTCCTGGTCGGCTGCCCGCCCCAGAAACCCGGCGCCAACTGCCCGGCGCCCAACGGGCCGGACTTCGACTTCGGCTCCTCGCCGATCCTGAAGCATCTGCCCGCAAAAAAGGGCGAGAAGGCCGGCGCGGACATCCTGCTGGCGGGCCAGAAATCGGGGCAGGTCTACGGCCTCGATCCGGCGGACGGCCGGATCATCTGGCAGACCCGCATCGGCAAGGGCAGCGCGCTCGGCGGCGTCGAATGGGGCATGGCGGCCGATGACGCCAACCTCTACGTGGGCGTCGCCGACCGGGGGATGCCGACCCTCTCGGCCCTGCGGCTCAGCGACGGCGCGCTCGTCTGGCGCCACCGCGCGCCGGAGCCGGCCAAGTGCAGCTTCGAGGGCCGTTGCGGCAACGGCTATTCCGGGCCGCCGAGCGTCGCCAACGGTGTGGTGTTCGGCGTCAACCAGGACGGGCATGTTCGCGCCTTCGAGGCCAAGAGCGGCAAGCTGCTCTGGGACTACGACACGGCCGGCACGCACTACGAAACCGTCAATGGCGTGAAGAACCAGCGCGGCGGCAACCTCGACGCCACAGGGATCGCCTTCGCTGGCCCCATGGCCTTCCTGATGGCCGGGTTCAACAGCTACTCGAGCAGCAGCGGCCCCGACAACGTCCTGCTGGCCTTCTCGGTGGACGGGAAATAGTCCTCAGCCTCATGGCCTATGAGGCGAAGGTGTGGGGCCCGACCATCAACGGCTGTCACGTGTGTTCCCGTCCGTCCCGGCGAAGGCCGGGACCCAAGCTGAGTCCGCGGATTTTCCAGTGGGCCGCAGTCGCTCGGGAGGCCGCATGGATCCCGACGTTCGTCGGGACGAACGGAGTCGGGGTGAATCCGGCGCTCTAACCCTCCGGCGCCTCGTTCATCGCCCAGCTGACGCCGAACGGGTCCTTCAGCGCGCCATAGCGGGCGCCCCAGAACATCTTGGCGACCGGCGTGGTGACCGTGCAGCCGGCGTCGACGGCGCGTTTGAACCAGGCGTCGATGTCCTTGACCATCAGGGTCAGGGTGAAGCCCTGCGGGTCGGCGTTGGGCATGCCCTGCTCGGGGAAGGGGTCGTTCAGCATCAGCGAGCCGTCGTTGATGTAGAGATGGCAGTGGATCAGCCGCTGGCCGTCGGGGTGCAGCATCCGCGTCACCTCCTGGGCGGCGAAGGCCTTCTGGTAGAACTGGGAGGCCGCGTTGGCGTCGCTCAGCTGCATGTAGGTGACGATCCCGCCCTTGGTGGGCGCCAGCGCGCCTGGCTCGACCTGGGGCATCCTGTTCTCGCTCATCGCATTCCTCCGACGATCCCAGTCATAGGACGAACGACGCTAGGCGACCCCGACAGGGCGTGCGACCTTTTTGCGATGACTTGTGACGCCTCCCCCGCCCGCCCCCTCACGCGAAGGGGCCTTTCGCGCCTGATCGCAGCCTTCACCCTGGCCGGAGCCGGGCGGGCGGCCGCCGCGCCGGAGGAGCCCTACGAGATTGTGCTGGAGAGCAATATCGGCGTCTCGATGCGCGATGGGGTGAAGCTGGCCACCGACATCTACCGCCCGGCGCGGGGTGGAAAGCCCGTGCCCGGCCGCTTCCCGGCGGTCATGGAGCGCACGCCCTATGGGCGCAACGTCACCAGCTTCCGCGACATCACCCAGGCCAATCCCAAGACGCCCAAGACCCGCGCCGAGGTGGCCGCGACCTATGTGCGCCAGGGCTATGTGGTGGTGTTCCAGGATTGCCGGGGCCGCTACGATTCCGAGGGCGAATTCGTCAAATACCTGAGCGAGGGCGCCGACGGCTTCGACACCTGCCGCTGGCTGACCGCCCAGCCCTGGAGCGACGGGCGGATCGGGACCATCGGCCTCAGCTACGCGGCCCATACGCAGGGCGCGCTGGCCTGCCTCAATCCGCCGGGGCTGAAGGCCATGTTCCTCGACTGCGGCGGCTTCGCCAACGCCTACCAGGACGGCATCCGCCAGGGCGGGGCATTCGAGCTGAAGCAGGTGACCTGGGCCTACAACCTGGGCTTGGAGAGCCCCGAGGCCGCGAAAGACCCGCGCCTGATGGCGGCGCTGAAGAAGGTCGATATCAAGGCCTGGTTCGCCTCCATGCCGTGGAAGGCCGGCCACACGCCGCTGTCGCTGATCCCCGGCTACGAGGCCTATGTGCTGGACCAGTGGCGGCACGGCGATTTCGACGACTACTGGAAGCAGGTCGGCATCTACGCCGAGGGCTCCTACGACCGCTACGCCGACGCGGCCATGGTGCACATGAGCGGCTGGTACGACGCCTATTCCCGCTCCACGACCGACAACTACGTGGCGCTGTCGAAGCGTAAGACCGGGCCGATCCGGCTGATCATGGGGCCCTGGACCCACGGGGCGCGTTCCACGACCTACTCCGGAGATATCGAGTTCGGGCCGGGCGCGACGCTGGATGCGCTGGGCCACGGCGACTACGACGCCCAGCGCCTGGCCTGGTTCGATCGCCACCTGAAGGGCTCGAGCAAGTCCGATCCCGATCCCCCAGTGCGGCTGTTCGTGATGGGCGGCGGAACCGGACGGAAGACCCCGGAAGGCCGACTGATGCACGGTGGGCGCTGGCGCACGGAGAGCGCCTGGCCGATCGCCGACGCCCGGCTCATCGCCTTTCATCTGCATGCGGACGGACAGCTATCGGTCGCCGCGCCCGCCGCCGGCGCCCAGCCGATCAGCTACGACTTCGACCCCAGCCGCCCGGTCCCCAGCATCGGCGGCACGATCACCTCCGGCGAGCCGCTGATGCGCGGCGGCGGCTTCGACCAGCGCGAGGGGCCCGCGGTGTTTGGCTCGCGCCAACCCTATCTGCCGCTGGAGGCCCGGCCCGACGTCGTGGTGTTCCAGACCCCGCCCCTGACGGAGGACGTCGAGGTCACCGGCGCCATCGAGGCCAACCTGTGGATCGCCTCCGACGGCCCGGACACCGACTTCACCATCAAGCTGATCGACGTCTATCCGCCGAGCGAGGACTATCCGGAGGGCTACGCGCTGAACCTCACCGACGGGATCCTGCGTTGCCGCTACCGCGACAGCTGGGAGACGCCGGCGATGATGACGCCAGGCCAGAGCTACCGGATCAAGGTCGCGGCCTTCCCGACCTCCAACCTGTTCAAGGCCGGCCACCGCATCCGCCTGGACGTCTCGTCCAGCAACTTCCCGCACTTCGACGTCAACCCGAACACCGGCGATCCCGAGGGCATGGGCCTGACGCGTCGGGTGGCGCGCAATACGGTCTTCGTGGACGCCGGCCGGCCAAGCCATGTGGTGCTGCCGGTGATCCCGAAGCGGGGTTAGGGCGCCGCTCTCATCATGCGGCAGACAGCCACTGTCTGTCGCGTGGGTCTGGTGGGGCATGGGTTTCGCTGGACGGAGCCGATCTGGAAGCCAACGAAACCGCTTGCGTCTGCGCCATGCGACAACCTGCCGGATCAGACCTCTGACCCCTAAGCCGCGTGGCGCGTCCCGACGTGGCGCCAGGCAGGTTGACCCAGATCAAAGCCATCGAGCTGGACCACATACAGTTTGATCATCGTCGTCCTGTTGCTGCTGTTCGGCGGCTCGCACGCGGGACGTCCTTAGGGTTGGTCAATTCCTGCCAGACAGAGCCGACGCGGCTCTATGGGGCCGGCCGCCGGCGGCGGCGGGCGGAGTGGCACAGTTCGACGCCGGTCGAAGTTGGCCGGTTCAAGCGTGTCGACTGGGGAGATTTGGCCTCCCACAGGGACCAAACATATGAAACGCCAACTCGTTCTCTCAACCGTTGCCGCAGCTTGCCTGTTCCTGCCGGCCACCGCCTTTGCCGATCCGCCACCCGACCACAGCCAGGGTCAGGCCGAAAAGCAGGATCAACAGCACAAGCAGGAGCCCGGTGCGAATGGCGCCAACCAGTCAGCCGCTGCGCACGAGGGCCCGGGTGGCGCCGCTCGCGCTCAGGCTGATCGGGGGGCGGGGCGAAAGCCGGCGCAGGCCAGCAGGCGAGCGACCGCGGTCGGCAACCTCAGGCGCAGGCTCAGACGCCGGCGCCGCAGCCTATCCAGCAGGCGCCAGCGGCGCGGACCGAACGGGCGCCCACACCGCAACGCGTCGACCGAGGCCCCGCAGCGCCTGCCGTCCAGAACGTGCCGAACATCCAGCGCCAGCCCGTGGCGCGTGTTGGGCAGCAGCAATATTCTGGCCAGCAACAATATCCGAGGCCGCCGGTTACCCGGCAGGCCGCCGCGGCCTCGCTTGGTGAGTGGCGCGCATCGGCTAGCAGGCCAGAGCGCAATCAGGCCGGTCAGCAGTGGCGCCAGCAGCACCAGAACTGGGATCAAAGCGCTGTATGGCGTCAAAACTCGACTTGGTGGCGCGGCGATGACGGCTTCCGGCTGTTCACCGGCCTGCGGATCGGGTTCTTCTTCGTCCCGAACCGGGGCTACCTCGTGCTGCCCAGCCAGTATCGCAACAGCCATTGGCAGGCTGGTGACTATCTACCGTCCTGGTTCCGCTCCTACACGGTCAGCGACTACGCTCGCTATGGACTGCCCCCTCCGCCCTATGGTTGCGTCTGGGTGTGGCTGAACGGTGATGTGGCGCTCATCGACCCGTCGGACGGCTACATCCTCGACGTCGCGCGAAACGCCTGGTGAGGCCTGCGTTCCTTGAGCGGGTTCGATTCCGGCTCCCGCTCAGGGCGCGAAGGATTCTCCGCGCCTGACGTTCGCCGTCCGGTTGACCCGGATCAAGGACGATCGCGCTCGCAGGAGCAATGAGGGTCGGGCCGATGGGCTGCCTCTGAGCGTAGCGTGCGGATCGTCGCCTGGATCGGCTAATGCTGAAGACGCAAAGAAGACCCTGATGATGGACTTCAAAGGCATTCTGTTGGCGACCACGCTCGCCATGGCCGGCTTAGCCCCCCTGATGACGCCGACCGACGCCAACGCCGCCTCCGCGGGGGATCTCAACCGCGACGCCGACCAGGCCTTGCAGCAACTCTACGGCAAGAACCCCTCCGCAGAGCTTCTGGCGAAGCACGCCAGGGCGATCCTGGTGTTCCCCAAGATCATCAAGGCCGGGCTGGTGTTCGGCGGCGCCTATGGCGAAGGGGAGCTGAAACAGGGCGACAAGGTGGACGGGTACTACAACTCCGTGACCGCATCCTGGGGCCTGCAGGCCGGCGCCCAATCCTATGGCTACGCCTTATTCCTGATGAGCAAGAAGGCCGTGGACTATGTCCATCGCTCGAAAGGCTGGGAAATAGGCTCTGGCCCCACGGTGGTTGTCGTCAATGAGGGGGTCGCCCGGAACCTGTCGACCTCGACGCTGAAGGACGACGCCTACGCCTTCATCTTCGACCAGCAGGGCCTGATGGCGGGCGTCAACATCGAGGGCACCAAGATCTCCAGGATCAATCCATAGGCCCGGCCCGCGGCGGGGCAGCGGGTCCCGCCGCAGCCGCGGCGTTCACGGGACGCCCGGACAAGCCGGGGATCGAGAGGGGAAGATGACTGAGGCATCAGCCTAGGCGTAGCGCGGCGCCTCCGCCGGCGCCGCGCCGCCGGCCGCCTTCAGCGCCCAGGCGAGGTCGGCGAGGTACTGGTCCGCCACCTGGGCGTGGATTGGCGAGAGCATCAGGTGCAGGCTCTTGGGCTCGGTGGTGACGCCGGAGAACCAGCCGCGCTCGCGCAGCTTGGCCCAGATGGCCAGGCAGTCGGCGTCGGCGCGGGTGAAGGCCAGCAGGCCGAGCTGCGGGCGGCCGAGGACGGTGAAGCCCAAGGTTTCCGCGCCTGCGGCGATCTTCGCGCGCGCGTCGGTGACCAGGGCGTGCTTGGCTCGGTAGCCCTCGACGCCGAGGAAATTCATCACCGCCCAGGCCGCCGAGATCGCTCCGCCGGGCCGGGTGCCGGCCAGCGTCGGCGTGACCATCCGCCCGCCCGGCCAGTCCCGGAAATCGAACACCATGAAGTCCTGCAGCGCCTTCGACCGGAAGAACACCGTCGAGGCGCCCTTGGCGCAGTAGCCGTACTTGTGCAGGTCCGCCGACATCGAGCGCACGCCCGGTAGCTCGAAGTCGAAGGGCGCGATCGGCTCGCCGTTCATCCGCACGAAGGGCGCGATGTAGCCGCCGACGCAGGCGTCCACGTGCAGCCACAGGTCGCGTTCCACGGCCAGCTCGGAGAGGGCCGCGATCGGGTCGATCAGGCCGTAGGGGAAGTTGGGCGCCGAGCCCACGATCATCACGCTCGAGGCGTCGGCCGCGGCCGCCATCGCCGCCGGATCGGCGAGGTAGTCCTTCAGGCCTACGCGCCGCACCTCGATCTCCATCAGGGCGCAGGCCTTGTCGAAGGCCGGGTGGGCCGAGCGCGGCGCGACGATGTTCAGCGGCCCGCCCACGCCGCGCGCCTTGCGGGCGAAATCGCGGGCGGCCTTGATCGCCATGGTGATAGAATCCGTACCTCCGGAGGTGATGGTTCCGGCGGCGTTCTCCGGCGCGTGCAACAGCTCCAGGCCGAAGCCCACGACCTCCTCCTCCATGCGCTTCAGGCTGGGGAAGGCGGCGGGGCCCAGGCCGTTCTCCGACAGGAAGAGGGCGTAGGCTTCCTTCTGCACCTGCTCGACGTCGGGGCCGGCGTTGAAGACGTAGACCGCCGTCTTGCCCTCGCGCCACCGCACGTCACCGGTGGCGTAGCCGACCATCCGGTCCTTCAACTCGGGCCAGCCGGTTCCGTGCTCGGGTAGCGGTTGCCGCATGGGACGCCTCCAGTTCGGAGCGCGATCCTAGCTCGCGTGCGCCTTGGCGTCCGCTGTCAGTCGGTCGATCTGGCTGCGGATGTGGGCGGCCTCGGCGGCGGTGTTGGCGAGCGCGATGGCGCGGTCGAAGGCTTGTCGCGCCTCGGCGTCGCGGCCGAGCTGCAGCAGGAAGGCGCCGCGCGCCCCGAAGAAGTAGAAGTAGCCGTCCAGCGCCTCGGCCAGGGGCTCGATCATCGCCAGGGCCTCGGCGGGCCCGCGGGTCTTGGAGACGGCCACCGCGCGGTTCAGCGTGATCACCGGCGAGGGCTGCATCCCCTCCAGGGCGCCGTAGAGGGCGTCGATCCCGGCCCAGTCGGTGTCGGCGGCCTTGGCGGCGCGGGCGTGCTGGGCCGCGATCGCCGCCTGCACCTGATAGGGCCCCGGCCGGCGGTGGCGCATGGCCTTGTCGATCAGGGCCAGGCCCTCGCCGATCATGTCGCGGTTCCAGAGGGTGCGGTCCTGGTCGTCCAGCAGGATGGCCGCGCCGTCGGCGTCGAAGCGAGCCTGCGCGCGGGCGGCCTGCAACAGCATCAGGGCGGTCAGGCCCATGATCTCCGGCTCCGTGGGATAGATCCGCAGCAGCAGGCGGCCAAGCCGGATCGCCTCCTCGCAGAGCGCCCCGCGGGCCTCGGCCGTCTCGCACCCGGCGGTGTGGCCCTCGGTGAACACCAGGTAGACCATGTAGGCCACCGCCGCGAGCCGCTCGGAGCGCTCCACCGGTCCCGGCGCCTCGAAGGGAACCTCGGCCTTGGCGATGCGCGCCTTGGCGCGGGTGATCCGCTGCTCCATGGCCGTTTCGCTGACCAGGAAGACGCGGGCGATCTGCCTCACCGACAGGCCGCAGACGATGCGCAGGGCGAGCGCGATCTGCTGGGTCGCCGGGAGCTCCGGATGGCAGCAGATGAACATCAGCCGCAGGATGTCGTCGCGGAAGTGGGCGCCGTCCAGCCGCTCGGCCATCGGGGTCTCGACGTCGTCGACGTCGGAGATGGCGTCCTCGTCCGGCAGCTCGGTCAGGCGGCTCTTGCGGCGCACCCCGTCCAGGGCGGCGTTGCGCCCGACCATGATCAGCCAGGACGCGGCGTCCCGCGGCGGCCCCTTCTGCGGCCAGCTCTTCAGCGCCCGCAGGCACGCCTCCTGGTAGGCCTCCTCGGCGGTGTCCAGGTCGCGGAAGTAGCGCAGCAGCGCCCCGATCGCCTGGGGCCGCGCCGAGGTCAGCGCCGCGTCGATCCAGGCGATGTCCTCACTCATCCGGCTTGCGTCGCCTCCGGCAGCACGCCCGGCAGGAAGAGGCGCAGCGGACGGATCTCATAGGCGCCGCCCGGATTGGCCGCGCCGAGTTCGCGGGCCACGTCCAGCGCCTCATCCAGGTTCTCCAGGTCGAGGACGTAGAAGCCCAGCAACTGCTCCTTGGTCTCGGCGAAGGGGCCGTCGATCACCATCGGCGGATCGCTCTTGCGAAGGGTGGTGGCTGCTGTGGTCGGCATCAGCCGAAGCGATGGGCCGAGCTTGCCCTGGGCCGCCAGCCGCTCCTGCACCAGGCCCAGCTTGGCCATTACCGCGTCGTCCTGAGCCTTGGTCCAGGAGAAGACGGCTTCCTCGGAATTGTAGCAGAGCAGAGCGTAGAGCATGGGCGGGGCTTCCCTTGGCGTGCTGAGGACGCCCCAGACTAACCCCCTCCGACAGAGGGCCGCAAAATTAGCTGGCGGGTCCGCCGCCCATGCCGGCCGGCGGCTGGCGGCGCACGGCGCCGACCGGTGTCAGGATCAGGCGCTCGATGATCTCGGCCATGGCGCCGGCGTCGACCGTGTCGAAGTTGCGCAGCCACCAGGCAAGCAGGTTCAGAATTCCGGAGACGGTCTGGAACAGCACCAGGTCATCCAGCGGGCCGTCTGGCCTGTGCGGACGGGCCTGAACCATGGTGGCCATGGTCTGGCGCAGCATTTCAGCGCGAACCGTCTCGCCGGATCCGCCGGCGATCAGGGCCTTGTAGATGGCGAGATGGCTCTCGACGAAGGCGCAGAGGAATTTGGCGGCGCCGGTCCGATCGCGCTTCTGTAGCCAGGGCGCGGCTTGGGCCAGGAAATCGCGGACCAGGTTGTCGGTGACGTCAGCGAGCAGGGCGTCCTTGTCGGAGTAGTGCCTGAAAAAGGTGGCGTAGCCGACGCCGGCCTTCATCGCGATGGCGCGCACGGTGATCGAATCCAGCGGAAGTTCCTCGGCCAGCTCCGTCATCGCCCGGCGCAAGGCCTCGCGCGTGCGCACGACGCGCACATCGGAAACCGTTGACATCTGGGCGCTAGAATCCACTATGATCCACTGTGTCTCGTAACTCGCGTGATCGCTCGTTGTGGACCGCGCGGTGGGTTTCCGCAAGGTCAGGCCAGAAACGCATCCGCAATGTCACGGGGCTACAGCGGTATTTAAACACCTGGGCCAGCCACAGCGCATCGCGCGGGCTGGCGAAAGAGGGGCAAGGGAGAGGACCATGAGCATTTCACGCAAGGCCGTTATCGGGCTTGGAGCGCTGGCGACAGCGGCGAGCGCCTTGGCCCTGATGGCCTCCCCGCACGGCGTGTCGAGCGCCAAGGCCGAGGCTCCCAAGGTGGCCGGCCCAGCGCGGGTCGACGACTTCATGCTGGCCGACCAGGACCTGCTGGGCCGCCAACTGTACCGGATGTCCGACGACAAGGCCGTGGTCCTGGTGACCTACGCCACGGGCGACAAGCAGTTGCACGCCGACGCGCCGGCGCTGATGGCCCTGAAGGCGGCCTATGCCGGCCAGAAGGTCGACATGCTGGCGGTAGACAGCCGTATTGGCGATCGCCGCGATCCGGTCGTGGCCGACGCCAAGGCTGCGGGCCTGCAGATGCCGATCCTGTTCGACTACGAGCAGTTGGTCGGCGAGGAACTGGGGATCACGCGGGCCGCCGAGGTCATCGTTATCGACCCGCGCAGCTGGTCCATCGCCTACCGTGGCCCGGTAGACGGCGCCAAGGCGGCGGTCGACGCCCTGGTCGCGGGCCAGAAGGTGGCGC
>DASRRU010000005.1:0-3298 GCA_035656795.1 Phenylobacterium sp. | reverse complement strand
CTGCCGTCCGGGCGCTACCGGATCAGCCGGACGCTGTTGGTCTGGCCGGCGGTACGGCTGTTCGGGGTTGGGCCGACGCGGCCGGTCCTGCTGCTCGGCGACCATACCCCTGGGTTCCAGAAAGGGGTCGCCACCATGGTGACCTTCACCGGCGAGGACCAGTACCGTGTCGGCCGGGCGGCCTTTTCCCCACCGACCGATGTTCCCTTTGATCCGAAGATCTATGACGCGAACTCCAGCACCTTCTACTCGGCGCTGAGCAATGTCGATTTTGAGATCGGCCAGGGGAATGCGGCAGCCGTTGGAATCCGCTTCCACGCCGCCCAGCACGCCTTCCTGAGCCACATCGACTTCCACATCGGCTCGGGACTGGCGGGGATCTATCAGGTCGGCAACGAGGCGGAGGACCTGCGCTTCTACGGCGGGCGCTACGGCATCCTGACCGAGAAGACCTCGCCCGCCTGGCAGTTCACCCTGATCGACTCGGTGTTCGAGGGCCAGCGCGAAGCGGCGATCCGCGAGCACGAGGCCGGGCTGACCCTGGTCAACGACCGCTTCGGCGACACGCCGGTCGGGATCGAGATCGACCCGGGCTACGGCGACTGGCTGTGGGGCGAGCACGTGCGCTTCGAGGCGGTCTCCAAGGCCGCGGTGGTGGTCAGCAACGAGGACAACGCCTACACCCAGGTCGGCTTCGAGGACGCTGTGGCCCGGGCGACGCCGGTGTTCGCCCGCTTCCGCGACAGCGGCAGGAGCAGCAGCGGGCCCGCGCCCAGCTACCGGGTGAAGAGCTTCACCTACGGCCTGACCCTGCCGGGGCTGGGCCGGATGGGCCGGTTCGAGACCCGCATGGACGCCGAGCCGCTGGGCGCGATGCCGGCGCAGGGCGCGCCGGCGATCCGCCCGCTGCCGCCGGTCGGCGACTGGGTGGACGTGCGCAGCCTGGGGGCCAAGGGCGACAACGTCACTGACGACACCGCCGCGCTGCAGCAGGCCATCGACAGCCACCGGGTGCTGTACTTCCCCACCGGACGCTACAAGCTCAGCGACACCCTGCGGCTGAAGCCCGACACGGTTCTGATCGGGCTGCATCCGAGCCTGACCCAGATCTTCCTGGCCGACGACACCGCGGGCTACGCCGGGGTAGGCGCGCCCAAGGCGATGATCGAAGCGGCCAAGGGCGGCGCCAACATCGTCTCGGGCCTGGGGTTGTTCACCGGCGGGGTCAACCCGCGCGCCACCGCGCTGCTGTGGACCTCAGGCGCGGACTCGCTGGTCGACGATGTCAAGCTGCAGGGCGGCGGCGGGACGCTGCTCGGGAATGGCAAGCGCTTGAACGTGTTCGGCGACCCACGAACCCGTCTGGACGGCCAGTATCCCAGCCTATGGGTGACGGACGGCGGCGGCGGCGCCTTCGCCGACATCTGGTCGCCCAATACCTACGCCCAGGCCGGCTTCTATGTCTCGAACACCTCGACCCCTGGCCACGTCTACGAGCTCTCCAACGAACATCACGTCCGCAACGAGATCGTGCTGGACGGGGTGTCGAACTGGGAGCTGCTCGCGCCTCAGACCGAGGAGGAGGCGGGCGAAAGCGGCGACGCGGTGTCGCTGGAGATCCGCAATTCCCAGCATGTGCTGGTGGCCAACTACCATGCCTATCGGGTGACGCGGAACGTGAAGCCGGCGCTGACGGCGGTGAAGCTGTACAACTCCGCCGACATCCGCTTCCGCAACGTGCATGTGAACGCGGAGAGCGGCTACGCCACCTGCGATGCGCTGGGCTGCGCCACCTATCTGCGGGCCAGCCGCTTCCCGTTCGAGAACGCCCTGGTCGACGTCACCCACGGCCTGCAGGTGCGCGAGCGCGAGTTCGCCCGGCTCGACGTGCCCGAGGCGCCGCCCGCCGTGGCGGCCTCCGCCTTCGAGGGCGCAAGCGTGGAGAAGCTGCAGGACGGCTTCTACGGCCTGTCCGGTCCGGCGGTGGACGCGCAAGGGCGGCTCTACTTCGCTGATCACCACGACCAGCGCATCTACCGCTGGACGCCGGAGCGCCGGCTGGAGGTGGTGCGCGACAACGCGCTGGATCCGGTCCAGCTTGCCTTCGACCGCTCCGGCGATCTGATGGTGCTGTCTTCCTACGGCGCACAAGGCACGGTCTACAGCTTCCGTCCCGACACGCCCGAAGCCGAACTGAAGCTGATCGCGCCGACGCCGGGCGTTGCAGCCGCAGGCACGCTCATGGCGCTGCCGGTCAACTGGTGGGTCAACGGCGAGTTCAAGGATCAGCTTGATCCGGCCACCTGGCGCTTCACCACCCTGGCCGAGATGTTCCGCGCCGAAGCGGGAGAAGCCAAGGCGCAGGCCTACCTCTCGCCCGACGGCAGCCTGGCGCTGCCCGCGTTCCGGGTGTTCCAGCAGGGGCCGCCCGATCACCTGGGCTGGCGCTTCTCGCCGACCCTGGACGCCTCCGGCCTGGTGACGGCCTCACCCGGGGGGCGGGTCTACATCTCCAACGAATCGCAGGACGTCACCTACTCCGGGCGGCTCGGCCCGGGCGGAGCGCTCAGCCAGCTGAGGCCGTTCGCCAACCGCGGCGGGGAGAGCGTGGCGGTCGACCCCGAAGGGCGGGTCTATGTCGCCAACGGCGAAGTGTTCGTCTACGCCCCCGACGGGCGCGAACTCGGCCAGATCGACATCCCCGAACGCCCCATAGGCCTTATCTTCGGCGGACCCGACCACCGCACCCTCTACATCCTCTCCCAGCACGCCATCTTCCGCCTCCGTCTGTAGGGAGGTCAGAGCCTGACGGTGCGCGCTTCGCGGGCGGAGCGGTAAATGGCCTCGATGATGCGCGGCGGATTGGGAAAGGTCAGGTCCCCGGTGCAACCCCGCTACGCGGCGCGCCGTCGTCGGCCCGCAGCCAGCCGCCGTCGCTCAGCCAGTCCTGGAGCCGGTCAGGCCAGTGCAGAATCGAGATGCGCTCGTTGTGGGCGGCGATGTTGAAGCCGTGGCCGGTGTCCGCGTACATGTGCAACTCGGCGGTTACGTGGGCTTTCCTGAGCTGGTCATAGAGCTGCAGGGCAGGCGTGGCGCAGCAGGGGTCGGTAGATCCCGCCGTGATAAAGGCGGGCGGCGCTCCCTCCACCGCCTTGCCTGGCGTTCCGAGCGGCCCTGGGTAGACCAGCACCTGGAAGTCGGGCCGGGCGCTGACCTTGTCGGTCGCATCCGAGGGCCGGGTCGGTGGGGCCGGATTATCGGCGACCAGCGAGACCAGTTCGCCTCCCGCGGAGAAGCC
>DASRRU010000004.1:0-11157 GCA_035656795.1 Phenylobacterium sp. | reverse complement strand
TCGGCCTTGCCAAGACCGGCGAGCGCAAGGCCAAGGCCGACTGAGCGCCGGCGACGCCGCCGCTTCCCCCGCGGAAATAACGCCGTAACATTGGCGCCGACCCTTCAGGTCTCATTCCCAGGGAGGCTGCCGCCATGTGCGACGACGAAATCCATCAGTTCGAAGGCACCATTCTCGCCGCAGAGACTCCGATGTCTCGCCGAGCCTTCGGCTTGTCCGCGGCCGCGGCCGCCGGCTTGGCAGCCTCCGTATCGGCGAGCATGGCGCACGCCCAGGCCACCGTCACGGAGAAGGACGTCGACATCAAGACGGCCGACGGGACCTGCGACGCCGCGCTCTTCTACCCGCAAGGCCCAGGCGCCGGAAAGGGGGGGAAATGGCCGGCCGTGCTGATCTGGACCGACATCATGGGCCTCCGGCCGGCGTTCCGCGACATGGGCCGGCGGCTGGCCGCCCAGGGCTATGTGGTCCTGGTGCCCAACCCGTTCTATCGCAAGGCCCGGGCGACGGAGACCGTCAAGCTCGACTTCGCCAAGCCTGACGAACGGGCGCAGCTCATGCCCATGGCCGCCAGCATCGGCGCGCCGGGCGCCGTGGAGACCGACGCGACCGCCTTTTTCGCCTTCCTCGACGCCCAGCCGCAGACCGACAAGAAGAAGGGCGCTGGGACGCAGGGCTATTGCATGGGCGGCCCGCTGGTCTACCGCACCGCTGCGGTCCTGCCCGATCGGATCAAGGGCGCCGTCACCTGTCACGGCGGCGGTCTGGTCACTCAGACGCCCGCCAGCCCGCACCTCTTAATTCCCAAGATGAAGGCCGAGGTCTATTCCGCCGTGGCCGCCAACGACGACGCCCGCTCGCCCACCGACAAGGACGTGTTGAAGAAGGCCTTCGCCGACGCCGGCAAGAAGGCCACCGTCGTGGTTTACGACGGCTGCAACCACGGCTGGTGCGTCAAAGGAAGCGCCGTCTACAACGAGGCCGGCGCGGAGAAGGCCTGGGCGGAGCTGACGGCGCTCTACAAGCGCAACCTCGTCTAGGCGAGTTTCCAGCGCGCCAGCGCCTGATAGTGCGGCCGCGCCTGGTCGGCGATCCTTCGAAGGTCGTCGGTCAGGGGCGCCGCCTCCGCGCGCTCGGTCGCTGAAAAGCCGGTCGAACGCTCGACCGCCGCATACCAGGCCGGGGCCCAGACGCCGTCCGAGTCCCGGTGGCCGGCTGGCCAGCTGAGCATCTCCGCGCGGAACGCCACACCGAGGGCATCGCAGAGCGCGCTCAGGGTCACGCGCGGATCGGCCAGCACATCAGCGCCCTCGACCACCGGAGGGGCGCGGCCGAGCCGGTCGGCCTCGCGGTCGAACAGCTCACGCTGGCGCACCACGCCGATGTCGGCCAGCGTCACCTCCGCGCGCGCCTTCACGTAGGAGGCCAGCACCGCCGCCGGATCGCGGATCAGAAACGCGTTCGCGCACGCCGCCATCCAGTCCAGACCGAAGCCCGGCAGCATGTGGTGGGTCATGTGCTTCTGGTAGTAGACCGCCGCCGGCTCATCCTCGACCAGGCCTCTGGCGACCACTCGCCAGTCCTGCGGCTGGGAGGCCAGGACCTCGGCGCGCATCGGATGCTCGAGGGCCGTCTCAGCGAGATAGGCGGCATAGAACGGCTCGTCGACCACCGAGCAATCGGGCCGGTTCTCGAAGCTGCGCATCATCGCCGTGGAGATATTCCGCGGCCCCGACCACATGGCGATCCGCACGGTCATGCCGCGTCAGCGTCCTTCAGGGCCTCGTAGAGCGCCCGCAATCGCGTGGTCACCGGACCCGGCACGGTGGCGGGCAGCCCATGGCCGTCCACCTCGCGAACCGGCGTCAGCCCGCCGAAGGTGCCGGTGACGAACGCTTCGTCGGCGCCGTGCAGGTCGGCCAGCGGGAAATGCCCTTGCTCCAGGGCGATGCCGTTCGCCGTGCAGAGCGCGATCACATTGGCCCGCGTCACCCCATTGAAGCAGAACTGTCCCGAAGAGGTCCTGACCCGTCCATCCTTCACCCAGAACAGGTTGGTGGCGTTGCAGCTGGAGACATGGCCGCCGGGGTCCAGCATCACCGCTTCGTCGGCGCCGGTCTTGATCGCCTCCACGAGCGCGGTGATCAGATTCAGCCGGCTGTGCGAATTCAGCCGCATGTCGAACATCTCGGCCGGCGAACAGATCACCTGCGAAGTCGCCAGCGCCAGGCCCCGCGTGACGATCTCCGGAGCGGGCTGCTTGTACTCGGCCGTGATCACGATGGTCGGCTTGCCCAGCCAGTTGCGCGGGTCCTGGTTGGCCGCCGCCTTCTCGCCGCGCGTCACCATCAGCCGCAAGTGCGCGCCGTGGGTCATCCGGTTGGCGTCCAGTGTCTTGCGGATCTCCGCAGTCAGCGCCTCTCGACTGAGGCCGATATCGAGCTCGATCTTTTCAAGCCCCCAATAGAGCCGATCCAGGTGGGTCTCGAGGAACAACAGGCGGCCCTTGTGCAGCCGCAGGCCCTCCCAGACCCCGTCGCCCAGCACGAAGCCAGCGTCGAAGACCGAAACCTTGGCCTCGCCGCGGGGCACGAGGGCGCCGTTGACGTAGATCTTGAGGTCCGCATCGCGCGGATCGGCGGCGAAATCCTGACTTCCGGCCATGGTCCGCAGTTCTATTTGCGGACATAGAGTGACGCCAGAGCGGAGGACATTCGGCCATGAGCAGCGGCATCGGCGGATCGACGGCGGAAGCTGAACTGGCGGCCCTTGGACCCTGGCCCAAGCCGGCGCCTGTCATTGCGGCGCAGGAACGGCTGGTCCGCCTCGCACGCGCCCAGGCGCTGATGGCCGAGATCGGCGCCGACGCCCTGATCGTCGGAGCCGGGCCGTCGCTTCGCTACTTCACCGGCGTCGGCTGGAACCCCACCGAGCGGCTGGTGGCGATGATCCTGCCGCGCGAAGGCGCTCCGACCATGGTCTGCCCCCGCTTCGAACGGGGCTCACTGGAGGCCTCCCTCGGTGTCGAGACGCCGATCGCGCTGTGGGAAGAACACGAAAGCCCCTACGCCCTGGCCGTGCAGGTGCTGTCGGAGGCGGGCGCGAAGACCTTGGCCATCGATCCGGCCCTTCCGTTCTTCGCCTTCGACGGCCTGCGCCTCGCCGCGCCGAACCTGCACACGATGAACGGCGCCCCGGTCATCGACGGCTGCCGGATGATCAAGTCGCCGGCCGAGCTGGCTCTGATGAGCCAGGCCAAGGCCATGACCCTGGAGGTCCACCGCCGCGCGGCGCGGATCCTGAAGGCCGGGATCACCACCACCGCCGTCCGCCGCTTCATCGACCAGGCGCATCGCGCGCTGGGCGCCGACGACGGCTCGTCCTTCTGCGCGGTGCAGTTCGGCCATGCCAGCGCTTACCCCCACGGCCTGCCCGGCGAGCAGCAGCTGGCCGACGGCGATCTGGTCCTGATCGACACCGGCTGCAAGGTGCAGGGCTACAACTCCGACATCACCCGCACCTATGTCTTCGGAACGCCTTCGCCGGACCACCGCCGCGTGTGGGAGATCGAAAAACAGGCCCAGGCCGCCGCCTTCGCCGCGGTGAAGCCGGGCGTCCCCTGCGAGGAGATCGACGCCGTGGCGCGCCAGGTGCTGGAGGCGGCCGGATTCGGCCCCGGCTACAACCTCCCCGGCCTGCCGCACCGCACCGGCCACGGCATCGGGCTGTCGATCCATGAGGCGCCTTACCTGGTGCGCGGCGACAGGACCCCGCTCGCGCCCGGCATGTGTTTTTCCAACGAGCCGATGATAGTGATCCCGGAGACCTTCGGAGTGCGCCTGGAAGACCACTTCTACGTGACCGCCCACGGCGCGGCCTGGTTCACTGAGCCGCAGCCCAGCCTCGACCAGCCGTTCTCAGAGCGAAATTAGGCCGCGGCCCAGGCGCGGGGATCGAGCGCGGCGGGATCGTCGAGCGCCATCTCGTCCCAGTCGAGATCCGGCGGCGGGCTCATGGCGGCGGCGACCACCGCGGACATCTCCGCAGCCGAGGCGACACCCACGAGGACGGCGGAAGCCTCCGGCCGCGACAGGGCGAAGCCCAGGGCGGCCTGCAACGGGTCGGAGCGGCCTTCGGCGATCAGCCGGCGCGCACGGCTGATCCGTCCCGCGGCGGCCTTCAGATGGTTGGGCGCCCGGTCTGGCGGCAGGAACAGCAGGCCGTTCAGGAAAATCGAGCGCAGATGCACCTCGATCCCCATGCCGGCCAGCTCGCTGAGCGTGCCGTCGATCAGCAGACGCTGGTCGAGCAGCGAGGCCGGCGCCTGCACCAGATCGGGCTTGAACCGCTTGGCTAAGCCCACCGGATCGTCGGACGCATACACCGAGACGCCGATCTTCTTGGTCAGCCCCTGGTCCTTCAGTTTGCGCAGCCGGTCCCAGAGTTCCGGGCCGTGCGCGCTGAACAGGTCGGTGGCGCTGGGCGCCAGGATCGCATCGACCGAACTTACGCCGAGGCGAACCAGCTGGGCGCGAATCTCCGCCTCCACCAGATCGGCGCCGCGGTCCGGGCGCACGGTGGTGACGGTCAGGAGGAAGGGCTGCGGCCGGGGCAGCACCTGGCCCAGCGTGATCTCGGCGGAAGTGGGATGGCGGCCGACCTCCAGCACGCCCAGGCCCGAGCGCGCGGCGATCGCCAGTATCTCGCGCGCCTCCGCGTCGCGCGGCCGCCCGCGGGCGCCGGCCTGCTGGTCGAGACCGAACTGACCCGAACCAAGGCCCAGCTTGCTGATCGTGGAGGTCATGTGTGACGACGACTCAAGCACTTCCAATGAGCAGGCATGTTGGGCCTATGATGCCTAAGAAGCCGTATCCAGGACCTTTCCAGGGGGTAAATATTGTCCGAGCGTGAGCCCCTCCCCGAATGGCCTCTTTTCGGCATGACCGACGACGTCAGGCCGACGCTGGCGCAGGCGCATAAGGCGGGCCTGGCCTGCACGCTGGCCACCCTGGTGGCCGTGGAGGGCGGCGGCCCGAGGCCCGTCGGGACCCAGATGGTCTTCGCGCCGGGCTTCGTCGCCGGCTACTTTTCCGGCGGCTGCGTGGAGAGCGACGTCGCCGACCACGCCTACGCCTGCCTGGCCGATGGGAGCCCCCGCACCCTCGTCTACGGCGAGGGCAGCCCCTGGCCGGATATCCAGCTGCTTTGCGGGGCTCGGATCGAGATTTTCCTGGAGCGCGTGGCCCCCGACGACAGCGCTCTGGCCGAGCTCTTGTCCGCTTACCGGGAGCGGCGGCCGGTGGTCTGGGTCAGCGACGGGACGGCGCGCGAATGCGGCCCGGACATCTCGCCCTGGCCCGAGGCGCGGGTGGCGCGTCGTCACCAGCCGGCGCCCCGGCTGATCGTGGTGGGGGGTGACCCGACCGCGCTGGCCATCGCCCAATTGGGCGCCCAGTCGGAGCTCGAGACCACGCTGGTCCGCCCCAAGGGCCCGCCGGGCGGCCCGCCTATCCCGGGAATTGGCTACAGTCGCGCCGAGCCAGCGGAGGCCTTCGCCGCCATCGGCGTCGATCCCTGGACCGCCATCGCCATCGCCACCCACGACCTCGAGACCGACCGAGCGGCCCTGCGCGCGGCCCTGCCCTCACCCGCGGGCTATGTGGGCCTCCTGGGCGCACGGCGGCGGATCGCCGACCGGTTAGCGCCACTACGCGTCGAAGGCGCGCCGGAGAGCGACTTCGCCAAGCTGCACGCCCCCATCGGCCTCGACATCGGCGGCAAGGCGCCCTGGGAGGTCGCCGTCTCGGTGATCGGCGAAATCATGGCGCTGCGCTATGCGCGCGAGAGCGGCAACACCTCAACCGCGGTCCCAGCCTCGGCCGCCTGAGCGCCCGGCAGCCGCCGCATCAGGGCGTCCGACACGGCGAAGACGCTGATCAGGGAGGAGTCCTGGTCGCGGTACGGGCGCACACTGACGCCGCCGCCCTCATAGGTGAGCTTCGCCCGCATCCAGTGCTCGCGCGAGCCGTTGGCCGGCAAGGCGTCGGCCAGGCGCGCGGTGATGGTCGCCGGCGCAGTCGGCCCGCCTTGGTAGGCGCTGAGGATCGGCTTCAGGAACATCTCGGCGCAGACGAAGGCCGAAGCCGGGTTGCCGGGCAGGCCCAGCAGCCGCCGGCCATCGGCCAGCACCCCGAAGAAGGTGGGCTTGCCCGGCCGCACATTGACGCTCTCGACCCGCAGCGAAAGCCCGAGCGCCTGGGCGGCAGCACGCACCAGGTCATGGTCGCCCACCGAGGCGCCGCCCACCGTCACGATCAGCTCGGCCTCGGCGTCCCGCAAGGCCGCGATCACCGCGTCCAGCGTGTCGCGCACCGGCTTGGCGCGCACCGCCGTTCCGCCCCAACTCTCGACCATCTCCGCCAGGGCAGGTGATCCGCTGTCGTAGATCTGGAACGGGCCCGGCGTCGCCGGCGCCTGGACGATCTCCTCGCCGGTGGACAGCAGCGCCACCCGCGCCCGCCCGCCGACCGAGACCTCGGCCCGCCCGGCGGAGGCCGCCAGCGACAGCCGCCAGGGGTCGATCCGGGTCCCGCGCGCGAGCAGCACCGCGCCCGCCCTGAAATCGCCGCCCGCCGGCCGGACAGAACGGCCCGCCGTCACCGCGGGAACCAGCACTGCCTCGCCCTCCCGCGTCGCGTCCTCCTGGATGACGATGGCGTCGCAGCCGGCGGGAACGGCCGCGCCGGTGAATATCCGCACCGCCTCGCCCGCGCCGACCTCAGCGTCGAAGCCGTGCCCCGCCGCGCTCTCGCCGACGATCTTCAGGCTTCCCGGGCAGTCCGCCGCCCGCACCGCCCAGCCGTCCATGGCCGAGGCCGCGAATGGCGGCTGGTCGCGCACCGCGGCCACATCCTCCGCCAGCACCCGACCGATCGACCGGGTGAGCGGGATGGTCTCGGCCGGCAGGGCGGCGATCTCCGCCAGCATGCGGGCGCGAGCATCGTCTACGGCGAGGAGTTTCATCAAATTGCTCCGCGGGGATCAGCCGGACGACGGGATCGTCCAATCGCCAGACTTCCCCCCGGTCTTGGACACCAGCCGCACGGCCTCGATGACCATGTCCTTCTGGGCGGCCTTCAGCATGTCGTAGAGGGTCAGGCAGGCGACGCTCACCGCGGTCAGGGCTTCCATCTCCACGCCTGTCGGCCCGGTCGTTTTGACCCGCGCGGTCACGGCAAGCCCGCCATCGGCCGGCGCCACGCGGACCTCGACCTTGGACAGGGCCAGCGGATGGCACATCGGGATCAGGGAAGATGTCTGCTTGGCGGCCATGACGCCGGCGATCTCGGCTACCGCGCGCACATCGCCCTTGGCGGCCTCGCCCGAAACGGCCAGCGCCAGCGTCGCCGCGCTCATCCGCACGAAGCCCTGCGCCACCGCCTCGCGGGCCGTGGACGCCTTGTCGGTGACGTCGACCATCCGGGCGCGGCCGTCCGCGCCGATGTGACTGAGCTTGCTCACGCCGCCAGCCGGTTCATTGCTCCAGCAGCCTGGGCATCAGCTCGACCATGTTGCAGGGGCCATGCCGGCTGTCGAGTTGTGGAGAGATCACCTTGTCCCAGCCGTCTTTCACCGCCCCGTTCGAGCCCGGCAGGCAGAAGACGAAGACGCCTTTCACGATGCCCGCGGTGGCCCGGCTCTGCAGCGTCGACAGGCCGACCGATTGATAGCTGACCATGTGGAAGACCACCGAGAACCCGTCGAGCTTCTTATCGAACAGTGGCTCGACGGCTTCGGGTGTCACGTCGCGCCCGGTGATCCCGGTGCCGCCGGTGGTGACGATGGCGTCGATGAAGCCGGACGCCGCCCAGGCCTCGATCTTCTCGCGGATCGCCGGGATGCTGTCGCGCACGATGGCGCGGTCGGCCAGCTCGTGGCCGGCGCCGGTGATCCGCTCGGCCAGGACGTGGCCGGAAGTGTCGCTTTCCTCGTCGCGGGTGTCGGAGACGGTCAGCACGGCGATCCGCACGGGCTTGAGGGTCAGCTTCTCGTCGATGCGTCCGCCGGGGGTGAGTGCGTTCATCTGGAGGTCTCCTTCTCCCACCGCTTCAGGTCGGCGTGGTCCTGGGCCCGTGGCTCGACCCAGCGGGCGCCGTCGGGGCCGTGTTCCTTCTTCCAGAAGGGCGCCTTGGACTTCAAATAGTCCATCAGGAAGTCGCAGGCCTCGAACGCCGCGCGGCGGTGGCGCGCGGCGGCGGCCACGAACACTACGGGCTCGCCGGGTGCGATCTTGCCCACCCGGTGCAGTATGGCGAAGTCGTCGAGGCCGAAACGCGCCTTGGCGCCGTCGGCGACCTTGCCGATCTCAGCCTCGGTGAAGCCGGGATAGGCCTCCAACTCCAGGACCACGGTCGCGCCGGCCTCGGCGCGCGCGATGCCGGTGAAGGTCGCCACGGCGCCGACTTCCTGGCGCCCCCGGCAGAATTCGGTGAGCAGGGCTCCCGGGTCGAACGGATCGAAAGTCAGCCGGATCATCCGCCGCTCATGGGAGGCAGGAAGGCGACCTCGGTCGCCGCGCTCAGGGCGGCGTCGCCGCGCACGATCACCTGGTCGAGGGCCACCTGGACGCCGGGCCCGGCCAGCGCTTCGCCCAGGTTCGCGTCCTCGTCCGCCAGCCGCGCCCTCAAGGCCGAAAGGAAGGGGCTTTCAACCTGCCGCTCGCGCCAGCCGGCCAGGTCGCTCAACCGCCCGAACAGCAGCACCCGGGCCACGGCTCAGCCCCCGGTCGTCGACATGTGCCGCGCCACGGCCGGGGCCGAGGCGCGCTCGATGTGGAAATCGTGGCCCTTGGGCTTGGCGTCGACGGCATTGCGGATGGCCTCGACGAGGCCCGCGTCATCAGTCCCGGCGCGGATCACCGCGCGCAGATCGGAGGCGTCCTCCTGGCCCAGGCAGGTGTGCAGGGTGCCGGTGCAGGTCAGCCGAACGCGATTGCAGGCCTCGCAGAAATTGTGGCTGAGCGGGGTGATGAAGCCCAGCCGCCCCCCGGTCTCGGCCACCTCGACGTAGCGGGCGGGGCCTCCGGTGGAGAGCGGCAGATCGGTCAGGGTCCAGAAGCTTTCCAGCTCGGCCCGGAGCGCGGTCAGCGACAGGTACTGGTCCGTCCGGTCGGCTTCGACCTCGCCCATGGGCATGGTCTCGATCAGCGTCATGTCCGCGCCGCGCGCGTGCGCCCAGCGGATCAGGTCGGGCAGCTCGGCGGCGTTGTCGTCCTTCAGCGCCACGGCGTTGATCTTCACCTTGAGGCCCGCAGCCTGGGCCGCATCGATCCCGGCGATCACCTTCTCAAGGTCTCCGCCGCGGGTCAGGGTTCGGAAGAGATCGGGCTTAAGGGTGTCCAGCGAGACGTTGACGCGCTTGACCCCGGCCTCGACGAGACCTGGCGCGAACTGCGCCAGCTGGGTGCCGTTGGTCGTCAGGGTAATTTCGTCCAGCGCCCCCGACTTCAGGTGCCGCCCCAGGTTCCGGAACAGGTCCATGACGCCCTTGCGGACCAGTGGCTCGCCGCCGGTGATCCGCAGCTTGCGGATCCCCAGGCTCACGAACGCGCTGGCGATGCGGTCGAGCTCCTCCAGCGTCAGCACCTGGGCCTTCGGCAGGAAGGTCATGTGCTCGCTCATGCAATAGACGCAGCGCAGGTCGCAGCGGTCGGTGACCGAGACGCGCAGATAGGTCACCGTCCGCCCGAAGCTGTCGGTCAATCCACGCGAGCCTTGCGGCGAAGGGGCGTCGTAGGGCGTCATGCGGAAGATAACATAGAGAGGAAATGCCCGTGGTGACAGGGGATGCCTTCGAAGCCGTGGTGCTGGCCGCCGGGTCCGGCTCGCGATTCGGCGGCGGGAAACTGCTGGCGACCTGGGGCGCGGGCGTGCTGCTGGAGGGGGCGCTGGCTGCAGCCTTCGCCGCCCCGGTGCGGAGTGTGACGGTGGTGATCGGCGCCGACGCGCAAGCCGTGGCGGCCGCCGCGCGATCCTTCGACGCCCGCACGGTGATCGTCCACGCCGGGGACTTTGCCGAGGGCATGGGCGCGTCCCTGCGCTCCGGAATCGCCAGCCTGCCGCCCGACGCGGCCGGCGCCTTCGTCTTCCTGGGCGACATGCCGCGCGTGCCGACGGCGGTGCTTCGCGCGATGGCCGAGGCCGTGACGGCGGGCGCCGTAGCCGCGGCCCCGGTGTTCGAAGGCCGGCGGGGCAATCCGGTGCTCCTGAGCTCCCCCCTGTTTCCCGATCTCCTGGCCCTGACCGGCGACGCCGGCGCACGCGGCCTGCTCCAGGGCCTGGGCGAGCGCCTCGCCCTGGTCGAAAGCCCCGACGACGGGGTGCTGTTCGACGTGGACCGGGTGAGCGATCTGTCCGCGCGTCCCGGCGAAAGCCGGGACCCAAAGTGAGTCCGGATCTGACTGTCGGCGACGGGAGCCGCTAACCCGCTTGGATCCCGGCTTTCGCCGGGATAAGCGGGGGGTGGTCAGGCCGGGGCGTGCGCCCCGACCGCCATGTCGTCGGCGTGCACCAGGGGACCGGAGCTGTAGCCAAGGGCCGCCTCGATCGCCACGCTCTTCAGGCCGCAGATCTTCGCTGCGTCGTCGGCCTCGTAGCGGACCAGTCCACGGGCGATCTCGTGGCCTGCTTCATCGCGGATCACCACCGCGTCGCCCTTGTCGAAGCGACCCTCGGTGCGCCGGACGCCGGCGGCCAGCAGGCTCTTGCCGCGCCGTACGGCCTGGGCCGCGCCTTCGTCCACCACCAGGGTCCCGGCCGGCGCCAGCGAGCCGGCGATCCAGGTCTTGTAGGCGGCGGCCGGGGTCGTCGAGGGCTCGATCACCGTGGCGCGCTCACCGTCCTCCAGCGCCTGCAGCGGCGAGGGACGGTGGCCGAGCGTGATGACCGTCGCGCAGCCCGCCGCGCTGGCGATGCGGGCCGCGGCCAGTTTCGTCGCCATGCCGCCCGTGCCGACGCCCGCTCCCGCGTTGGCGCCGCCCGCCATAGCCTCGATCTCCGGCGTCAGCCGCGTGATTCGCGGCAGGTGCTCCGCTGACGGATCATGCCGGTGATCGGCGGTGTAGAGCCCATCGACATCGGACAGCAGCACCAGCAGGTC
>DASRRU010000003.1:0-14560 GCA_035656795.1 Phenylobacterium sp. | reverse complement strand
CAAGGATCGGATCGGCGCCATGGGCTTGAGCGAGGGCGGCTATATCTCAGCCTTCATCACCGCCTCGTCGGATCGGTTCAAGGCGGTCTCGGTGGGCGCGGGCATCAGCGACTGGATGACCTACTACGCCAACACCGACATCACGCCCTTCACGCGGCAGTACCTGCTTTCGACGCCGTGGGAGGATCCCAAGATCTACGCCAAGACCTCGCCGATCACCTATATCGCCAAGGCGAAGACCCCGACCCTGATCCAGCAGGGCAGCGCCGACAAGCGCGTGCCGGTGGCGGATTCCTTCGAGCTTCGCCAGGCCCTGGAGGACCACGGGGTGCCGGTGAAGATGGTGCTCTATGACGGCTTCGGGCATCCCATCAACAAGCCCAAGCAGCAGCGCGCGGTGATGGAGGAGAACGAGAACTGGTTCGGCCACTACATCTTCGGCGAACCCTTGGCGCCGACCCTGACACCGGCGAACTAAGGGAGGGAAAGGGCCGGACCGAGCGGGTTGGGACCGTAGCGGTTGGCGCCGGCCTCACCGGGCATGGCGCCCAGCTCCACGCCCGCCCAGACCAGCACCAGGGTGAAGGCGAAGTCGAAGAAGCTGTCGGGATGCGGCCAGACGGCGACCACCGAAACCAGCACCAGCGCCGCCCACCAGCCTGAGCGCCCGCGGTCGTGCAGACGCTTGGAAAGCACGCAGGCGGCGCAGTAGAACAGCGGCGGGTAGACGAACCAGCCGGTGATCCAATGGACCGCCGAAGGCGCCGCCGCTTCGTAGAACGTGCCGATGAACAGCAGGACCCCGGCGGCGATCAGCGAGGGCATGCGCGGCGCGCGGCCGTTGGCTGAGAAGAACAGCTCGCTCCAATCGATCTGGCCGTTCATGGCGCGCCCCAGCGAATCCGACGCCTCAGCATAGCCCCGGGCCCGCGGTCAGGCGAATTCCACCAGCACCTCGTCGGCCGCGACGCTGTCGCCGGCCGCGGCGTTGACGGCCTTCACCGTGCCGTCGCGCTCGGCGCGGATGATGTTCTGCATCTTCATGGCCTCGATGACCGCCACCGGCTCGCCGGCGCGGACCTGCTGGCCGACGGCCACATCCAGGGTGACCACCAGGCCCGGCATGGGCGACAGCACCATCTTCGAAGTGTCGGCGGCCTTCTTCGGCGGCAGGCGCTCGTGCAGTTCGGCGATGCGCGGCGTCAGGACCAGCACCTTGGCGATGGCCGCGCGGTGGCGGATGCGGAAGCCCTCCGGCTGAGGCTCGACCTGGGCGGAGAAGGCGCGCCCGTCGAGGACGCCGCGGAACACCGGCTTTCCCGGCCGCCAGTCGACGCCTTCGAGCTTCAGCGTACGTCCCTCCTCCAGGAACTCCACCGTCAGAGCATCGCCGTTGGTGACCCGCACCAGGCGCCGCTCGCCATTCTCGATGACCACCCAGTCATCGCGCATGAGCTGCGGCGCGGCCCGGCGGGTGAAGGTGCGGTGCATGGCGCAGGCGACGGCGGCCATCAGGTCACGCTGGAAGGACGTCGGCGCAGCCCCCCAGAAGCCATCTGGGAATTCGTCCTTGATGTAGTTGGTGGAAAGCTTGCCGGACCGGAACCGCTCCTGGTCCATCACCGCGACCAGGAACGGTATATTCTGGCCCAGGCCCTCGATGTGGAAATCCTCAAGCGCGCGGCCCATGGCGTCGACCGCGCCCAGGCGTGTCTTCGCCCACGTCGACAGCTTGGAGATCATCGGGTCGTAGAACATCGAGATCTCGTCACCCTCGCGGACGCCCGCGTCGTTACGCACCTTGGCGCCGACGACTTCACCCTCAGCCGGCGGGTCGTAGCGGACCAGGCGGCCGATGGAGGGCAGGAAGCCGCGATAGGGGTCCTCGGCGTAGATGCGGCTCTCGATGGCCCAGCCGTTGATCTTCAGGTCCTTCTGGCTGAAGGCCAGCTTCTCGCCATAGGCCGAGCAGATCATCTGCTCGACGAGGTCCAGGCCGGTGATCAGTTCGGTGACCGGATGCTCCACCTGCAGGCGGGTGTTCATTTCCAGGAAGAAGAAGCTCTTGTCCTGGCCGGCGACGAACTCGACCGTGCCGGCGCTGTCGTAATTCACCGCCTGGGCCAGACGCACGGCCTGTTCGCCCATCGCGGTTCGGGTGGCCTCGTCGAGCAAGGGGCTTGGCGCCTCCTCGATGACCTTCTGGTTGCGCCGCTGGATCGAGCATTCGCGCTCGAACAGGTGGACGACGTTGCCGTGCTTGTCGCCCAGCACCTGGATCTCGATGTGCCGCGGGCTCTCGATGAACTTCTCGATGAAGATGCGGTCGTCGCCGAAGCTGGCCTTGGCCTCGGCCTTCACCGCCGGGAAGCCTTCCTCGACGTCCTTGCGATTCCAGGCGACCCGGATGCCCTTCCCGCCGCCGCCGGCCGAGGCCTTGATCATCACCGGATAGCCGATCTCCTCGGAGATCCTGATGGCGTGAGCCGTGTCGTCGATCTCGCCCACGTGGCCCGGCACCACCGATACATTGGCCCTGGCGGCGAACTTTTTCGATTCGATCTTGTCGCCCATCGCCTCGATGGCGTGCGGGTTGGGACCGATGAAGACGATCCCCTCCTCGGCGCAGCGCTTGGCGAAGCCCGCGTTCTCCGACAGGAAGCCGAAGCCCGGATGGATCGCCTCCGCGCCCGTCTCCCGGCATGCCGCGATGATCTTGTCGGCGACGAGATAGGACTGGGCCGCCGGCGGCGGGCCGATGAACACCGTCTCATCGGCCATTTCGACGGCCATGCTGTCGGCGTCGGCCTCGGAATAGACGACCACCGTGGCTATGCCCATCCGGCGGCAGGTCTTGATGATGCGGACAGCGATTTCGCCCCGGTTGGCGATCAGGATCTTGGAAAACATCTAACGGAGCACGCGCCTCACTTCCGAACCGAAGGGCGGGACCTTAGAATGAGCGCCATGAGCACGCCACAACTCTCCCCATCCGGCTTCGATCTGTCGGCCCCTACCGCAGAGGAACGCAAGGCCCTGGAGGCGGCGCTGACGCGCGAAGAGGCCGACGTCCTGTTGCACCACGGCACAGAGGCGCCGTTCTGCGGCGGCCTCTTGGATCAGAAGGACGCCGGGATCTACTGCTGCCGGCTCTGCGGCCTGCCGCTGTTCGAGCACAGGACCAAATTCGAGAGCGGCACCGGCTGGCCCAGCTTCTGGGCGCCGGTGGACGAGACTCACGTCAAGGCGATCGAGGACCGCGCCTACGGCATGCTGCGCATCGAGACGACCTGCGCGCGCTGCGGCAGCCACCAGGGCCACGTCTTCCCGGACGGCCCGCCACCGACCCGCCTGCGCTACTGCATCAACTCCGTCTCGCTGGAGTTCGTCCCCTACGGCGCGCCTTTGCCGGACCGGCTGGGCCGCGGCGAAGGGGTGGCGAAGCCGACGGTGGCGGCCTAGGCGCTAAGCGCCTGCCGGGCAACCTCGGCGGTCGCGAGCGCCGGTCCCGGGTCGAAGCCATCGGCCATGCACCATGCTGCTGAGGCGCCCGCGTGGGCCAGTAGCCATTGGAGCAGACGTCGGGGCTCCAGGCGGGCCATAGCCGCGACCACGGCGACCTGGCGGGGAATCCGGCCAGGCTTCGGCCCTCCTGTCTCGTGCGGGTTGCACAGCATCGCGGCGTAGTCGTAGCCGCGCTCTCCCAACACGCCCTTGGGATCGATGACCAGCCAACCCCGATCGCCTCCGTCGAGGACGTTCTCATGGTGCAGATCGCCGTGCAGCACCGCGACCCCGCAAGGATCGACAAGCAGGCTATTCGCGACCTCCAGCGACGCGTTCAACACGCCGCCATGGGCCCTGGCGGCGGGCGCTAGGGCCCGTAGCCAGCGGTCGAGCGGGCGGAGGCTGGGCGGCGGGGGCGTTTCTCGCGGCGCGTGCAGGTCATCGGCCACCACGCAGAGGATTCGGAGCGCGTCCTCGTCCAGGCCGCTCTGGGCCATGGCGACCAGCGAACGCCGCGCCGGCAACCGCTCCAGCAACAGGGCGTCCCGCTCAAAGGCCAACACGCGCGCCGCGCCGCCGCCGGCCCACCAAGCCATCACCGCCGCGCCATCGATTTCTTCCTGCGACGCGGCAATCTTCAGCATGGCCGGCGCGTCCCGCTGAAGGACAGGCAGCAGCCAATTCCTGGCGTAACGGGTCTGGAACGGCTCGCCATCCGGCGTCAGGTCCCAGCGCGCGAGCCACGGCGCGAATGGCGTCAAATCCCCCATTCGCGCAACATAGCGGGCCGCCGGGCCCTGGGGGAGACAAGGCGACCCACGCCTAGGTCTTCCTGCCCGCTATCCACATCGCCAACCGCGCCGCCAACAGGCGTCGGATGAGCTTCAGGGGAAATCCCGGGTGAGACGGAATGTCCCTCGGAAGCGTGACGCCGGATGGCAGACTGGCGACCTTGTTTCGCAGCTCCACGGGCGGCGGGTCGCCGGAGAAGCGGGCGCGATAGACCGACGTCCACCACCCCGGACCATGCTTCAGGTACATGCCCGAATTGCAGCAGGTCGCGACATAGCGGGTGGTCGGCGCGGACTCTGAAAGCCTTATCCCCTCGAGCGCCTCCGCCCCCGCAACGCAGGCGAACCGATCATCGCGGTAGATCAGGTACGGCGTCCCGCCGAACGCATCCCGGATGACCGCCGCATTTGGCAGCGCCTCGATCAGTCGCGCCCCGGCCTGGCAATCCGAACAACAGCAGGCCGCGACCAAAATTGGCTCGCCGACCACCTTCAGTTGCACCCGCCCGCAAGCGCACGATGCTCTTCGCTCGATCATTGCCCCTCCCCGCGCGCGCAGTCCGCGCCCCTAGATCCCATGCCAAGCGGGAAATGTCCCTCGTCCCTTGCGAGGGACTGGGCCCAACGCGGCCTAGTTCTTCTTACCGGCTGGTGACTGCCCAGCCCCCGCCCCGCCCGTCCCGTTGGCGGCCGGTTCGCTGCCGGCCTCGCGGATCTGCGCGCCGAGAACGCTGTCGCCGTAGCCCGATCCCGCACGGGTGAAGTAGCCGCCCTTATCGACCCGCAGGTTGTTCTGCACGTGGATGACGCCGGAGATGTCCTCCACCAACCGCTCGGCGCGGTGCTTGGCTTCGCGGCTTTCCACCGTGCCGGACAACGTCACCTCGCCGCCTGAGACGGAGATCGCGATCCCGGTGGCGTCGAGCCACGGATCATCCGTCAGCTGCTCGTGGGCGTCGTCGTTGATCCGCTCGTCGGCGCGCTTGTAGCCCTGGGGCCCAAGCCCCCGCGCGCCGCGGTCATAGCCGGGGTCATAGGCGCGGGCCTCCGAGCCGCCGGCGAACCAGGAGGCCACCCGTTCGCCGGCCCGGTGCAGGAATTCACCGGACTTGCGGCCGGCCTCTTCGAAACGGTCGGTGCGGGCTTCGGGCCGCGCATTGTCGCCATAGCCGTAGCCGCGCTCGTAATCGTAGCCGCCGGTTCCACCGCTAGCCGGACGCGAACTACGGAACTCGCCACGATAGCCGCTATAGCCCGGCTCGCCGTAGCCTTCGGCGTGGTAGCGCGCCCGGGCGGGGCTGTAGCCGGCGTCATAGCCCGCTGAGAGGCTGCCCTCGCCATATTCCTCGCGGTAGATCCGTTCGCCATCATCGCCGTAGAAGCGACCGCTGGCGTCGTCCTGGCCGGCGGCGCGTGAGCGCTTGCGGTAATCGCCGCGCTGCATGGCCGGGCTCACGCCGGCATAGCCGGGATCCTGCCAGCCGCTGCCGGTCACGCCGCCCGGGCGGCCCTGCGCGGCGCGGCCATAGCTCGCCCCGCTGTCGCGCTCGCCGAACACCCGGTCGCGTCCAGGCCCGCCGCGCCGCGCGGCAAAGGCGCCCGGCCCATCCTCGCGGTCCCAGGTGCGGTCCTCGTCGTCGCGGCTGCCGTCATCCGAGAGCCCTCGGCCTTCGCGTTCGCGAATTTGCCGCTCGCGATCGTCCATCCAGTTGCCGACCATGGTGAGTTCCTCCGATTTGTGGGGCGTTCTTGCGCCCACAACCGGAGCCGCCCGGCGGAGGTTCCTGGATTTCCACCGCTATAACGGAATGTTGTCGTGCTTCTTCCAGGGGTTGGTCAGCTGCTTGCCCTTGAGGTTCTTCAGCGCCCGCACGATCCGCCGGCGCGTGCCGTGCGGCATGATCACGTCGTCGATATAGCCGCGGGAGGCGGCGACGAAGGGGTTGGCGAAGCGCGCCTTGTATTCCGCCTCGCGCGCGGCGAGCGCCTCGGGGTCGCCGATCTCGGAGCGGAAGATGATCTCCACCGCACCCTTCGACCCCATCACCGCGATCTCCGCGGTGGGCCAGGCGTAGTTGATGTCCCCGCGGATGTGCTTGGAGCTCATCACGTCATAGGCGCCGCCATAGGCCTTCCGCGTGATCAGCGTGATCTTCGGCACCGTCGCCTCGGCAAAAGCGAACAGCAGCTTGGCGCCGTGACGGATCAGACCCCCCTGCTCCTGCTTGGTGCCCGGCATGAAGCCCGGCACGTCCACGAAGGTGATCAGCGGAAATTCGAAGGCGTCGCAGAAGCGTACGAAGCGGGCGGCCTTGCGGGAGGCGTCAATATCCAGCACCCCGGCCAGGGCCATTGGCTGGTTGGCCACGATACCTACCGGCTGGCCGTCGAGACGGGCGAAGCCGCAGACGATGTTTTTGGCGAAGTCCGGGCTGATCTCGAAGAAGTCCGCCTCGTCGACGACCTTCGCGATCAGCTCCTTCATGTCGTAGGGCTTGTTGGGATTGGCCGGGATCAGGGTGTCGAGACTGGGTTCGTCGCGCTCGGGCTCGTCGTAGCTCTCGCGGATCGGCGGCTTTTCGCGGTTCGACAGCGGCAGGAAGTCGATCAGCCGGCGGACCTGGGTCAGCGCCTCGAGGTCATTCTCGAAGGCGCCGTCGGCGACGCCGGACTTCATGGCGTGGATGCGATAGCCGCCGAGATCCTCGTGGCTGACGTCTTCGTGGGTGACCGTCTTCACCACGTCAGGCCCGGTCACGTACATGTAGCTCGTGTCCTTCACCATGAAGATGAAGTCCGTGATGGCCGGCGAATAGACGTCGCCTCCGGCGCAGGGGCCCATGATCACGCTGATCTGGGGAATCACGCCCGAGGCCAGGGTGTTTTCAAGGAAGATGTCTGCGTAGCCCGCCAGGCTCTCCACGCCCTCCTGGATGCGCGCGCCGCCCGCATCGAACAGGCCGATGATCGGAGCGCCGACCTTCAGCGCCTGGCGCTGAACTTTCAGGATCTTGCTGGCGTGGGCGCCGGAAAGAGATCCGCCGAACACGGTGAAATCCTTGGAGAAGACGAACACCACCCGGCCGTTGATGCGGCCCCAGCCTGTGATCACCCCATCCCCGGGGATCTTCTGGTCGGCCATGCCGAAGTCGGTGGCGCGGTGCTCGACGAACATGTCGAACTCCTCGAACGAGCCCTCGTCGAGCAGGAGGTCGACCCGCTCGCGGGCGGTAAGCTTGCCCTTGGCATGCTGGCTGGCGATCCGCCGCTCGCCGCCCCCGGCGCGCGCCTCTTCACGGCGCTTCTCCAGCTCTTCGAGGATATGCTTCACGCGGAACGGCCCTTCCCTACCCGGGCGCAAGGCGTAGTGCGCGCCTGCGCGGGTTGCAAGCCGCCGTAGGGGCCGTTTCAGGCTTGGGCGAGCTGCTGGCGGGCGGCTTCCAGCCGGCGCAGCGTGAGCGACGCGTCAGCGGCTGGAGCCGCCACCGCCGTGGCGTCGGCCATCTGGGTGATCAATTGATCGACGGCGATGACCGTAGGCGTGCGCGCCAGGACCGACGCGTGCGTGTCCAGCTGCTCCTGGGCCAGCAGCAGGGCGTGCATCGCGGCCGGCGCGAGAGCCACGGCGGCGGCGCTGTGCTGGACGAAAGACGACGGCCGCGGGCGATCCTTGAGGGTTGGCGCGGCGGGGATTGGAGCCACGGCGCTCGCCATCACGCCCTGCGCCGGGCTGAGACTTCCGAAACGCGCGACCGACGCGACCACCGGGCTCCCTCCGCTCCATTCCGGCACAACGGCCGGCGGATTCGAAGGCTTCGGCGCAAGTTTCGCGCCGTCTCAGGTTCCGTCCAGCGCCTTGAACCACCGTTCGAGCATCGTAGCTTCACCGCGCAGGCGCCCGGTGCGCTCGGCCGCTTCTGCGTCGACGCCCCACTTTTCCTCCTGCCAGGCCTCATCGAGCCGCGAGAGGTCGAAGGCCGCCGCACCGGAGAGCCAGCCGCGCTGCAGCGCCAGACTCAGCATCGCCGAACCGAACAGGGGAACCCCGAAGGCCAGCCCCGCCAGGCCGAAGTCGTCAAGTCGAAGCGCCAGCGCCTTCACCTGATCCAACGTCGCGGCCGGCTGCGGCTGGTGAATGATCCCGTGCACGGGGATGAAGCGCAGCGAAAGGTCCGCGGCGGCGCGCGCCAGGATCGGGTCCCAGAGCTCCGCCTGGCGGGCGACCAGGCCCGCCGGTTCGGTGGCGCGATAGCAGACCAGGTCCGAGGCGGCGTAGTCGGCGATCTGCTGGGCGGTTGAGTCACGGGCCTGGGGGATGGCCTCCACGGCGGTGTTGGCCAGGCGCGTAGCATGCATGGCCCCCAGCTCCAGGCGCTCGCCCTGGGCCGCCCACTCCTCGGCGACCAGCTCAGCCAGGGGCTCCTTCGGCAGCACAGTCTGCGCGCCCTTCGGCCCACGCAGATTCCGCCCGTCGAGCAGAATCGTAAAGCCGCCGTTCATCGGAGCGACAGAAACGGCGCTGTAGAACCGCTTGGGCTTGTCGCCAGGTTCGTGAAATCCTTTCGGCAAGGCTCGAATAACTCCCGTAACGTCCCGGCCGGTATTCAGCCGCTTTCCGGTGGCATGACGGCCCGGAGGGACAAGCGCAAGGAGACAGGCGTGGCGCTTGTCGACCAGGACATGAAAGCCGCGATCGCGGTGACCCGCTTCGGCCTCGGCGCCCGACCCGGCGAGATCGATCAGGCGCGCCGCGATCCGCAAGGGTTCCTCAAGAGCCAGATCCGCCGCTCCGGCGCCGATCAGCCCGCCGGCCCCTCGCCCACCAGCGCCCAGCGCATGGCCGAGTTCCGCGAATATCAGCGAGAACGGCGCGAATTCCGCCTGCAGAAAGTCTCCGACGTGGGCCCGCCCAAGCCCGGCGGCCCTGCGACGGAGGCCGCCGACCCCGCCATGGCCGCGGCCGTCAAAAGCGACACTCGCGACCCGGTGAAGGTCGTCGGCGCCATGCTGCGCAAGGACATCAGCGACGACTTCGCCGCCCGCATCCAGCTGGCCTCCGCCACCGATGCGGGATTCCGCGAACGCTGGACGCTGTTCTGGGCCAATCACTTCACGGTCTCGGCCACCAAGGCGATCACCGGCACGATCGTCGGCCCCTTCGAGGAAGAGGCCATCCGGCCACACGTCTTCGGCCGGTTCGACGATCTGCTGGGCGCGGCCGAGACACATCCGGCGATGCTGACGTACCTCGACCAGATCCAGTCGATCGGGCCGGACAGCGACGCCGCCCGGGCGATGCGCAACGGCGGCGGTCCGCGCGGCGTCGGCGGTGGAGGCGCTCAGCTGCAGCAGGCGGCGCTCAAGCGCACGCCGGGCCTGAACGAGAACCTCGCCCGCGAGATCATGGAGCTGCACACCGTCGGCGTGAACAGCGGCTACACCCAGGCCGACGTCACCGAATTCGCCCGCGCCATGACCGGCATCTCCATCGGCGGCGAGCGCGATGGCGCCTACGGTGTCGCGGTGTTCCGCGTCCAGGCCCACGAGCCTGGCGAGCGGACCGTCATGGGCGTGCGCTACGACCAGCGCGGCAAGGAGCAGGCCAACGCCATCCTGACCGACCTGGCCGAAAAACCGCAGACCGCCCATTTCATCTGCGGCAAGCTCGCCCGGCACTTCGTGGCCGACGATCCCTCGCCGGCCCTGGTGGCGCGCCTGGAAGCGGCCTGGACCGGCAGCCGCGGCGACCTGGCCACGGTGGCCGAGGCCCTGGTCTCCGCTCCCGAGAGCTGGGACCCGAGACCGGCCAAGTTCAAGACGCCCTACGAATTCATCGTCTCCAGCTATCGCGCGGCGGGCGGCCTGCCGGCGGATTTCCAGCAGGTGGGGCCGATCATGACCGCCTTGGGCCAAAAGCCGTTCTCGGCCCCATCGCCCAAGGGCTGGCCGGAGGACGCCCAGTCCTGGGCCGCCCCCGACGCGATCGTCAAGCGCATGCAGTTCGCCCAGGCCTTTTCGTCCGGCGCGGTGCATGACCGCGACCCCAAGGCGCTGGCCGCGGACGCCCTGGGCGAACGCCTCAGCCCGGACACCGCCAAGGCCATAGCGCGCGCCGAGTCTCGCCCCGAAGGCTTCGCCCTCCTCCTGATGAGCCCGGAGTTCCAACGCCGATGAACGCCATCATCCCTTCACGCCCCCATTCACCGACAAGGCGGGGCCTGCTCGCCACCGCGGCCGGCTTTGGTCTCTCACTTCAGCTGCTGGCCGTCCCGGCCATGGCCGCCGACGGCGATCTGAACAAGCGCAAGGTGATCGTGGTCATCTGCCGAGGCGGCATGGATGGGCTATCCGTCACCCCACCGGTGGGCGACGCAGAGTACCGCGGCCTGCGAGGCAGTCTGGCGCTCAGCGACGCCGCCCTGCCGCTGGACGGGACCTTCGCCCTGCACCCGCAACTCACCGCCGTCCACGCCATGGCCAAGGCCGGCGAGGCCCGGATCGCGCCGGCGGTCGCCACGCCTGACCGGGCGCGCTCGCACTTCGAGGCGCAGGACGTGCTGGAGACCGGCGCGGCGGGCGTCTATTCGACCAGCTCCGGCTGGCTCAACCGCGCGGTCGAGACCTTGTCGGCGCACCGCAAGGTCGACGCGCTCTCCATCGGGCCCACCGCCCCGCTGATCCTGCGCGGCAAGGCGCCCACCGCCTCCTGGTCGCCAGGCCGCGGGGTCGACGCCGAGGCGCGGCTGCCCACCCTTCTGCAGGACCTCTACCGCAACGACGCCCTGCTCGGCCCGGCGCTTGCCCGTGGTCTGGCCACCGAGACCATGGCCAAGGACGCCACCGCCGGGCTCGGCGGCGGCCAGCCGGCGATGATGGCGAGCGCGGGCAAGGGTGGCGCAGGCGCGGGCGGGCAACAGGGCCGAGACGCCGCCAGGACGCTCGGCCAGTCCCTGGCCGGCTTCATGCGCGAGCCGGGCGGTCCCACCGTGGCGGCGATTTCCATCGATGGCTTCGACAGTCACGCCAACCAGGCCGGCCTGCTGGCCGGGCGCCTGGCCTATCTCGACGCCGTCCTGGACGGCGTGCACACAGGCCTGGGTCCCGAATGGAAGAACACCGTGGTCCTGGTGGCCACCGAGTTCGGCCGCACGGCCCGGGTCAACGGCACCGCCGGCACCGACCACGGCACAGGCTCGACGGCCCTCATTCTCGGCGGAGCCCTGAAGCCCGGCGGCATCGTCGGCGACTGGCCGACCCTGAAGCAGAACGCGCTGTTCGAGAACCGCGACGTAGCCCCCACGGTCGACATGCGCGGCCTCTTCAAGGGCGTGCTGGCCGACCACATGGGCGTCGACCGCGCCGCGCTGGACAAGGTGGTGTTCCCCGAGAGCTCAACCGCCAAGCCGATGTTGGGCCTGGTCTAAATCGCTATTTCGGCACGGCGTCGAAGGCAACGGTCAGCCGGGTCTCGTCGGTCGTGAACGGCACGGTGCCGTGCCACATGTAGGACGGGAACAGCACCAATCGGCCGGGTTTTGGCCGCACGAAGTGGGCAGGCGGCAGAGGCGGGTCCGTCATGAATGGCGGCTGGCCGAAGCGGATCCAGCCCTGCTTCTCCGGGCTATCCAGCGCCGCATCCGGGGTCTCGACATAGAAGGCCGAGGACAGCCAGCCCTCCGGGTGAAAATGGTCGCGGTGGAAGCCATTGGGCCTCAGGCGGACCGACCAGGCGCCCTGGATGCGATAGTCGCAGGTGTTACGCAGACGCAGCGGATCGTCCCCCGTCCCCAGCCGGGCCATGTGCTCGCGGATCGGGGCGTCAATGGCCCGGAAGAAGGCCTGCACCGCCGGGGCGTTGGAGCCGGTCAGCAGGTGCATCGATTGGCTGCCGTGACGCAGCGATTGGTTGGTCGGATGCTGCTGGTAGGAATGCACTTCTTTCAAGGCCTTGGCGAGATCACCTAAGAAGGCCTCCAGGCTCGGCCAGCCTTCCGGCGTAGCCAGGTCATAGGCGCCGACCATCGCATCGTAGTCGCAGAGCCGGCCATATAGCGGGTCGCCTGCGGCCCGCGCCGCGGTCGCCGCCCAGCCCCACAGCGACTGGTCGTCCGGATGGGTGGCCAGAGCGGCGCGCAGCTTTTCCAGGGCGGCGTCGGGTCGCGCCTTGGCCAGATCGACGATGGCCGAATATTGCATCACGGAGCGAGAGCTGGGTTCGGCCGCCTCGGCCAGGCGCACGTAGCGTTCGGCCTCGTCAGGTCGTCCCAGGCGCAGCGCGAAATCCGTGGCCGACATCAGGATGATCGCGTCGCCGGGCATCTTGCGGCTGGCCGCCTCCAGCAGGCTCAACGCCCGCTCGGGCGCCCCGGCGGCGTCATAGAGCGTGGCCTTGGCCACCAGCAGCGCCGTCGGCGACCCACCGGCGTGAAAGGCCGAGTCGAGCACGCTGTCCGCCGCGACGAGATTTCCACTCAGCATCCAGACGTAATTGGCGAACTCGGCTGCCACTTCCAGCGAGGCGGGCTCGCGCATCAGGGCTTGACGGTAGGCGTAGTCGGCGCGCGGGTGATTGCCCGCCGCGCGCAAGGCCCGGGCGTAGACGGCGAAGGTCTGCGGCGTGTCGATGCCCAGGCTGAAGGCCTTCTCCGCTGCGACCACGGCCTCCTGGGCCCGGCCCAGGTCGTCGAGGGTGGCGGCGTAATTATGCCAGGCAATGGGGCTCGACCCGAACTGCTCGATGGCCTTCAGGTCAAAGGTCAGCGCTTCCTCTTTGCGGCCCGCCCGCTTCAGGGCCCCGGAATGCGATGCCAGCGCCAGGTGACTGGGCCGTGGGCGGGTCGCCCAGGCCTCGGTGATCGCGACCGCCTGGTCGGTCATGCCCTGCGCCATCAGGATCTCGGCGCGCTCGATCTCGGCGGCTTCGCTCATCAGCGGACTCTCTTGGAACTGGACGTGAAGGGTTCAGGGTCGGCCTCGTGCTCGTCGAAGCCGAAACGGCGCAGGCCGGCGCGAAACTCCGGGCTGATCGGGGCCTCAAGGACCAACTGGCCGCGCGACGGGTGCGCCAGGACCAGGCGGCGCGCGTGCAGCTGCAGCTTCAACTCCCCCGAGAGTTCGCGTGAGGCGTCGGTGGCGTATTTCGGGTCGCCCAGGATCGGGTGGCCGATGGCGAGCATGTGGGCGCGCAGCTGGTGGGTGCGCCCGGTGTGCGGCCACAGCGCCATCCAGGCGACCTTGTCGGCGGCGCGCGCCAGGGTGACGAACTCGGTCTCCGCAGGATCGGCGCGCGGGTCCGTGGGCTCGGCCGGAACCACCATCTCGCGATCGCCGACGCCGGTCTTCATCAACGGCAGCTCCAGCAGGCCCTGACCGGGCTTGGGCAGGCCGGCGACGAGGGCCCAGTAGGTCTTTTGCGCACGACGCTTGGCGAAGGCGCCGGCGAGCTTGGCCGCCGCGCCCGGCGACTTCCCCAGCACCAGGACGCCGGAGGTGTCACGGTCCAGCCGGTGGACGAGCCTTGGCCGTTCCAGCCCCTCGCCCCAGGCCGAAAGCAGGCGGTCCACGTGCTTGACGGTCTTGGTGCCGCCCTGCACGGCCAGACCCGCGGGCTTGTTCAACGCCAGAACTTCGTCGTCCTCGTAGAGCACCAGCGACTTGGCGTAGGCGACCTCACGCGGGTCGAGCTGGCCCTTCTCCCGTTGCGGCCCGGCTTCAGGCAGCGGCGGCACGCGCACCTGGGCCCCGGCCGCCAGCCGGGTTTCCGGCTTGGCGCGCCCGCCATCGACACGGATCTGGCCAGAGCGGGCCAGCTTCTGGATCTGGATGTGATTTAAGTGCGGCCAACGACGCTTGAACCAGCGATCCAGGCGCACCCCGTCCTCGCCCGCGTCCACGTAGAGGGTGCGGACCTCCTTCATGCCAGGAGTTTGCGCATCAGGAGCAGGCCCGTAAACAGGGCGCTGACCGACAGCACCACCGAGGTCAGACTGTAGGCGGCGGCCAGGACATAGGTCTTGCGCTCGATCATCAGCGCCGTCTCCAGCGAAAACGACGAGAAGGTTGTGAAACCGCCCAGCACGCCGACGCCGAGCAGCAGGCGCCAGCGTTCCTGGTCTGCCCCGCCACGCAAGGCCAGTACGCCCACCAGCACCCCCATCAGCAGGCCGCCGATCAGGTTGGCTGCGAAGGTGCCGTACGGCAGGCCCGGGCCAAACGCCTTGAACAGGCGGACACCCAGAAGATAGCGGCAGACGGAGCCGACG
>DASRRU010000002.1:0-9564 GCA_035656795.1 Phenylobacterium sp. | reverse complement strand
TCGGTCGCCGAGTTCGCGCGGGTGCTGGAGGGCGTCATCCTGGAGTTCGCGCCGGTGGCGCTGGACGCGGGCTTCCAAGGCCCCGTCGCCGCCGACTGGCTGGCCGCCGCGGCCAAGGCCTCGCCGACCGCGCTGGTCCGCTTCCACCTCGACCCCTTGAGCGCCTATGCCGAGGCCGGCGCGAGCCCGGGGCCTGTCGAGGCGCACCTGATCTCCGCGGCCAATGTCGCCGTCCGCCTGGCCGAGACCTATCCGCAAGCCGGACTCTTTCTCGCCTCGGGCCGCGTGGTCCATGAGGCCGGCGGCGGCGAGGCCGGCGAGATCGCCTTCGCCGCGGCCGCCGCCATCGCCTATGCCAAGGCCCTGGTCCGCGCCGGCCTGCCGATGGCCGACGCGTTTGCGAAGATCACGCTGAGCCTCTCCGCCGACGCCGACTATTTCCTGACCATCGCCAAGCTGCGCGCCGCCCGCGCCGTCTGGGCCCGCATCGCCACGGCTTGCGAGGCCGACCCGACCGCCCGCATCGAGGCTCGGTCCTCGCGCCGCATGCTGACCGCCAAGGACGCCTGGACCAACATGATCCGCCTGACCGCCGCCGGCTTCGGCGCCGCGGTCGGGGGCGCCGACAGCGTCGTGCTCGGGGCCTTCACCGATGCACTCGGTCTGCCCACCGCTTTCGCGCGCCGCCAGAGCCGAAATTCGCAACTGGTGCTGATGGAAGAAGCCCACATCGGCCGCGTCGCCGACCCCGCCGCCGGTTCCGGTTACGTCGAGGCCCTGACCGACGCGATCGCCCGCGCCGCCTGGGCGGACGTCCAGGCCATCGAGGCCGCCGGCGGGATCGTCGGAGCCCTCACCTCGGGTGAAATCGCCGCTGCTGTGGAGGCCGCCAAGGCCGCGCGCCCAGAGCCCAGAATCATCGGCGTGACCGCCTTCCCGCCGGCCAAGGACGTGCCGGTGGAGGTCGAGATCGCCGCGGCGAAACCCACGAGCGCGCCCTCGCCGCGCCTGCCCGGCCCCGACAGCGCCTGCCCGCCACTCCAGCCTATGCGCATCTCGGAGGCGTTCGAATGAGCCGCTTTCCGGACTTCGCGTCCCTGCCCTATGACGCCCCCACCGCCCAGCCGTTGCAGACCGGCGATCCCTGGCTGACGCCGGAAGGCATCGCGGTCCGCCCCGCCTATGGCCCCGCCGACACCGCCGGGCTCGACACCCTGACCGGTTATCCGGGCCTCGCGCCGTTCATGCGCGGCCCCTACCCGACCATGTACCTGACCAACCCGTGGACCATCCGCCAGTACGCGGGCTTCTCCACGGCCGAGGACTCCAACGCCTTCTATCGGCGCAACCTGGCGGCCGGTCAGATGGGCCTCTCCATCGCCTTCGACCTGGCCACCCACCGCGGCTACGACAGCGACCACCCGCGGGTGAAAGGCGACGTGGGCATGGCCGGCGTGGCCATCGATTCGATCCTCGACATGCGGACCCTGTTCGACGGCATCCCGCTCGACAAGATGAGCGTCTCGATGACCATGAACGGGGCGGTGCTGCCGATCCTGGCGCTCTACATCGTCGCCGGCGAGGAGCAGGGCGTGCCGCACAAGGCGCTGTCCGGCACCATCCAGAACGACATCCTGAAGGAGTTCCTGACCCGGAACACCTACATCTATCCGCCGGTCCCCTCGATGCGGATCGTCTCGGACATCTTCGCCTACACCTCCAGGGAGATGCCGCGCTTCAACTCGATCTCGATCAGCGGCTACCACATGCAGGAAGCCGGGGCGACGCTCGACCTGGAGCTGGCCTACACGCTCGCCGACGGCATCGAATACGTGCGCGCGGGCGTCGCCGCCGGCCTGCCGGTCGACAGCTTCGCGCCGCGCCTGTCGTTCTTCTGGAACGCCGGCATGAACACCTTCATGGAGATCGCCAAGCAGCGCGCCGCGCGCCTGCTCTGGGCCCGGCTGATGAAGCAGGCGTTCGCCCCCAAGGACGCGCGCAGCCTTTCGCTTCGCGCCCACACCCAGACCTCCGGATGGTCGCTCGCCGCCCGTGACGTGTTCAACAACGTCGCCCGCACCACCGTCGAGGCCATGGCCGCGGTCGGCGGCCAGACCCAGAGCCTGCACACCAATTCCCTGGACGAAGCGCTGGCCTTGCCGACCGACTTCTCGGCCCGCATCAGCCGCAACACCCAGCTTTTCCTGCAGGCCGAAAGCGGCCAGACCCGGGTGATCGACCCCTGGGGCGGCAGCTATTACATCGAGCGCCTGACCGCCGACCTGGCCGCCCGCGCGCTCACCCACATCGCCGAAGTCGAGGCGCTGGGCGGCATGGCCAAGGCCATCGAGAATGGCCTGCCCAAGCGTCGCATCGAGGAGGCCTCGGCCCGCACCCAGGCGCGCATCGACGCCGGCATCCAGAGCGTGGTCGGCGTCAACCGCTACCACCCCGACGTCGCCGACGAGATCCCGGTGCTGAAGGTCGACAACACCGCCGTGCGCGAGCAGCAGCTGGCCAAGCTGAAGCGCCTGAAGGCCGAACGCGACCCGAGGGCCGTCGAGGCGGCGCTCACCGCGCTCACCAACGGCGCGGCGGGCGGCGGCAACCTGCTGGAACTGTCGGTCGACGCCGCGCGCGCCCGCGCCACCCTGGGCGAGATCTCCGACGCCCTGGAGAAGGTCTTCAACCGGCACAAGGCCCACGCCGACGCCGTGAAGGACGTCTACCTGCGCGAGAGCGGCGTCACCGCCTCGGCCCGCCGCGCCCAGGAGATGGCCGCGGCCTTCGCCCAGGCCGACGGCAGGAAGCCCCGCATCCTGGTCGCCAAGATGGGCCAGGACGGCCACGACCGCGGCCAGAAGGTGATCGCCTCGGGCTTCGCCGACCTCGGCTTCGACGTGGAGATCGGCGACCTCTTCCAGACCCCCTCCGAGACCGCCGCCCAGGCCGTGGCCGACGGCGTGCACGCGGTCGGCGCAAGCTCGCTGGCCGCAGGCCACCTGACCTTGGTGCCCGAGCTCAAGAGCGAACTCGCCAAGCTCGGGCGCGCCGATATCATGGTGGTGGTGGGCGGCGTGATCCCGCCCGAGGACTTCGCCGCGCTCCGCGACATGGGCGTCACCGCGATCTTCACGCCGGGCACCACCGTCCCCGACGCCGCCATTTCGGTGATCGAGCGCCTCAACGAACAGCTCGGCTACGCCCAGGAACAGGCCGCGGAATAGGCTACCGCTTGACCGCGATACCCATCACCTCGAACTTGGCGCCGCCGAGCAGATGGTCGACGCCAAGGTAGGCCCGCGCCGGCATCGGGCCCTTGAAGTAGGTCCGGTAGACGTCGTTGAAGGCCGCATAGTCTGCCAGGTCCGACGAGAAGATCTGCACCCAGACGAGGTCGTCCATGGTCAGGCCGCCGGCCTCCACCTCCCGCTTGACGTTGTCGAGCACCCGCTTGGCCGCAGCCGCGCCGGTGTCCCCCGCCACGGGCCCGCGGTCGGTCGTGCCGGCGAGGTAGAGGGTCTTGCCGGCCAGGACGGCGCCGCTGTAGGGCGGGCTCGCCCCACCCGCCCCGCCGGGGGTGGCGGGGAAATGCTGCCGCTCGGCTTCTGCGGCGTGGGCGGCCAGCGGCAGGAGCGCCACGGCGACGGCGAACGACAAGCTTCGGATCATCAGGTCATCCCACGGTTGAGCTCCAGACCCTAGCAGGCCGGCCAGCCTGGCTCCAGCGAGCGGGCGCGGAATGGACAACGCCTGCAAACCTCGGCGCAAGCTCGTCTGTGGACTCGACCGCGGCCGGGCCCCGTGACCTATTCCGTGAACAGTTGGGACGGGTGCATGTCGGACGAAACGCTGGAACGCAGCACCCTGCGCAAGGTCGCCTGGCGGCTCTTGCCGCTGATCATGCTGGGCTACCTGGCCTCCTACATGGACCGGGTGAACATCAGCTTCGCCGCGCCGCAGATGAACGCGCAGCTGGGCTTCACCGCCTCGGTCTACGGCTTCGGCGGCGGTCTGTTCTTCATCAGCTACGCGATCCTGGAGATCCCCTCCAACCTGGCGCTCGCCCGCGTGGGGGCCCGGCGCTGGCTGGCCAGGATCATGATCACCTGGGGCGTCATCGCCATGAGCATGGCGCTGGTCCGCACGCCCCTCCAGTTCTACGTCGTGCGCTTCCTGCTGGGGGCGGCCGAGGCGGGGTTCTTCCCCGGCGTGATCTACTATCTGGGCCTGTGGTTCCCGCAGACCCACCGCGGACGGGCCATCTCGCGGTTCTATGTCGCCGCGCCCCTGGCCTCGGTGGTGATGGGCGCGGTGGCGGGCAGCCTGCTGGGCCTCGACGGCCACCTGGCCCTGCGCGGCTGGCAATGGCTGCTGATCGCCGAGGGCGCGCCGGCCGTGATCCTGGCCTTCGTCTTCCTGCGCTGGCTGCCCGACCGCCCGGCCAACGCCGCCTGGCTGTCGCCGGCGGAGAAGACCTGGCTGGAGGCCCGGCTGCGCGCCGACGAGGAGGCCGTCAACGCGCCCGAGCACAGCCAGCTCAGGGCGCTGTTCCGGCCCAAGGTGCTGGCGATCACCCTGGTCAACTTCCTCTACCTGGGCCCCTACTACGCCTTCGCCCTGTCCGCCCCCACCGTGCTCAAGGCCGGCACCGGCCTGGACGCGGCCCATGTGGGATATCTGGTCGCCGCCGGGGGTCTGGTCGGCGCGGCCGGCATGGCCTTCATCGGCTGGAGCTCGGACCGGCGCGGCGAGCGCTACCTGCACCTGGCGATCCCGCTGGTGATGGTCGCAGCCTCGTTCGGCGTCATCGCCTGGTCGCCGGCGCCGGTCGCCGTCATGGCCGCCTACCTGACCCTGATGGCCTCCTATTTCGCGGTCAGCGGGGCCTTCTGGCTGGCGCCGGGCGAGATCGTCCATCCGCGCGCCGTGGCCGTGACCGTCGCGGCGATCAACGGCGCGGGCCAGGTGGGCTCGTTCCTGTTCCCCTGGCTCTGGGGCCTGGCGAAGGACGCCACCGGCGACTACCACGCCGCCCTCTCGGCCCTGCCGCTGGCCTTCCTGGCGGGCGCGGGCATCGTCATGGGCCTTCGTCAGCTCCGGGCGCGCGCGCCCCTCGCCTAGAGCCCAAACGAAAAACGCCGAGGCGTGAGCCCCGGCGTTCCTCAATACCTAGAGCGCTCGCCCCTTACTGATTGGTCGGGTTGGCGTTGAACGCCGCGGCCTGCTGGGCGGCTTCCGAAGGCCTGGCGGTGGGCGCCCTGGAGGCCGTGCGGCGCGGCCCCATCATGGCCTGGGCCGCGGCCAGTTCGTCGGCGTCCAGATAGCCGTCGTGGTTCTTGTCCAGCACGTCGAAGTACTTCAGCAGCTGGCGGCCCATCTGGCCCTTCAGCTCGGCCTTCTCCAGCTTGCCGTCCAGGTTGTCGTCCATCATCCCCAGCATGCGGGTCTTGGCGAGGTCGCCCTCATAGTCGACCCGATGCTGCGCCGACTCGTCCGCCCAGCGGTAGCTCAGCGAGGTGAACAGCATCTCCTGGAAGGACTGCTCGCCCCAGGACACGTTGATCTTCGGATCCGGGTTCGAGGGGTTCCGCTTGGAATTGTCGTACACGTAGTGCGAGATCAGCTTCGAGCCCGCTGGCACCTTGATCGGCTCGGCGAAGGTGTAGCTGCGCTGCCAGTTGAAGTCGTAGCGCGGCAGGGCCAGCAGCTCCTTCATCTTGCCGTCCGGATACTGGATCCACAGGTCCGCCGAATAGGCGCGGTAGTGGGCGTGCGGGAAGGCCGAATAGAGCAGCGCATCGTGCGGGAACTGCACATAGGCCACTTCCTTGTGCCGCGCCTCGCCCGCCGGGATCTCGATCGTCGGGTCCATGATGACCACGCTGTGCATGATCAGCTCCGGCGGCTTGTCGTAGAAGTAGAGCGCCATCTGGCTCTTATCGACCACTTCCTTGCCGAACGGCGTGTAGTGCGCCTGGAAGCCGATCGCGCCGCCCGGCGGCAGGTAGGTGCCCGTGTCGTGGGGCATGATGTTGGATTCCGCGCCCACCGCGTAGCCGGCGCCCAGCGAGGCGGCCCACTTGGTCTCCGACGACTTCCCGTCGGCCGGCATCTGTTCCATCCAGCCGGTCAGGAGGTGGTGCACGCCCTGGCGCGAGCCGGGCTTGATGGTCGCCGCGCGGATCCACTTGCCCTCGGTCAGGGTATTGACCACCGCCGGGCGCTGATAGTCGACGACGCCCGAGGCCGGGATCGTGAACGACGGCACGCTGATGATCGCGTCCGGCTTGCCGAGCGGCCATTCCTGGGCCACGTGCTTGACCGCGCCCAGGGGATCGGGGCCGTCGCCGCGCGGCGCGCCCTGCTCGATCCAGTGGACCACCGTCTTCACCTGCTCGGCCGACAGCCGCTGGTCGTCGGAGAACTTTCCGATGTGCGGATCGGCGTGATAGGGCGGCATCCGGTCGGTGCGGATCACTTCGCGGATCATCGGGGCGAAGCCCTTCACCATCGCGTAGTTGGTCATCGAGAACGGGCCGATGCCGCCTTCCTCGTGACAGGCCACGCACTTGGCTTCCAGGATCGGCGCCACGTCCTTGGCGTAGGAGACCTTCACCACCCCGCGCTCCGGGAAGGCGATCGGCGCGCCCTTGCTGGGCTCCGCCTGCGCCATCGCGACCGGCTGGCCCGCGACCAGGGCGTCGAGCGCCTTGGCCGAGCCCGGCATGGCGCCGTGATAGGCGACCTTCCAGCTCTTCGGATCGACGACGATGACTTCCGCCGAGCGCGTGACGCCCAGGCTCTCGCCGACCAGCTGGTTGCTGTCCATCAGGATCGGGGTGTCATAGCCCGCCTTCGTGGCCTCGGCCTGGATCGCCTCGCGGCTGTCCTTCAGGTTCGAGTTGATCATCATGAACTCGACGCCCTTGGCGGCATAGGCGGCCTTCAGCGCCTTCAGCGCCGGGGCCTCAGAGCGCATCGCCGCGTCGCCGTTCGCCACGCTGACGATCACGATCGCCTTGGCGTCGGCCAGGCGGTAGAGCTCGTGGGCCTCCATGTTGGCGTCCACCAGCATGAAGTTGTCGACCGAGGTCGCCATCGGCGCGTTGGCCGCCACGCCGGCGCCATGCGTCAGGGCGTTGGAGCTTTGGTCGCTCGTACAGCCCACCAGCGCCGCGGCGCTCGCGAACAGGGCCAGGAGGCCAAATTTCGCACTGCTCATCAAGATAGCTCCCCAGAATCCGCAATCCGCCGCACCTCGGGCGCGGTCAGTCTTACGCCGTATATCGGCCAAACACGTTACACCAATATTGCCGCACCTTCATGCGACCCAGCGTCCGCAGCCCTAGTCGCCGCAGAGGTCGGCGTTGGATGCAGCCCGCAACCTGGCCCGAAGCGAACGCCGGGCCGCTCCTCTCCCAGACGCGGCAGCGTCGAGGGAAAGGTTGGGAGAGGGCCGCGCAAGCGCCTGCGGCAGGCCCGACCTTGGACCCGGTCGCGCCAACATGACTTGCAGGTCCAACCGGGGGAATTGCGGTGACATCGCCCCTCGCCACCCGACGCCCGGACGTCGGCTTCCTGCCTGGGAGCGAATGGCGCCTCCGCGGACCCTTGCGGACGTTCGTCGGGATCAAGGCTGGCGGCTGGAGTGCGCCATGGGACTAAGCCGCCGACATTGCCTCGGGCGCTGAAGCCCGACCTTCGGCCCGGTCCCGGCCTGACCACATTAGCGGCGCTTCGGGCCAAAGAGCTGACACGGCTCCAGGTGCTTCATGACCTTGGGGACGGGCATCTCATCCGTAAGCGCGACACGTCCCACGTGGGTGAACCCGCTGGCCCAGGCGGCGAGCATCAAGCTGCTCGTGGGTAGGCCAAAGGCGAGACAGGCGAGCGAGGCCTCCACGCTGCGCCTGGCGAGGACTTCCGCCCGAACGGTCGCGGATCGCCTCAACGCTGATGACATTCACGCAGCCAAGCGCGATCGAAGGCGCGACCTTCTCCAGCATCTCGCGCACGGACACAGAAGTCAGGCGTTCCATCGCGCCCTAGCCATCAGCCGCTCTTGACCGCAACTTCTCAACCAGGCCGCCTCCCTCTTGCGCCAACCGCGCTATCGTCTCCAGTTCCGATCTAAGCTCCGGGGGCGGCGCCTGCTCGAGAGCAAGCTCGGATGCCCAGAGGATCTTCACGAAGAGGTTGTTCAGCGCATGGCATCGCCTGAAAAGGTCGGCTTGGCCTCGACAGCTCACGCAGCGCTCACGCGCACAGGCGGTTCAAGCAGGTCCGCGGCCAGCCGGAGCAGATCGGCGATGCGGAAGGGCTTGGCGAGGACCCCGTCCGCGCCCACGTGCCGCGCCAAGTCCAGAAAGTCCTGCGGTCCGACGCGGAAGCCGCCGGACATGGCGATGATCTTGGTCGCAGGGCGGGCCCTTTTCAACGCCACAATGGTCTCGATCCCTTCGCGGTTGGGCATGATGATGTCGGTCACAACCAGGGCCGGGAGGCGGGCCATAAATCGCGAAAGGCCAGCCTGCCCATCGACCGCCACCTCTACTTCCGCGCTCGCCGCGCCAAAGCCTGCGGCCGCCAGGCGGAGCAGTTCTATGTCGTCATCGATGAGCAGGACCTTTTTCCCGCTCAACTTCGCCCGCAATGGGACCATGAGCCGGTAGGCGTTCGGTTCGTCTTCGAGAATGTGGACGTGCTTCACAATTCCGCCTCCTCGGATGCGCAATAACAAAGAAGAGACGAAACAATCCGATCTAGAGAGCCGCGCAAGCCGAAAGCCCCATATTGGGGATTTCCGATGTAGTATGCGAAAAATCGCCATTCATATCCGGCGTCTAAAGTCGCATTCGAGCGGCTTAACAAAATATAGAAAGAACGGGTTATCCGCACACCGTGATTAGCGATACAAAATCTCTTGTCGCCAGCTGCTATCCTCAGATTGCGCGCGACCTGCTGAAGCCATTGTTAAGCCTGTTTAGTCACTGCGTCGACGCGTGCGACTGTGACATCACCAAGTTCATGGTCATGCTGGTTGTGGCTGTGCGAACCACCATGCACCGTGATTTTGGGACCTTTAGCCAGGAGCAGTTGATCAGCGGCGAAATCCCCATATTTCCGTGCCTGCCCGTGAGTGTCCGATCGGTGGCTGAAATTCTTGGGCTTCCGAAGGAGACGATCCGGCGCAAAGTGACGGAGCTTGCCGATGCCGGGTGGCTCGTACGGGAGCATGGTCGACTCTACTTCACCGCAGCCGCGTATCAGCAGCTCTCGCCGGTTAGGGAACAAATCGAGGATCTTGCGGCGCGCTATTACGAAGTCGTAGCCGCGCTCAAGGCCAATACTAAGCGGGGATGACGACGGCGGTCGACGTGTTCGTAAAAGTCGACTCCGGAAACGTCTGAAGGACCCCAATTCGTTTGTCCAGCCGGTGTCAAACGGACGTCAGGCCGGCAAACGGGCGCTAGGAACGTCTGCGTTGAGTCACGATCCGATATCTACGGCTCACCAGGCGAACCTCCGCCTCCCCCTTTGCGACACGCCCACCTCGCCCCC
>DASRRU010000001.1:0-15192 GCA_035656795.1 Phenylobacterium sp. | reverse complement strand
TCGCTCCAGCCCCACCAGCCGCCTTCGCCCTTCTGGCCCATCTCCAGCTCTGAGGCGCTCATCGGGCCGCGCGTGGCGATTTCGTCCAGCACCCTGTCCACGAAGTCGCGCCGCTCGCGCAGGAACCGCGCGACGCCTTTCCAGACGCCCGCGCCGTCATGGGCGTCCTGCATGCGCCAGCGGAACAGGGGCTGGCTCGCGAGCGGCAGCAGCGAGGCCTCGTGCGCCCAGTATTCGAACAGCGGCCGCTTCTTCGCCCAGGCGACCGACTCAAGCATCTGACGCGGATAGGCGCCCAGACGGGCGAAGGCCGGCAGGTAGTGGGTGCGGCTGACCACATTGACGCTGTCGATCTGCACGACGCCCAGCCGCTCGATCAGCTTGACCAGCTGGCGTTCGGTCACCGGCCCCTCGGGCCTCGGCGTCGCGAACCCCTGGGCCGCCAGCGCGATGCGCCGGGCCTCGCCCGCGGTCAATCTGTCCCTAGACATCAGGTGCGGAGTTGCATGGGACAGAGGAGCTCCGGACTCACCAGCAGGTCGGCAGCCTAGGTGTGAACAAAGAAGGAACGGTGATGTGTTTAGGAAAGGTTAACAGCTTAACCATTCGCCCGTGAAATCCGGAACAAATCAGGAATCACGCGTGATCTAACACTGGTTTTGGAACATAGTTCGAAGCCAGCCTTTTGGCCTCTTCGTCGCTCAGGGTGACATCCAGCGCGGACACGGCATCATCGATGTGGCCGAGCTTGCTTGCCCCGATGATCGGGGCCGTCACGGCCTTGTTGCGCAGCACCCAGGCGAGCGCGATCTGCATGTTGGACAGGCCGCGTTCCCTGGCGATCTCGCTGACCGTATCGACCACCTTCTGGTCGGCCTCGGTGTAGTAGAGCCGCGGCGAGAACTCGTCGGTGCGGGCGCGCTCGGTGTTGCCTTCCTTGGGCGCTGTGCGGCCGCCCGCCAGGTAGCCGCGGGCCAGCGGCGACCAGGGGATGACGCCGATCCCCTCCGCCCGGCAGAGCGGCAGCATCTCGCGTTCCTCCTCGCGGTAGACGAGGTTGTATTGCGGCTGCATGGAGACGAACTTCACCCAGCCGTGCCGCTCGCTGGCGGCCAGCATGCGCGCGAACTGCCATGCGTACATTGACGACGCGCCGATGTAGCGGGCCTTTCCGGCCTTCACCACGTCGTTCAGCGCCTCCAGCGTCTCCTCGATCGGGACCTCGTAGTCGAACCGGTGGATCTGGTAGAGATCGACGTAATCCATGCCGAGCCGCGTCAGACTGGCGTCGATCTGGGCCATGATCGACTTGCGGCTAAGGCCCTTTTCGTTCGACCCCTGGCCCATCGGCCCGTTGACCTTGGTGGCGACCACGATCTCCTCGCGCCGGGCGAACTGGCGCAGCCAGTGGCCGGTGACCTCCTCGCTGGCGCCGATCGAATAGATGTTGGCGGTGTCGAAGAAGGTGATCCCCTTCTCGATGGCGCTCTGGAAGAAGGGCTTGGACTGCTCCAGGTCCAGCACCCAGCTGCGCCACTGCGGCGAGCCATAGGTCATGCAACCGAGACAAAGGCGCGAGACCTTGAGGCCGGTGTTTCCCAGGCGAACCTGTTCCATGGCTAACCTCCTCTATCGTTCCAGACGTCCGTCGGTGAGAGCCTCGGCCTCGAACTGGAAAATCACTTCGGGGTCGGGTTTGCCGACGGCCTTCGCGACCGCCTTGGGCGCCAGCACCTTCAGCAGATAGCGCATGGTGTTGAGCCGGGCCTTTTTCTTGTGGTCGGTGCGCACGATGATCCAGGGCGCCTCGAGGGTGTGGGTGCGCTTCAACATCTCGTCCCGGGCCTCGGTGTAGGCGTCCCATTTCTCCTGGGCCACGTCATCGAGCGCGCTGACCTTCAGGGCTTTCAGGGGGTCGGTCTTGCGAGCCTTCAGGCGCTGCGCCTGTTCCTCCCGGGAAATATCGAGCCACAGCTTGACGACCTTCAGCCCGCTGCCGATCACCATCGCCTCGAACACCGGTGCGTCGCGCAGGAAGGTTTCCTGCTCCTCCGGCGTGCAGAAGCCCATCACCGGCTCGACGCCGGCGCGGTTGTACCAGGAGCGGTTGAGGAGGGTCAGTTCTCCGGCCGCCGGCAGGTGAGCCACATAGCGCTGGAAGTACCACTGGCTGTGCTCGCGCTCGGTGGGCTTGGGCAGGGCCACGGCGCGGGTGTTGCGCACCGAGAGGTGCTCGGTGATCCGCTTGATCGCCCCGTCCTTGCCGGCCGCGTCGCGCCCTTCGAAGATCACCAGGGCCTTGTCGCCAGCGGCGATCGCGGCCTGCTGGTAGCGCACCAGCGCCGCCTGCAGGCTTTCCAGCTCGGCCATGTAGTCGTCGTCTTTCGCCATGAGCCATTAACCCCCGAGACGAGACTTCCGCACAAGGTTTCTGCCGTCATGGCCGGGCTTGTCCCGGCCATCCATACACGCCGACGGTAGTGATCTGCCTGATGAGATCGCGCGTATGGGTCCCCGGCACAAGGCCGGGGATGACGGTGGTTTGAGCGGCGAAGTTGGCGAGATAGAACCCCATCCGATGATCCGCCTGTTCATTCCCCACGACCTCGCCCAGGGCGCCGAACTCGCCCTCGACCGTGACCAGAGCCACTACCTGGCCTCGGTGATGCGCCAGGGCGTTGGCGATCAGGTCGCCCTGTTCAACGGCCGTGACGGCGAATGGCTGAGCAGCATTACCGCGGTAACCAAGCGCGCGGTGGCCCTGCGCGCGGTGGCCCAGGTCCGGCCGCAGACGCTGGGGCCGGACCTCGACCTCATCGTGGCGGTGGTCAAGCGCGGGCGGGTGGAGACCATCGTCGAGAAGGCCGCCGAGCTCGGCGCGCGCCGGGTGCGGCTGGTGCTGACCGAGCGCACCAACGCCGATCGCGCCCGCGTCGATCGGCTCACGGCCATCGCCACCGAGGCGGCCGAGCAGACTGGACGCCTGGATGTGCCTCAGGTGCTGGAGCCGGTGAAACTCTTGAAGCTGATCGAAGGGTGGGAGCCAGGCCGAAAGCTCCTTTTCTGCGACGAGGCCGGAGATGCACGACCGATCCTGCATGCGCTCTCCCCTCCCCCTCGCGCGGAGGGGGTAGGGGGTGGGAGCGCCGGCTCGGCGCTGGGAATTGATGATCCATCTGTTTCAAACGGCAGAGATGGCGCGGACACCCCCACCCCAGACCCCACCCCGCAAGGGGGAGGGGAACCTTGGGCGATCCTGATAGGCCCTGAGGGAGGCTTTTCCCCAACTGAACGGGCGATGCTGCGAGCACTTCCCTACGCCGTTCCCGCCACGCTGGGGCCGCGCATCCTGCGCGCCGACACCGCCGCGATCAGCGCCTTGACGCTATGGCAGGCGGCGCTCGGCGACTGGACCCCTTGAGCTTCGCCCGATTGCGCCCACCTAGGAAGCCAACGTAAAGAGCACGGCCACGCCCTGGGCGCGGTCCCGGTTGGGATGGGGAAGGATACCAATGGCCGATACCGCCACGGACGACCGTCCCCTGACGTTCGAAGACCTGGTCGCCTGGTTCGACAAGGGCTCCAAGCCCAAGGACCAGTGGCGCGTGGGCGCCGAGCACGAGAAGTTCGTGTTCCACTTGGGGACCCATGAGCCTGTTCCTTACGAGCCCAATGGGATCAAGGCGCTGCTCGATGGCCTGACCCGCTTCGGCTGGAAGCCGGTGCTGGAGGCGGGGCACGTGATCGCCCTGGAGCGCGGCAAGGCCAATGTCAGCCTGGAGCCCGGTGGCCAGTTCGAGCTCTCCGGCGCGCCGCTGGAGACCATTCACGACATCTGCGAGGAGACCGGCGGCCACCTGCAGGAGGTGAAGATCGTCGCCGACGAGCTGGGCCTGGGGTTCCTGGGGCTCGGCTTCACCCCGATCTGGCGGCGCGATCAGGTCCCGGTCATGCCCAAGGGGCGCTACAAGATCATGCGCGAGTACATGCCCAAGGTGGGCGGGCTCGGCCTCGACATGATGTTCCGCACCTGCACCGTGCAGGCCAACCTCGACTTCGGCTCCGAGGCCGACATGGTGGCCAAGTTCCGCACCAGCCTGGCCCTGCAGCCGATCTGCACGGCGCTGTTCGCCAATTCACCGTTCATCGAGGGCAAGCCCTCCGGCTTCGTCTCGGCGCGGGCCAACGTCTGGACGGACACCGATCCCGACCGTACCGGCATGCTGGATTTCGTCTTCAGGGACGGCTTCGGCTTCGAGACCTACGCCAAGTACGCCGTGGACGTGCCGATGTACTTCGCCAAGCGCGGAGACCGCTACATCGACCTGGCTGGCCGCTCATTCCGCGACTTCATGGACGGCAAGCTGGGCGAATTGCCCGGCGAGAAGCCCTCGATCAAGGACTGGGCCGACCACACGACCACCATCTTCCCCGAGGTGCGGCTGAAGCAGTACCTGGAGATGCGCGGCGCCGATTCCGGCCCCTGGAGCCGGCTCTGCGCCCTGCCGGCGCTGTGGACGGGCATCTTCTACGACAGCGCCGCCCTGGCCGCCGCCTGGGACCTCTGCAAGCACTGGAAGATCGAGGACCACGAACGCTTGCGTGCGGATGTCGCGAGGGTTGGCCTGAAGGCCGAGATCGCCGGCCGCACCGTGCAGGAGGTGGCCAAGGACATGCTGGCCATCGCCCGCGAAGGCCTGAAGCGCCGCAACCGGCTCTCCGGCGGCCTGGTGGACGAAAGCGGCTACCTGTCCGAACTCGACGAGATCGCGGCCAGCGGCATCACCCCCGCCGAACGCCTGCTGGAGCTCTACAACGGCCCCTGGCAGGGCGACGCCAGCAAGGTGTTCGAGAGCTTCGCCTACTAGGCCGCGTTTCCCGCCCCTTCATGGGGAGGGCGCGACGCCGCGGGCGGAGACGGGTGAGCAAGTGTGGACCGGCACGCTGAGTGCACGCTTGAACGCGACTTCCCCCCCCCCCGACCTCGCGTCACTCGGCCACCCTCCCCATGAAGGGGAGCGAAGGGGCTACCGCATTCCGCCGTCATCCGGCCTCGAGTCGTTCGCCGGCCAGGGCTCGCGCTGAGGGCTGCCCGCGCCGCTGTCGGTGTGCTGCACCACGTCGTCGACGGTGATAGCGTGGTGCTCGTCTGGGCGCGCCCTGGCTTCGGCCTGATGGTGCGGGTTCACCGCCTCGTCGGCGACCTCATAGACCTCGATCTTGTCGGGGTAGAAGGCGAGGCGTCCCTCGATGGCCTCCATGGCCAGGAAGGTCTGCTCGTACGTCCACACGGCGTTCTCGGCGAACTGGCCGTCCATCAGAATCGTGAAGTAGCCGGCGTCGCCTTTGTAGGGGCAGTGGGTGCCGCGGGCGGTGCGGCTCATGAAGCCCATCTCCACGTCGATGCGGGGGAAGTAGACCACGGGCGGATAGTCGGCTTCGCGCAGGATGATCGCGTCGTCGGTGTCGGCGATCACGTGGCCGGCGAAGCGGGCGCGCCAGCGGTTCGCCGCCTTTTCCAATGTGATCGGGTGGTCGGGGCCGGGCGTCTTCATGGCAGGTCTCCTTCAGCGGGCGTAACGCGGAGCCCCGCCCCAGGCTCCCGCCCCTAGATGGGGTTCGGCCTTGCTTGTGCTGAGGGGGTCTAAGTGATTTCCTGCCGCTTAATCATGACGGCGCGCACCTTTGGGGGCCGCGCGCCTCCCCAAGAGAGGCAAGAGCCGTCACATGGACATTGTCTTCGTGGCCGGGATCGTCGTCGCGGCGGTCACCGCCGTTCCCGTCGTCCTGCAGCTTCGTCAGCACCCGCGGGGACTGCGGATCCTGTTCTTCGCCGAGATGTGGGAGCGGTTCTCCTACTACGGCATGCGCGGCTTGCTGATCTTCTACCTGACGCAACATTTCCTGTTCGACGACACGACCGCCGCCGGCTCCTATGGGGCCTACACCTCGCTGGTCTATCTGCTGCCGGTGATCGGGGGTTTCCTGGCCGACCGCTTCCTGGGCGCCCGCAAGGCGGTGGCCTTCGGGGCCCTGCTGCTGGTCGCCGGGCACTTCACCATGGCGCTGGAGGGAGAGCCCGCGACCCAGGTCCTGACCACCCACGGGGCCGCCTACAACTTCCAGGTCACCGGCCGCGCCGACGCGCGCGACGTGAAGTTGCTGGTCGGCGGTCAGCCTTACGCCTATTCCGCCGCCGCCGATGGCGGTCTGGACATCAAGGGCCTGCCGGCCAATGCGCCCCTGCCGTCGCACATGGCCAAGGGCGACTACCAGATCTCGGTCGCCCATCAGGCGCCGCTGTTCAAGAACATCCTGTTCCTGGCGCTGGCCCTGATCATCATGGGCGTCGGCTTCCTGAAGGCGAATATCTCCGCCATCGTCGGGCAGCTCTATACGCAGGGCGATCCGCGCCGCGACCCGGGTTTCACCCTCTACTACTACGGCATCAACCTGGGCTCTTTCCTGGCCTCGATCGCCTGCGGATGGCTTGGCCAGACCATCGGCTGGTGGGCCGGCTTTGGCGCGGCTGGGGTGGGCATGGCGCTGGGCTGGCTGGTGTTCGTGCTAGGCAAGCCGATGCTCGACGGCAAGGGCGAGCCGCCGGATCCGGTGGCGCTCGCCAGGCCGGTCGCCGGCCCGCTCAACACCGAGTGGCTGATCTATCTGGCGGCCCTGGCTGGCGTGGCGGTCGTCTGGGGGGTGGTGCAGAGCTTCGCCGTCGTCAGCGCCCTCCTGGGCGTCGGCGCGGTTTGCGTGCTGGCCTACCTGATCTGGTACATGGTCGCCAAGGCCGACAAGGTTGAGCGCGAGCGCCTGCTGCTGGCCATCGTGCTGATCCTGGCCTCGGTGGTGTTCTGGGCGCTCTACGAACAGGGTGGCTCGTCGCTGAATCTCTTCGCCGAGCGCAACGTCAACCTGCACCTCTACGGCGATCAATATATGAAGCCGGCCCAGGCGCAGTCCTTCCAGTCGGGCTGGATCCTGATCCTGGCGCCGGTGATGGCCGCGCTTTGGACCCTCCTCGGCCGTTTCGGGCGCGATCCCAATCCGGTGGCCAAGTTCGGCGTTGGCCTGCTGATGATCGGGGCCAGCTACTATGTGCTGATCTTCGGCGCGACGTTCGCGGGCGCCGACTTCAAGAGCCCGCTGATCTTCCTGGCGGCGGCCTATCTGATGCAGACGACGGGGGAGATGTGCGTCTCGCCGGTGGGCCTGTCGCAGATGACCAAGCTCGCGCCGCCGCTGTTGATCTCGACCCTGATGGCGACCTGGTTCCTGGGCACCGCCGGCGCCCAGTTCGTCGCCGCAAAGATCGCCCAGCTCACCGCGTCGGACACCATCGGCGGCCAGGTGCTCGACGCCGGCAAGGCGCTGGCCACCTACAGCCACGTGTTCGGCGTGATCGGCCTCTGGGGCCTGGGCGCAGGTCTGGTGATGATCGTGCTCTCCCCCTGGCTCAAGCGCTGGGCGCACGGCGCCAGCGACGTGGCGAAGTCGGGGTAAGGGCTCTCCCCTTAAGGGAGAGCTGTCAGCAAAGCTGACTGGGGGGGCATCAGCCGAGGCTCGGGGCAGAAACCCCCTCCGGCCCTTCGGCTCCCCCTCAGGGGCAGGATTTCAGACCCCGAACAGCTTCCGCAGGCGGATGTTGAAGGTGCGGGCCGGGCGCTCGGCGCGGTTCTGGATCGCCTCCAGGGCGGTCAGGTTGCGCGGACCCGCGTATTGGTCGTCGGTGCGCTTGAACGAGCGGTGGACGGCGTTGTCGACCTCGAAGCGCCACTGGATGTCGGGCCTGGGCTTCCACTCGATGAAGGGATCGACCTGGCTGCCGTACTTGCGCGTCTCCACCACGTTGAAGCGGAAATAACGCTCCCGCACCTCGCCATAGAGGTCGACGCCCCAGCCCATCTTGTGGGCCGGCAGGTCCTGGGTGAAATGCAGGTCCCAGTCGACTGGGTGCAGGCCGGAAATTTCGCGCGCCGCCCGGGTCGTCGGGTCGATCACCTGGCTCTGGCGCCAGGTGGAATTGGCCAGGAAACGGCCGCCCTTGACGCCCAGCTTGTCCAGCGGGACGGTCAGGTTGAGGCTCTCCTCGTCCTTCGATCCGTCGCCGATATTGGCGGGCGCGTCGAAGGCGCTGCCGTCCGCCTGGAAGATCGGCGCGCGGTCGACGGCCTGACTGATCTCGGTGTGGCGAAGCGTGATCACCACCGAGCCACGGCCCCAGAAGCTGCGCTCGTAGGCGATCTCGCTGACCAGGTCCTGCTCCGGCACCAGCTTGGGATTGCCGACCGTCACCACACCGGCCGAGAACGAGGTCGAGGCCACGAACGCCCCGAAATCGAGCTGTCCGATGGCGCGCTCCAGGCGCAGGCGCACCTGGGTGTCTCCGTCCGGCGACCACGTCACCAGGGCCCGGGGCTTGGTGTAGTAAAGGGTCTTCGATTGGATGACGTCGCCGGTGGAGGCGATGTTCGACCCCTCTTCGCGCACGCCGCCCTCGACGGTGACCGTGCGGGTCGCCTGCCAGACCAGCTTGCCGAACGCCTCGCCGCGTTTTTCCTCGACGTCCACATCGGCCGCCGGCAGGGCCTGAAAGACCCCGTTGTCGGAGAACAGGATCCGGTTCGAGAACGTGTTGTCGGCGACCTCGCCGCCGCCCTCCCAGGAAAGCTTGCGGCTCTGCTGGAAGGTCACCACGGCGCGGGCGATGGTTTCCGCCGTGACGGTGTTCTGATGGAAGATCTGGGCGTCGCCGGGTGACTGGAAGTTGTCGACGTAGCGTTCGGACTTGTCCTGCCGCAGCAACACGGTCTCTAGATTGGTCCGCGCGCCGAGAGAATGGGTGTAGCGGGCGCCGAGCTCGGTCTGGAAGACGTTGTCGTCCTGGTGCTCGTGGGTGGTGGAGGCGCTGGGGACGGTGAAGCTGTCGGTTTCGTCGGAGTCGTAGGGCGAGCTGTTGATGCGCCCGTTGATGCGCAGGCGTCCGCCCCAGAGCGGCTCCTCGGCGGCGGCGTTGAGCACCAGGTTGAAGCCCTCGCCCTGGGCGTGGATGCGGCCGAGCTGCTGCAGCTTGCCGTGCGGGTCGACCGTGCTCACCGGTCCGTCGCCCTGGCCGCTGTCTGGGCCCTGGCCCATGAAGAGGCCGCCTTCCCAGGTCCCGGGGCCAAGCTTGCCCGAGCCCTCGGCGCGGCTGGCCCAGTAGTTGCGACCGTCGGCCAGGCCGGTGTTCTGGTAGGCCAGAAGGCCATGGAAGGCGCCGCCGGCCTTGCGCACCACGTTGGCGATCACCGTCTTGCCCTGCATGTCGATTCCGGGCGCGCCGCCGCGGATGACGTCGATGTGGTCGACCGAGCTCGCCGGGATCCGGTAGAGCAGCTGGTCCAGGGTATCGGCCTTGGTGGCGGGCCGCTGGCCGTCCACCAGTACGTTGCCGGCCGCGGCGTCATAGCCTCGCACGCCAGAGCCGGTGTCGAGGGTGAAGCCGGGGAGGCGGGCCACCATCTCGGACGCGTTGGCCGGCCGGTAGGCGGCGAAGAAATCAGGCCTGTAGGTGGTCACGCCTTCCTGCGGCGGGGCGGCGGGTTGTGCCGCCACGACGGCTATGGCCGCTTGCGCAATCACGAAGAAGAACATGAATCCCCAATCTCCCGAACCCACAACCCTGGGCTGCCCCGCAGCCGGGTGTCAATTACGTGCGTAAATTAATTTCCGATCCGGCGCGGGCTCGATGGGGGCGCCGCTCAACACTCAAGTTCCGAATGTCTTCCGCAGGCGGATGTAGACCACCCGGCCGGGGTGGACGCTGCGCAGGTCCACCAGGTTCAGGGGAACCTGGTTCCGGGGGCCATTCCAGTTCTCGAAGGTGTGCCTGAAGCCGCGGGCGGTGACGTTGTCGAGCTCGATCCGCCAGCTCAGTTTGGGGTTCGGCTTCCACTCGGCAAAGGGCGTGACATAGGTCTGCAGCTTGTCGATCTGAATGGCGTTGAAGCGGTAGTTGCGCTGCTGCCAGCCGCCGAACAGGTCGACGCCGTAGATGAATTTACCGACCGATTGGCTGTAGTGGGCGTCCCAGTCGGAGGGGTGCAGGTTGCTGATCGGCCGGCGTTCGTGGGTGGTAGGGTCGGTCACCTCCGAGATCCGGCGGGTGTAGTCGCCGCGGATCTGCGCGCCCTTCAGGCCGAGCTTGTCGAGAGGTAGGGTCCAGGTGACCAGGAAGTCGTTCTCGCTGCCGGCGCCGATATTGGCCGGCGCATCGAAGAAGCTGCCGTCCGGGGCGCGGATCGGGGCGCGGTCGACGGCGTCGGTGATCTCCAGGTGGCGCGCCGTGAGCACCACGCTGCCGCCACCCCAGAAGCGCCGCTCGTAGGCGATCTCACTGGCCCAGTCCTGCTGCGGGACGAGGTTCGGGTTGCCGGCGGTGACGACGCCAGCGTTGAGCGTGGTCGAGGCCACGAAGGCCGTGAAGTCCAGCTGGCCCACCTCGCGTTCATAGCGGAAGCGGAGCTGGTCGTCGGCATCCAGCGCCCAGGTCACCGCGATTCGGGGCTTGGTATAGTAAAGGCTCTTCGACAGGGTCACGTCGCCGCTGGAGGCGATGTTCGAGCCCTCCTCGCGCACGGCGCCCTCGATGGTCAGCGGCGAGAAGGGCCGCCAGACCGCCTTGCCGAAGACTTCTCCACGCGTCTCGTCGACCTGGACATCGGCGGCCGGCAGCGTCGTGAACACCCCGTTGTCGGAGAACAGAATGTGGTTCTGGAGCGTGTTGTAGGCAGCCTCCGCGCCGGCCTCCCACGAAAGCCTCGGCTTCTGCTGGAACTTCACCACCCCGCGCAGGATGGTCTCAGAGGTGTCGGTGTCCTGCTGGAAGACCTGGGCGTCGGTAGGGGTGTCGAAGGCGTCGGCGTATTTCTCGTGCTTGTCCTGCCGCAGCGCCACGATCTCGACGATGGTCCGCGCCCCGAAGCCGTGGCTGTAGCGCGCGCCGAGCTCCCCTTGCAGGTAGTTGTCGTCCTGGTGGTCGTGCTCGGTGTGGGTGTCGGGAAAATGGAAACCGTCGAGCTCGGCCGAGTCGTAGGTCTGGCCGCTGACCCGGCCGTTGAGCCTGAGGCTGCCGCCGGCCAGCGGCGCTTCCGTCGCGCCGGTGACGGTCGACTGGGTGCCCCAGCCCTGGCTGTGGATGTGGGCCGAGGCGTTGGGCGTTCCATCTCCGTTGGTCACGGTGCGCGGTCCGTCGCCCAAGCCGTCGTCGGTGAAGCCGGATACCGTCACGCCGCCTTCCCAGCTGCGCTCGCCGAATTTGCCCGAGCCTTCGATCCGCAGGGTGCCCCAGCGGCGGCCGTCCGAGCTGTGCTGGTCGGCGTAGTGGAAAATGCCGCGCGCGCCGTTCTGCTGCTGGGTGATCACGTTGGCGATCACGGTCTTGCCCTGCATGTCGATGCCGGGGGCCCCGCCACGGATCACGTCGATGCGCGCCACGTGGGTCGCCAGCATCCGCTGCAGGACCGAGTCGACGCCCTCGCTCTTGGTCGCCGGGCGCTGGCCGTCGATCAGCACATTTCCCGCCGCGCCTTCGTAGCCGCGGACGCCGTTTCCGGTGTCCAGCGCAAACCCGGGCAGGGCGTTGACCATGTCCAGCGCGGTGTTCGGGCTGATCTTGGTGAAGAAGTCCGGGGCGTAGCTGACGATCGCCGGCTGCGCGACGGCGGAGGCCGGAGCCGGCGCCGATGCCGGGGCGACGGCCGCCGCGGCCGCCTGCGCAAGGACGAAGACCAACATGCCGAACAGGCTCCCCGAGAACGTGGGGACCTGATCTGCGCCGCCGCCGCCGCGCCAATTAAATGCCCGTAAGGTGGATTAATTCGCGGACAGAATTCAACCGTTCGTGTCGCAGGCGGCCACTCCCTATGGCCCCGCGTTAGGATTTCAGACGCTGGTGCCGCCGACCGTCAGCCCGGTGATCTTCAGCGACGGTTGGCCCACGCCCACCGGCACGCTCTGGCCGGCCTTGCCGCAGACGCCCACGCCGTTGTCGAAGCAGAAGTCGTCGCCGATCATCGTCACACGCGTCAGCGCCGAGGGGCCGTCCCCGATCAGGGTGGCGCCCTTCACCGGCGTGGTGACCTTGCCGTCCTCGATCAGGTAGGCCTCGGTGCACTGGAAGACGAACTTGCCGTTGGTGATGTCCACCTGGCCGCCACCGAAGTTGGCGCAATAGAGCCCGCGCTTGGTCGAGGCGATCATCTCCTCGCGCGGCGTGGCGCCGGCCATCATGCCGGTATTGGTCATCCGCGGCATCGGCATGTGGGCGTAGGACTGCCGGCGGCCATTGCCGGTGGCCTCCAGGCCCATCAGCCGTGCGCTCATCCGGTCGTGCATGTAGCCCACCAGGATGCCGTCCTCGATCAGCACGGTGCGACCGGTGGGCGTGCCCTCGTCGTCGACGGTCAGCGAGCCGCGGCGGCCCTGGATCGCCCCGTCGTCGAAGACGGTGACTCCAGGCGCGGCCACCCGCTCGCCGAGCCGGCCGGAGAAGGCCGAGGTGCCCTTGCGGTTGAAGTCGCCTTCCAGGCCGTGGCCCACCGCCTCGTGCAGCAGGACACCGTTCCAGCCGGGGCCCAGCACCACGTCCATCTCGCCGGCGGGGCAGGGAATTGCGTCGAGGTTGACCAGCGCCTGACGCAGCGCCTCGTCCACCTGTTCCTGCCAGCGGTCGGGCGTGATCCAGGCCTCGAAGCCGGCGCGGCCGCCGGCGCCCGAGTAGCCGCTCTCGCGCTTGCCGTCGCGTTCGACGGTGAGCTGGACGTTGATCCGCGCCAGGGGCCGCACATCCCGGATCAGGCGGCCGTCGGCGCGCAGGATCTCCACGGTGCGGCGCTCTCCGGCGAGAGAGGCCATCACCTGGACCACCCGCGGATCGCGGGCGCGGGCCCAGGCGTCGATTTCCTGCAGCAGGCTGACCTTGTCGGAAAAATCAGGGGAAGCCAGCGGGTCTTCCTCGCCGTAGAGCTTGGCGTTGGTGGCGCGCGGGGCCTCCGCCGCGGCGCCCGCGTAGCCCCGCTTCGCCAGCCGGGCCGAGTCGCCGGCGCGCCGAATCGCGGCCTCCGAGATTTCGCTAGCGTGGGCGTAGCCCGCAGTCTCGCCGGCCACCACCCGCAGGCCGAACCCCTCGGCGGCGTCATAGGCCGCCGACTTCAGCCGCCCGTCGTCGAACAGGAAACTCTCGCTCTCGGAGCGCTCCACGAACAGCTCGCCGTCGTCGGCGCCCTGCAGGGCGTCGCCCAGTATGGCTTCGGCGCGCTTGGGGTCGACGCCGGCGGATTCGAGGATCGAGGGGGCGGGGGACATGGCGTTCATGCCTCCGAAGATAGGGAGCCCAGGTCCCCGCGTCACCCGGCTTCGGCGCCGCGGCCTGCGCAGGTCGATATGAACGGGCTGCGGCTGAGCCGGCGTCACCCCGGCGCGAGAAGGGGGCGCGCGCCGGGGGATACGCGGTAATCGGTACGCTCGGCGCGTGCAACGTCGCGGCCGAGACCCAACATCGTTCACCGTGGTTAGCGCGAGGTAAGGATTTGGGCCGATTTCAGGGGTTCGAAGGCAGCCGCGGTTCGGCCTTCAGGCGGATGATCCGGGGGTCGTGGCCCGACTCCATCCAGATCGCCACCTGGTCGCGAGTCTGGACGAACATGTAGCGGCTGCTGGAACGGTGCGGCAGCATCGGCACGCTGGCCGAGCCCGACCCGCCCATCAGGCACTGCTCTCCGGGTGGGCGCCGTTCGGGGTTGTCGTAGTTGGACGTCATGACCCGCGCCGCGGTCGTCCGCCCCGCGCCGGACCAGGGCAGCCCGCCGTCGGCGGTATCGACGATCATCGAGCTGCGGCGCCGGCCATCGATTCGCAGCTGCGTCCCGCGCTCCCACCATTCGGAGTCCCCGCCGCCCACGCCGCTGGCGTCGTCAGCCGCGTTGTCGGCGGCGTAGATCTTGAGGTAAGCGGCCGCCTCGGCGTCTGTCGCCGTCAGGCCGGTGAGGCTCGCCGGCCGCTCCAAAGGCGTGGCCGACACGTTGGTCCACAGGCCCGCCAGGCTCGATGGGCGGCTCCCGCCGCGAGTCTGCGCCGCGGCGGCCCCGGCGAGGAGCAGGGCTCCCAGCAGGAACCCCGCCGCCGCGCGACGGCCCCGCGACCTCGAACCGCTGTCCGCACCGCGGATCATTTCTCCAGCATGACCCACAGCGCCGGTTCCGGACACTGCACATTTTCCGCCGTCGCGCGGTGGTCCGCGGTCCCAGCCCTTCGGGCTTCGGGTTCATCAGCGAATCGAACGCCTTGCGGATCGTGGCCACCTGGACCGGACGCAAGGAAAACGTGGCTTTGGCGGCCTTGGCGCCCTCCGAACGCGAGTCGGCGAAACGGCTGGAATGCGGGCGCGCCGCGCCTTCTCGCACTCACGTCACGGACGGGCGGACCACGGGTGTGCGCTCGCGCCTTGGCAAGCCCAAGCGATGCGCGTATGCACCCGCGATGAAGGGCTAAGGCGGCGCGTGAGCGTACGCGCGCCGTTCTGTACAGTCGGCTGGATCGTCAGATTCGCGCGATATGACCGACAAGTCAGACCGAGGGGACATGCAGTCTAGGTTTCAGGGAATGCGGGCGCTGGCGGCAGGGATCGCGACAGGTGCTTTGACGGCGTTCTGGGGCGCATCTGCGCTGGCGGACGATCTGATCGGCCAGCCCACCAATGGCGCGATCGACATGCAGCCGGGGGTCACCCCCCTGAAGCACGACGCGATCTTCTTCCACAATGCGATCCTGCTGCCGGTCATCACGGCCATCACCCTGTTCGTGCTGGCGCTGCTGCTGATCTGGATCGCCATCCGCTACAACAAGCGCGCCAATCCGGTGCCGGCCAAGTGGAGCCACAACACCCCGCTGGAGGTGATCTGGACCCTGGTCCCGGTGCTGATCCTGGTGGTGATCGCGGTGTTCTCGTTCAAGCTGCTCTTCGAATATCACGACATGCCCAAGCCCTACATGACCGTGAAGGCCACGGGCTATCAGTGGTACTGGGGCTACGAATATCCCGACCAGAAGATCCCGGAGTTCATTTCCAACATCCTGCCTGAGGACAAGGCCAAGGCCGCCGGCGTGCCCTACAAGCTGGCGACGACGACGCCCCTGGTCGTGCCGGTGAAC